>CAYSPJ010000006.1:7610-82340 GCA_964432875.1 uncultured Phaeodactylibacter sp. | reverse complement strand
GCCAGTATTTCCGCCAGCGGGGGTATGAGACGGCTTTTTCCTGGGCGGAGATGGCGCTGCCAGGGGCTTAGCGGCACCGCGGGCGCAGTCACGGCTTGAATGGCACCCATCCCGACCGGTGCTTAGTTATGCGGATAGCTATCGGACAACTTCGAAATTGTACGATAACTAACAAGTCGTCTCGCCAGTTTTTATGATGGTACTTTTCGTAGCAGTATGGAAAAGAAGGTGATCTTCTCTGCTTTCCAGATAGTAATAACCAGTGTTGATCTTATTGTGATAAAGTTTTTTGCCATCTGCTACCCATACCATAGACGTTGCGGGCATATCCAAAGGGAATTCAAATGCCATGTTTAAATCTGATGAAAGGTACCCAGCCAGCGTTCATCTTTCCATTACCACTATCGTGATAGGCATTCGACAGCTGATCGAACAATTTTCGTGATCCGTGATACAATTTCAGGTGCTTCATAAAAGGAAAGGTAATAGCAAGCTTCTTCGAAAAGTTCCCGCAGGCTGCCTAATCGCTCAAAAAGCCCAGAAAATCTCCCGATTATAGCAGGGCCAGTATGGCAAAGGCCACAGCCACCGCGCACGCAGGCCCCCGTGTACCCCCTACGCCAAGGCACCCCGCTGAATGTCCATTGGGCATTCGATCGGGATGACCACTTACCCTACACTGCGCCCTTGCTTTTCCACGAAACAAGCAGGAATATTTGATTCTGTTTCTAAAAATTTATATTTTTGCAAAAAAACAAGAATGAATTTCCAGGAATTCAGGATGGTATTCGAGCCGCAGCGGGTCTTTTGCACCAAGGACATCGCCAAGCAATGGCCAGATTTCAACTTTGTGAATCTGGTCAACTGGCAGGATAAAGGCTACCTGCTCAAGCTTCGCAACACTTGGTATGCCTTTCCTGGCACCTTGCGTTCGGAGCAAGACCTGTACCTAATTGCCAATCGCCTGCATCGCCCCTCTTACGTTTCTTTGGCTACGGCGCTGCGCTATTATAACTGGATTCCAGAGAGCGTATTTAGCGTCACTTCCGTCACGACGGCAAAGCCAGGCGCTTGGCGTACGCCCATCGGGCATTTCGAATACCGCTCGATACAGCCGCGCCTCTTTTTTGGCTATCAACTCATGCAAAGTGCTGAGGCTGCCTTTTTGATTGCAGAGCCGGAAAAGACCCTGCTGGATTGGCTGTATTTCCACCCCCATTTGGTAGCCGCCCCGGATTTCGCGGCGCTTCGCCTTAAGCGGGAGGAGATCGCCGCCCAGATTGATTTGAGCCTTGCCTTGGATTATCTTAGCCTTTTCGCTTCTCCGGCATTGGAGCAGCGGTGGCGAGCGTTACAAAATTACTTAGAGTTATGATGAGCCTTGAACAAATCGCTAAGCAGTTTCCCGCTCACTTAGAGTTGCAGAAGCAAGCCATGCTGCGGGAATACTTGCAGTGTGTCATCCTGGAGATACTATACGAAAGCGCTTTTGCCGAGAAGTTCTGCTTTTTGGGCGGCACCTGCCTGCGCTTGGTACATGGCAACACCCGCTTTTCGGAAGACTTGGACTTTGATAATTTCGGCCTATCTGCGCAAGAATTCGATGCTGTTGCTGAATTGGTGCAAAAAGGCCTGGAACGCCGAGGCTACCGCGTGGAAGTAACCAGCGTCAATCGGGGCGCCTATCGCTTTAAAATTCGTTTTCCAAGCCTGCTATTCGAGCAGGGCCTGAGCGGGCACCGGGAGGAGAAAATCCTCATTCAACTAGATACAGAAAGCCAAGGCTTCTCCTTTGAGCCTCAACTCTACGTGTTGAACCGATTTGGCCTGTTTACCCGCTTGCTGGTTACGCCGCTTGGCCTTTTGTTGGCGCAAAAGCTTTACGCCTTGGGCAACCGCCCGCGAGCTAAAGGGCGAGACTATTTTGACATCGTGTTCCTATTCTCCAAAGGGGTACAACCAGACTATGCCTATCTGAATGCGAAAATGGGAGTTAGCACGCCCGAGTCGCTGCGGCAAGCCATCTTTGAAGTAATCAACAAAGTGGACTTGAATCTGCTCGCCGAGGACGTCCGCCCCTTCTTATTTCACCCCGAGGATGACCGCCGGGTACGCCTTTTCCGGAGCTTCTGGGAGCAGGTGCCGCTATGAGCGAAGCCGCGTTTGCGAAACCTCCCCGGCACCCACCGCGCACGCAGTCGCCCGCATACCCCCTACGGCAAGGCACCCCGCTGAACGTCCAGTGGACATTTGAGCGGGATGACCGCTCACGCTACACTTGGCAATGGGCCCCGCTATCAGCTTACAGTGCACGCTGCCACGGCTCAGCGCAGCAGCTCCGTCCCACCCGTTCCGTGTCCCTAATGTCCCTACAAACGGCAAGCCTGGAAACATGCCAAAACAGAAACACGTGAGAGCGGGAGCACGTCACAGCCCCGCCGCGCCTGCAAATCCACCGCCGACTGGCCCCTGCTCGCACCGGCCACGCGAAACCGAGCAGCCTCCTTCCACCAGGCCACCCTGGCTGGCGGGGGAGAGTTGGGCGGCGACTATGGAGCCGCGGCCCAACCGCCCGGCGGCCTCCGGCCCGACACCCCTTTGACCATTATTTGCACCCCCATCACCCCAGCCATATCCCAGCTAATGCTTATTTTTGCCCCAAACCCGAGTTTATGCACCACCGACTCGACTATTTTTTGCTCTTAGTGCTCCTGAGCGCTAGCCTACCCACCCTGGCGCAACCTGGCACGCCATCCAGCGGCTATAGCCGCATTGACCGCCACGCGCTGGAAGCGCCCGAAGAAGCCAGCCAAAGCGTAGAAACCCTGGCGGCATACCTCGCCAGTGCCAGCAGCCGCCCCCGTGAAAAATACCGGGCGATTTACATCTGGATGGCTCACTATATCACTTACGACGAGGAGGTAGATCAAGCCTCTTTGATCGCCACGCGGCAGTTTACCGAATCGCAACAGCCAGAGGCGGTGTTGCAGCAGCGCAAAGCGGTGTGCCAGGGCTATGCCCAACTGGCAAAAGCGCTGGCCGATGCGATGGGCTTGCAGGCCGAAGTCGTCAGTGGGCTGGTGCGCAACCAACAAGGAGAAGTGGAGCGCATCGGCCATGCCTGGATCGCCTTGCGGGTTGGGGCGGAGTGGCTGCTTTCCGACCCTACCTGGGGCGCTACGCCGGGCGCCGGAGAAGTGAGCCAAGACAACGAAGACTACTTCCTCGTCGCCCCGGAGGCCTTCATCGCAGAGCACCTCCCGCTGGACCCGATTTGGCAGCTCAGCCCCAACCCGCTGACTTACCAGGAGTTTGCAGAGCTGCCGCGGGAAGAGCTGGGGCCGCGCTTCAACCGCCGCGCCCGTAAGCCCTTTGTTTTCCAAGACTCCATCCGCCAGCACTTGCGGCTGGATACTTTGGCGCAGCCCGTGCAGGCTGCCGAGAGGATCCTGCGCTACAACGACGGCCACCCTACCGTGTTGTTCAGGGTCGGGCAGGTGACCTATGTTTATGCCCTGGCTGTCGCCAGCACGCTGGAAAACACGCTGACCAGCAGCTACAATGAGAGCCTCCGCCCGGTGGACGAAGCGAGCTTCGGCCGCCAAATGGCAGCCTTCGACCGGTATTGCCGCATCGCGGCCGATTGCTTTGAGAAGGTCCAGGATGCCGAGCTGAAGGCCGCTTTGGAAATGCGCCAGCCCGATTTCACCGCCGAAGTGCTGCGAGCGTACCTGCAAGGCTTGTTCCAGGTGCAATACACCCGCCGGCCAGCTTCCGAGCTGGGCAAAAAACAATTGGAAGAGATCGAGCGAGCAGGTACCAGGGCCATTGGCTTTTTTGACCAGACATTGGCCTCCATCGCTCATGCCCCGGCAGGGCATGAGCTGTCTGCTTTGGGCTGCCCTTTGCGGGCCCAGCAGATGTCATTGTATTTCAACTTGGCGCTCGCCGCCCAACACGCCCTGGAAGCGCTCCAGGGGCAGCCACAGGCTATCGAGGAGATCAGAGCTATCGCCCATCGGGGGCTGAACCGCCTCTATGCGGCAAGGCAGCTGGTAGAAAGCTTGGCTGCCGAGCCTTGCCGCATGGGGGCCGATGAAGTAGCGTCAGAAAGCGGCAAACACCACCGCCTGAGCCTGCATTTGTGGATGCTGTTGTACAGCTACGAGTTGTCTTGGGCCCAAACTCGCCTCATGATGGATGAAGGGCTGGACGAGCAAAATATCCATGCCATCGAGGCAGAGGTGGAGGGGTTGATGGCCAAAATCCGCGATTTGCATAATGATACCCGCCGTCATCTTGCCGCAGCAGAAGCCGGTCCCTTCGGAGCAATCCTGGGTTTGCTCGAAGCCCAAGCACTCTACTTTTTAGGCATCGCCAGCAACCGGCGCTGCCGGTTGCTGGCGCACGAGCGGGCTGCGCTGGAAAAGCAGGCCCGGCAGGGCCTCGTCTATTTCCAGCGCGCTGCCCAGTTGGCCGAGCTGCAGGGGAGCGCGGGGAGCAAATCCCTGCTCGAAGCTGCTCAGGTTCAGATCAAGCAGATGGAAGGCCTGATCGAGAAACTGGGGCAATAGCCGGGCGGAGCATTTTGCTGCTCATTGGGAACTAATCAGTTATCTCCTTGGTATATAAAGCCCGAAACATCACCCGGCTAGCTCATGAAAAAAGTATTGCGCATTTTTTCAGAGGCCTTCAATGGCAAGGAAAAAGACTATACCAGTGGCAGCATCAACCGGGCCATCATCCTGCTTTCCATCCCCATGATTTTGGAGATGGTCATGGAATCGCTCTTTGCCGTGGCCGATGTGTTTTTCGTCTCGCGGGTAGGGGTGGATGCAGTGGCCACGGTAGGGCTGACCGAGTCAGTCGTCACGCTGGTCTATGCTATCGCGGTAGGGCTGAGCATGGCCGCTACGGCCATGGTAGCCCGGCGGGTAGGCGAGGGCCAGCGGGACAAAGCGGCGGAGGCTGCCGCTCAGGCTATCCTGATCACCATTGGCTTATCTTTAGTGATTAGTGTGGCCGGTATTGCATTTGCCAAAGACATCCTGCGGCTTATGGGCGCTTCGCCTACGGTCATCGCCGAGGGGGTGGGTTATACCCGGATCATGCTAGGCAGCAACCTGGCCATCATGCTGCTCTTCTTGCTCAATGGCATCTTTCGAGGCGCGGGCGATGCTGCCATCGCCATGCGCTCGCTCTGGATTGCCAATATCATCAATATAATCCTGGACCCGCTCTTTATCTTCGGCATCTGGTTCTTTCCGGAGATGGGCGTACAGGGCGCGGCGGTAGCTACCACCATCGGGCGCAGCATCGGGGTAGGATACCAACTGTACAAGCTGTTTGGCCAGGGCGGCATCATCCAACTGCGTTGGCGGCACTTTGGCATCGAGCGGACGACGATGCGCCGGCTGGCGAAAATCGGTGCTACCGGGGCGGGGCAGTTCCTCATCGGCTCGGCCAGCTGGATTGTACTGATGAGGATTATCGCCAAGTTTGGCAGCGAGGCGGTGGCGGGTTATACCATCGCCATCCGGCTCATTATTTTTACCATCTTGCCTTCCTGGGGAGTGGCCAATGCCGCCGCCACCCTGGTCGGGCAAAACTTGGGGGCGGGCCAGCCCAAGCGGGCGGAGCAGTCCGTCTGGCGTTCGGCATTTATCAATATGCTGTTCCTGCTCAGCGTCTCGGTCGTCTATTTCGCCTTTGCCCCTTCCATCATCAACTTATTTGAGCCAGAGCCGGCGGTGCTCGAAGCTGGGGTGTTGAGCTTGCGCATCATCTGCCTGGGCTATATCTTTTTCGCCTATGGCATGGTCGTCAGCCAGGCTTTCAATGGCGCGGGTGATACGCGCACCCCCACCATCATTAATTTCTTTTGCTTTTGGGTGATGGAGATACCGCTCAGCTACTTGCTTGCCGTGCAATTGGGCTGGGGGCTAGCCGGGGTTTGTTGGGCTATTGCCGCCAGCGAATCGGCACTGGCTATCATCTCCGTCATCGTATTCCGGCGGGGGCGCTGGAAGTCGGTGGTGATTTGACCGCCATGAAGTTGAGCGCCTGCTCAATCGCTTTTTTCCGGAAGGAGAAAATGGTTTCGATCTGCCGATCGACGAACAGCGCATCGGCGATATCCCCAACGATCCAGTAAGGCACCTTATAATGTAATAGGTCGGTCATCATCACGCCGCCGTCCTGTTCTTGAAAATGGTGCTGGTGGTGCCACAAGGCATAGGGGCCAAAGCGCTGCTCGTCGATGAAGTATTCGCCCTCGCGGATGTGGGTGATTTCCGTGACCCAATCCATCTTGATGTCTAGGAAAGGGCTGATTCTATATTGAATGATCATGCCTTCATACATTGGTATGCCGGTGATGGGCGATAAAATCTCAAAAGACATATCTCCTGGCGTTACTTCATTGAGGTTTTCTGGGCGGGAGAAAAACTGCCAGACTTCGTCCAGGGGGCGTGGGATAAACTGTTGCCACTCTTTGCGTTTGACTTTCATGTTCTATTTTTAATTTGCAGCATAAATGCCGTTTGAGCCCTTTTGTTTAGGATGATAGCGGCAAAAAATCAACAAAAAACCAGGCAGTGAAAAAAAATACCCCATTTAAGGTATGGTATTGTAAAGGTAAATCCCTATCTTTGTCCCTGTAGTATCACAACCGATTATAATGCGTTGCTTTTTAGCAGCGCTAGACTAGAACAAATTATTGATCCCTTAAACTGACACATCCCATGACTGCTACTTACGTAACTTCTGTTCCAACTTATCCATTTGGTTCGCTTCATTCCAGTTTCATCCTATTTCGACAGATGGTTTTCTTCAGCGCGGTCGGTGGCCTTTAAGCGCTGTATCCGTCTCGTTGTTGGCTATTGCCAATAATGTATATTTATTGCTGTCCTTAAGCGTTGAAACGAACTATATAATGCGAACCAAAATCCTAAATAGGCTTATTGTTGCGCTTTTCATGTTGCTCGTCGGCATGGCATCTGTCTACGCTTTACCCGCAGAGGTAATGGGTCGGGATAGTGGCGGGCATTGTATGATAACACTCGACGGCGTCCATCAGGCAGCCCGTTGTTTCGATCCGGTTTCTCCAGTCCCGCCAGTGGCTATCACCGCCTGCGGCATGGCAGTAATGCTATCTTTTGAAGATCAATATTTCCAACTCGGTTGTACGGTTTCCGGATTTGAAGGATATTTTGCGCTATCCCGCTGGGTTGCGCATAAGATAAAAGGTGACTATGGGGTAGATGTCACCGGAGCTCCCAATTCGATATTAGTTGAAGGGGCTAATACCGCTTCAGTTGTGGTGGCGCCCGAAAGCGTGGCATCTTTAGAGATTGCCATTCCCGCCAACGGGTTTGTCTCTTTCGACTGGAGATACATTGGGGGCTCCAACTTTTCAAACCAATCCTTTTGGATTGATGTCAACGGCAAACGCGCCGATGAGATGCATGCCGGCCTGGAGTCGGGCAGCTTCTTCTATGGTCCGCTGGAAGTTGGAGATGTGCTGGGGCTTCATGCCAGCGCCCCGACAGCAGGCTTTGAGGTTCAACTTGCTAATTTTGAATTCATGGCCAACGCGATGGGCGTCATTGAACGCCGCTGGAAAGCCACCGGCCAAGCTGGGCAAGAAGCCTTTTTCACCCAACTGGTGAGCCTCGAAAAACCAAATCTTAGCCTCGTAACCTTCCCTGGCAACTTCGACGGCTTTGAATATCCCGTCCTGGGCTGGGGGGAGGCTACGGGCCCTAGCTTGACTGGCTACCCGGTGCTCGACGAAGATGGGCTGCTCTCCACTACGCACGACCAATACCCCTTGCTGGGGAGCAAATCGCCTTTCGCCCTCACTTGGGAAGACGAAATGCTCTACGACGAGAGCGGCAACTTGTGTACTATCTTTCGGGAATGGACCGTAGCGGATCAATGTGGAGATAACGCCATCGTCCACACCCAATTTATCAAGTTCCAGGGGGCTTGCCCCGAAATGCCGATGCCCACGCCTTATGGCGAGCAAACTGCGCCGTCCAGGCTTTTAGAAAAGACAGGGGAGGGGCTGAATCTTACTGCGGCTAGCAAGGCAGATGAATGGTAACGGCTTAAGTACTGAAAAATCGAAATTTCGATATAAAGAGTTTTTTAATTAGGTTTGTAAAGGGTTTCTCATACAGGACTATCGGCAGAGGGCACAATGCTCTCTGCCTTTTTTTTTTGCGCTTTAGTGCTTTGTCAAACGCCAAGCCTCGAAGCTATCACCTTAAAAACATCTTCACCGCCTCTACCGTAGCCTGGGCACCCGCGCCATAGAGCATGGTGACGTGGTTGCCGGGCACCTCGACGGCCTGACAGTTGGGCATCATCTCAGCAGTTTCCAGGGCCAGTTCACGGGGTAGGATAGGAGGCGTGCCAACAGGGCCGAAAGCGCCAGTGGCATAGATGAGCAAAGCAGGTTGTTGAACGCTCTGGATATAGTCCAGCCATTGGGCACCCAAGCCTAGGGCCCCGTCAATAGCCTGCTGGATATGCGGCAGGCTGGACAGAGTGGTGACGCTGCCATCGGGCAGTTCATAAACATCAGCATTGTAGTAGGCTTCCATAAAGGGGTTCCAGGTGCCTGCCAGGTGTGCACCCTGCTGCATTTCTTTGAGAAAGGCTGCACGCGAAGGCCAGGTTTTACCCAGGCGAGCCATGGAAGGGGCTACCAAGTCCCGCACCTGCGGGTGTAGGCGGGCCGCTGCATCGAGGATGATGAGGCGGCTGATGCGCTCGGGGAAGTTGGCCGCCAGGTAGATGCTGAGTAGCCCGCCGAAAGAATGCCCGCCGACAATTGCCGGATGCAGGCCCTCGGCATCGAGCAGCCCGAGGATATCCTGGGCGTGTTCTGCCATGCTGTAGCCATTTTCCGGTTTGCTACTTTGGCCTCGCCCGCGCAAATCAACTGTAATTAGCCGGAAGCCTGGGCTTAGGCCTGCTGCCAAGTAGGCGTCAAAAGCCTTTGCGTTGGCCGTCAGGCCGTGCAACAAGACCAGCGTCGGCCCTTCTCCGGGATGGATGCAGTAGTGCAGGCGGATACCATTGGTCTCCAGATATTTATCCATGGCTTTGGTCGTTTTTTATGATAACAAGAGGCCATTAATCATCTTTTGAAAGTGCAATATAGGGAATAAAGATTCGAGGGGCAGCGCCTGGGGCGTTTTTCTGTGCAGTAGCCCAGGGGGGCTCGGATTGCCCTAAAGTGCCTCGAGATGATGGGTATAGGTTGTTTACCCGACTAGTAGGCATCGGCGGCGCTAGCCACCGCGGAGCTGGGCTGCTATCTGGTGATGGCAGTGTAAGAACAGCAGTCTGGCCGGGTGCCGCATCATCAAAGCGGGCGGATGCCTCATAACGAGGGTTTTTGGTCAGGCAATAAACTAATCAGCCGTTATCTGCATTCACCCTCCAATCCTATGATCCACTCCCGGATCAGGGCCAGCCCCTCTTGATGGGGGATGGCACGGCCGATTTCCGGCATCATGATGCCAGGCTCATCGCTTTTCATGCGGTAGAGGAGGATGGAACTATCGGGCTGGCCGGGGAGGATGCTGTACTTGTGGCCACCGCTGCCTTTACCGGCGGCTACGGGCGTCTTGCAGATGCCCAGGCGAGCGGGGTCGGCGGCAAAATCGGGGGTGAGGTAAAGGCCCGAGGTATGCGCGCTACCCTGAGGATTGTGGCAATGGCCGCAGTTGGCATCGAGATAAGCCAAAGCTCTTTCGGTTACGCCATGGCTACCCGGATCATCCCATTGGGCAATGGGGGGGAATAGGCTGCCCCAATCGCCGCGAGCCAGGATGCCCTCCTCTTGCCATTTGGCCAACTGATTGGAGGTGCTGCCATCGGGATAGGACAGGCTGCTATTGAGATTGCTGGCCTTAGGGCCGATGGGCAGCAGTTCCTTGTCGCGGTTGTGGCAGCTTTTACATTGGTTTTTATTGGGGATGATATAAGATAATTGGTTGGCCTGCCCCCCTTCGTCGGTCCAAGCCACCGCTTTAAAATCCCCGATGATATTGAGCGCTGCATCGCTGCCGCGCTCATCCCAGATGTAGGTGAAGGCCTCCCATTTGCCTTGACGCTTGAAGAGCAGGCGGGTCTCTACCATATCCCAATTTGCTTGCGGGCGGCGGAAATCAGCGGGATAGTAGAAATGCTTGATAAGCATAGCGTGCTCGGGGAATTGGATGGAGCCCTCCTCATCGACTGCGGCCTGGGTACCCGGCGGCAGCCACACGTAGCGCGCCTTGTGGGCATAGTCGGTAAACAATGGCGTGATGGGCTCATATGGCAGCACACCGGAGTTGGGGTGCAGCTTAGCGCCTTTACCCGTAAAGAAGGCATAGTCTGAAAGCTTGGGGTAAGGCACTTTGCCGGGGTCAAAGTTGACTTGGCTGGCTGCCGTGGGCCCCTGGCAGTCGTAGAGCAGCCCGGCACCGATGGCACAGAAGAGGGTGAAAAGGGCAAGGCGTAGTTTCATCATACGTACCATATCTATTTTTCATCATTCTTCGCACAGCGGAAAGGCGCTATATCATTGCTCACGCCCTTGAAGTCGTTGGCGGCATCCAAGTTGGCAAAGCGCAGCTCGGCTTCGGGCTGGTGGATGCAGATATTCATAGGGTTGGGGCCGGCGGGGCGCGTACTGTCCATGATGCCGTCATAGAGGATATCTTGAGGCTTGCCGGGGAAGAGGTAGTTGACCATTTTGCCGAAATCCCGGCTCAGGTCAGGCAGGCCACGGCGGCGCTCGTAGCGGTTGTCGTGAATATAGACATCGTAGGAGTAGGGGTCGTAGCTGTCGTCATTCCAGGGCTTTTCAGTGATGTAGTAGCTGGCGATAGCGGTGCCAATCGTTTTATGGTCGATGATTTCATTACGGTACACTTCTACTTCTTTAGCTGCCAGGAGGATGATGCCGCTACCCGGCGGGATGATACCGACGATATTGCCCTCAGGCGCGAAGTTTTTAAGGTTGTTATCGGTGATGGTATTGTTGTAAACCTTGCAGCCACGGCCATTGCCTGCGGGTAGCTCAGGCAGGTCAAAGACCAGGATGCCGCCGGTATTGCCCTCTGCCCGGTTGCCATAGACTTCCGAGTTGACGCAGTTTTCGATCTCGATGCCCGCCACATTGCCGAAAGCGTAGGAGTTGCGTACGATCACATTGGTGCACTGGCCTACGTAGATGCCGGCATCGGAGGCATAGCTGGCCTGGCAATTTTCGATGAGCACGTTGGTGGAAGATACCGGATACAGCCCATAGGCGCCATTTTCGGGTTTGGGGCCGCCGCTCCAGCTCGTATTTACCTGGCGGATCGTAATGCCGTTGCAGCTTAGCGCTTTGAGGGCATCGCCTTTAGTATCCAGGATGGTCAGCCCTTCTATCGTGACGGAGTCGGCGGTGATGCGCAGGCCTTCCGCCCCTGCTTTTTGGTAGCGGAAGGAGAGCACCGTCTGCTCCATGCCCGCTCCGCGGATAGTTACATTGGAGATGCCGTCGAGCGAGAGCGGGCGGTCGAAAAAATAGGTGCCGGCTGGTATCTCCACCACCTCGCCCGGCTGGGCGTTGATGAGCTGCTCCTGGAGGCGGGCATATAGCTCACTGGCTATTTCTTCTTCCGGGGCTTTTGGGGTGCCGTCACCGCAGGATTGCAGCAGCAGCAGCAGAGCGGCGAGCCAGCCTATAGCGCAGGAGATGCTGGTTGGGAAAGACAAGGCTTGATAGAGGTACAGCATGATGTTTCGTTTGGGGCGAAGATAGGGAATTTATGGGGTAATGAGTAGCAGTAGGCGCTAGTACAGTCGGCTTCGCCAAATGCTCGCCCGCGGCGTGGAGGGCCCGGAGGCTTATCTACGACCCCAGCCGCCAAAGGCCGCTTTCAGCGGCATGTGGAAAACTTTGCCTTAATATCTTTCCCCTCGTTAATCGAAACCCCTATCTTCGGCGTTGTTAAAATATGCCTCGGAAGGAGCGCGCGATTTATTATCAACTGGGAAAAACTACTCCAAATGCCAGAGTTCGTACACCTACACTGCCACACTCAATATTCGCTGCTAGATGGCGCTACGGACATCAGCGCGATGATGGACAAAGCCGCCCGAGACGGCCAGAAAGGCGTGGCCCTGACCGACCATGGCAATATGTTCGGGGCTTTCAAGTTTGTAAGCGAGGCCGAAAAACGCAACCTCAAGCCCATCGTCGGCTGTGAATTCTATCTGGTGGAAGACCGCCATCGGCAGTCCTTCTCCCGCGCTCAAGGCGAGCAGGACGTGCGCTACCACCAGCTGCTGTTGGCCAAAGACCAGCGTGGCTATGAGAACCTCTCCAAGCTCTGTTCCCTGGGCTATATCGAGGGCTTGTACAGCAAATTCCCCCGCATCGATAAAGAGCTGCTCCTGCAATACCACGAAGGCCTCATCGCCACCAGTTGCTGTATCGGCGCAGAAATACCCCAGGCGCTGCTGCGCGGCAAGCCACAGGAGGCCGAAGAAAAGCTCCGCTGGTGGCTGGAGCTCTTCGGCGAAGACTTCTACATCGAGCTGCAGCGCCACCGCGGCATGGAAAACATCGACGGCCTGGGCGTCAGCCAGGAGGACGTCAATCAGCAATTGTTGCAACTAGCCAAAAAGTACAACCTCAAGGTCATCTGCACCAACGACTCGCACTATCTGGAAGAAGAGGACTATTTGCCCCACGACATCCTGCTGTGTGTCAACACCAACAGCTTGCTCAGCGAAAAAGAGCGTTTCAAATTCCCCAGCTCCGATTTCTACTTCAAGACGCAGGAAGAGATGAACCGCCTTTTCCATGATGTGCCTCATGCGGTGGATACGACCATGGAGGTTTTTGATAAGGTGAGCAAACTCTCGCTGAAGCGGGACATCCTGCTGCCAGCTTTCCCGCTGCCCGAGGGCTTTAAATCCCAAGACGACTTCCTGCGCCACCTCACCTACGAAGGGGCTAAAAGGCGCTACGGGACCATCACGCCGGAAATTAAAGAGCGCCTCGACTTCGAGTTGAAAGTCATCGAAAATTCTGGTTACCCTGGCTACTTCCTCATCGTGCAGGATTTCACCACTACTGCCCGACAGATGGGCGTATCGGTGGGCCCGGGGCGCGGTTCAGCGGCAGGCTCAGCCGTGGCCTACTGCATCGGCATCACCAACGTGGACCCCATCAAGTACGATCTGCTTTTCGAGCGTTTCCTCAACCCGGAGCGGGTCTCTATGCCCGATATCGACATTGACTTCGATGACGAAGGCCGTCAAAAGGTGCTCGACTACGTCATCGAAAAATACGGCCGCAACCAAGTAGCTCAGATTGTCACTTATGGCACTATGGCTGCCAAATCGTCTCTACGCGATGTAGGCCGGGTCATGGACATCCCGCTCTACGAAGTGGACAAAATCTCGAAGTCCTTCCCCGCTCACCTCAAGGCCACGCTGGAAAAGGTGCTGGCGCCAGGCGATGTATCTGCCAAGTTGAAGGAGGTGCTGAATTCAGAGGAATTGGAAAAAGCCTATCAGTTCCGCAAGCTGGCCGAAAACCAAGACGATATCGGGGAGATGATCCGCACGGCCAAGAAGCTAGAAGGCTCGGTGCGCAATACGGGCATCCACGCCTGCGGGGTGGTCATCACTCCCGATGAGGTATTCAAGTACGTGCCTGTCAAGACAGATAAGGACTCTGGCATGTTGGTCACCCAGTTCGACAACAGCGTGGCTGAGTCAGCAGGCTTGCTGAAGATGGACTTCCTGGGGCTGAAGACCCTTACCATCATCAAAGATGCGGTCCGCCTGATTGAAGAGAACCATGGACTGAAGCTCGATGTGGACGAGGTGCCCTTAGACGACGCCAAGACCTACGAGCTTTTCCAGCGCGGCGAAACGGTGGCCATCTTTCAATATGAAAGCGCCGGGATGCAGAAGTACATGAAGGAATTGGTACCCACCACTTTCGAAGACCTCATCGCCATGAACGCCCTGTACCGGCCTGGCCCGCTGGACTACATCCCCGAGTTTATCGACCGCAAGCACGGGCGCAAGCCGGTGGTGTATGATTTGGAAGCAATGGAGGAATACCTCCACGAAACCTACGGTATTTGCGTCTATCAGGAGCAAGTCATGCTGCTCTCTCAGAAACTGGCTGGCTTCAGCAAAGGCCAGGCCGATAAGCTGCGCAAGGCCATGGGGAAAAAGCTCAAATCGGAACTGGATGCTTTGCTGCCCAAATTCCTGGAAGGCGGTAACGAACGCGGGCACCCCAAAGAAACACTCGAAAAAGTATGGAAGGATTGGGAGGCTTTCGCCTCCTATGCTTTCAATAAGTCGCACTCTACTTGTTATGCCTTTGTCGCTTTCCAGACGGCCTACCTGAAGGCCCATTACCCGGCCGAGTTTATGGCCAGCGTACTGACGCACAACAAGAACGACATTTCCAAAATTACCTTCTTCCTACAGGAATGCAAACGCATGGGGCTGATGGTGCTGGGGCCCAGCGTTAACGAATCGGCTTCCGACTTCGCGGTTGACCAAAGCGGCCACATCCGCTTTGGGCTCTCTGCCCTAAAAGGGGTAGGAGAAGGGCCGGTTGAAGAAATCCTTGAAGAGCGCAAAGCCAATGGGCCCTTCCAGAATATTTTTGATATGATGCGCCGCCTAAGCTTGCGCTCGGTCAATAAAAAAGTATTGGAGAGCCTGGCCCTGGGCGGCGGTTTTGATTGCTTTGAAGGCGTACACCGCGCCCAGTACTTTGCCCCTTCCGACAAGTACGACTCGCTGCTGGAACACGCCCTGCGCTATGGCAACGCCTATCAGTCGCAGAAAGCCCAGGCGGTCAATTCTCTTTTCGGGGAAACCCAGGAGGTGATGATCCCCGAGCCGCCCATGCCGGAATGCCCACCCTGGCCCCTGATTGAAAAACTCAATAATGAAAAACAGGTGACCGGCATCTTCATCTCTGGCCATCCCCTGGATGATTACAGGATGGAAGTGGGCAACTTCACTTCTTGCCCCCTCAACGAAGTGGATGATAACCAGCACCGCCCCGCCCTCAATCTGGCGGGCATGGTAACGGTGTCCCGCCACATGGTCAGCAAAAACGGCAATGGCTGGGGCATCTTCGAAATCAGCGATTATAACGGCTCTTACGAGTTCAAGCTTTTTGGCGAAGATTATCAAAAGCACAAGCATCTCTTTGAAGAAGGCAAAGCGCTCTTCCTCAAAACGGGCTGGCAACGCAGTTGGCGAGACGATGGCATGGAGCTGAAGGTGAAAGAGGTAAAGCTCTTGGAAGGCATTGCGGAAAACATGACGGAAGCGATCACCCTCAAGCTGCCGCTGGAAAAAATCACGCTGGACTTCATCAACCGCATCGATGAGCTGTGCAAGGAGCACGAAGGCCCCCACCGCCTGCGCATGGAGCTGCTCGATAAATCCAAGCGCCTGCGTTTGTCCATGGCCTCCAAAGATCGCCGCGTGAATGCTACCAATGGTTTTATCGTTGAGCTGGAGCGATTGGGAGTGGAATATCAAGTGAATTGAGGCCGTGATGGAAATCACCGAAGTCTTCTATCCTATCCACCGCAGTGAATGGCGCGCCTGGCTGGAAGCTAACCACCAGCTCAAAACGGAAATATGGCTGCGCACTTTCCGCAAGGCTAGCGGCAAACCTTCCATTACCTACGAAAGCCTCGTGGAGGAGTGCCTCTGTTTTGGATGGATTGATGGGGTAGTCAAAAAATATTGTGAAGACAGCAGCGTCCAGCGCATCACCCCCCGTCGCAAGAAGGGCAGCTTCCTTTCTGAGCTCAACCGCCAGCGGGTCTGGAAGCTACAGCGGCTGGGGCTGATGACTCCGGCGGGCCTGGGGCCTATCCAAGATCAGCTCGGATCACCTGATGACCCCTGGGATATGCCGGAATGGATAGCGGCTCAACTGCAGGAAGACCCCGCAGTATGGGGCAACTTCCAGCAGTTCTCTCGCTTTTACCAGCGGCTGAAAATCGGCTGGATTAAAGAATGTGGCCCCCGCAGACAGGAGGAGGCCCAGAAGCGGCTCGGTTACCTCATTAAAATGACCCGTCAAGGAAAGATGTATGGGACGGTGCCAGAGGTGGAGTGAAGCGGCAGCAGTAGCTTATCTCTCCTTTTTCTCATTATATTATCGGAGTCTTGCTTGCCCAGCTGAAAGCAAAGCTATTTTTGTTTTCCAGTAATATTTCTTTTGCTGGCTTCTTGTTTAGTTATTTTTGAGATAGATTGCACTTTAAACATGGAGGTTTTTTAAACAAAGCGGCGCTATTTTTGTAGTAATAGTAAAGCTATTAAAACGGCGATATTGCCTGCTCAGATAGCTTGGCGATAAAACTACAATCTTATGTCCCCACAAATCGATATCCGCACATTATTATACCTGTTTGTATGGACTATCGCCTTTGGCGCGCCTGCGCTGCTGCAGGCCCAGTCTCCGCATACCAGTGTGGCCCGCACCATGCCCAATGACAACCCCATCGTGGCGGGCAACGGCATCACCTTCCACTTGATCCAGGCAGACAACTTCATGAAACAAGGGTTGGTAGAGCAAGCCATAATGGCTTATGACAATGCCGTAGCGCAAAACCCCAATTTTGCTGAGGCTTATATCAAGCGGGCCATAGCTAAGTACCGGGTCGGGCGCATGTCTGAGGCGCAGCGCGACTACCAGCTGGCCATCCGGCTCAACCCTTATATCGCCGATATGTACGGTTATGGCAACAACCTCAGCCGGCTCAGCGTATTGGCCTTCGAGCCTTATGAACTGGTAGGGCAGCTCGAATTGGAAGAACAGATTGAGCACTATCAGCGCCTGACGGGCCTATCAGACAATGAGCTGCTCTATGGGCTGAACCCCTCAGAACAGATTGCTCGCCTGACCACTTTGATGGCGCAATATCCCCAAATCGATAGTTACTATGCCCAGCGCGCTTTACTGTGGCTGTATCAGGGCAGCTTGGGTGCTGCGCAAGAAGACCTGAGGCAGAAGCTGGCCTACAACCCCAGTGATCCATTGGCTTATGGTTTGCTCAGCATTATCCACCTGAAGCTGGAAGATTGGCACCTGGCCGAGCAGGCGCTCCAACAAGCGCTAGCCTACAATGCCCATCAGGCCATTTACCACTATCAATTGGGCTATTTGTACAAGCAGCAGCAGCGCTATCGGGATGCACTCATCGCTTTTGACCAAACCATCGAGCTGGCACCGGGTATGATAGCTGCCTATTTTGGCCGGGCGATGGTGCACAAAGCCCTGGGCGATGTAGAGGCGTCCTTGGCGGATTACGATGCAATATTGCAGGCCGACCGCGGAGGCGAGGTGCGGGTGTGGCTCAATCGCAGCGTCGTCCGCAAAATGTCGGGCGATGTGCTGGGCGCTTTGGCTGACGTAGAGCGGGCCATCGCCCTGGAAGGTACGCCTCAGGCCGCCGCCCTCTATAAGCTGCGCGGCAACCTCCATATCTTGTTGGGCAACTACCTGGCGGCTGAAGATGATTACACCACGGCTATCCGGCTACAGCCCGATTATGCCGAGGCCTACTACAATCGTGGTATCGCCCGGGTACTGGGCTACAACCGCCCAGACGCCTGCGACGATTTCCATACCAGCACCCGCTTGGGGTATTCCCGAGGCCAAGAGCAGCTGCAATATCTATGTTCTTATTGAGCTCGGTTGATGCTCATGATGCCCCTTTCTCCATTGAAGACTCCTTTTATTTGAAAACTAAAATTGATTAATGCTATGAAGAAGTTTTTGTTTCAGTTTTTCTTGCTAGCGGCTGGCAGCCTCTTATTTAGTAGCTGTGCCGTGGTACAACAAGGCGAAGTAGGCGTGAAGCGGAAATTTGGGAAGTATTCCGACGTGCCTTTTACTGAAGGCCTGCGTGTTTACAACCCCTTAACCACCACCGTAGTAAAGGTGCCAGTACAGACCCAGAACATGGAGGTGGCACTGAACTTGCCTTCCAAAGAAGGCCTCAACATCCGGGCAGAAATCTCTATCCTTTACAGCGTTCAGCCCCGGAAGGCACCCGAGATACTGCGCAACATCGGGCGGGCCTATGAAGCCAACGTCATCCTGCCGGTCTTCCGCTCAGCAGTAGCGGACGTTTCCGCACGCTTTTTTGCCAAAGACATGCACACCGGCGAGCGCTCCACGATTGAATTTGCCATTCAGGAACAGATGGCTACTAATCTCAATCAGCGCGGCATCACGGTCGAAGCAGTGCTGATCAAGAGCATCCAACTGCCTTCCAACCTGGCACGAGCCATCGAGGAAAAATTGGAGGCTGAGCAGCGCGCTCTACGCATGGAGTTCGTGCTGCAGGAGGCCCGCAGAGAAGCGGAGCGCAAGCTCATCGAAGCTGAAGGGGTGCGCGATGCCCAAAATGTCATCTCGCAAGGCCTTGATGCCCAAATCCTGCAGTTTAAGGCCATCGAAGCTTTTATGGAACTGGCCAAGTCGCCCAATACTAAAGTGATTATCACGGAAGGGGCTTCGGTGCCGATGATGATTGACCCCTAAACTTGTAGTTAACAGTTAAGGCATGGGCAGGGCAGCGGCGGTTTTTTTGATCGGAAATAAAACTATCTTCCCTTCGAAAGGTTTTATTGGCATAATAACCAACCAGATAGAGGTTTATGAGGAAAATATGCCAGACCGCCCTTGCCCTGCCTATCGCTGTTTTAGTGTTTGTTAGTTGCAATGCCCAACCAAGCGAAGAAGGCAATAGCGCGAAACCAGCTGCTGCTGACCAAGCAAGTCAACGCTCGGCCCCGGTTTCCTGGCCTGCCACCGACACCCTCCTGCAAGGCATCCCCGTTTATGAAGATTTTAGCAGTATCGAAGCCCTTTTCCATCGGGATAACGATACGGTCTATGTCATCAACTTCTGGGCCACCTGGTGTGCTCCCTGCATCAAAGAACTGCCCTACTTCGAGCAGCTCATTCGGGACAGCAAGGGGCAGAAAATGCAGGTCGTACTCATCAGCCTGGACTTTCCGCGCCAGTTGGAGAGCAAACTCTTACCTTTCGTGGCCGAGCGCCAATTGGATGGCCATGTAGCGGCCCTTACAGATGGGCGTTTCAACGACTGGATCGACAAGGTCTCCCCGGAATGGGGCGGGGCCATCCCGGCTACGCTCATCTATCGAGCTGAACGCTCGGAATTCCTGGGCAAAGCCGTAAAATCGATGGATGAACTCCAAGCTGCTGTCCAGCGGGTCATGCAGTAAGCAATATGATTATCTCACCAAAAACAATTGTACCAATGAAGTACCTTATTCTGATTGTCGCTATGGCCTTATCTTTCACTGCTATAGCATGCAACAATACGACTCCTCAGCAAGGCGGGGAAGCTGCCGAACAAGTTTCCAGCCCGGCAGAGCCTGCCCAGGTTGAATCCATCGGGGTCGGAGATGAAGCACCGGACTTCGAGCTGAAAGGCGTAGATGGCAAAATGTACTCTTTGGCTAATGCCAAAGATGCCAATGGCAACGCTCCTAAGGGCTATATCGTAATCTTCACCTGCAATACTTGCCCATTTGCCGTAGCCAGCGAGCAGCGCATCATCGATCTGCACAAAAAGTACGCGGCGATAGGCTATCCGGTGTTGGCCATCCAGCCCAACGACCCTGCTGCCCAGCCCGGCGATAGCTTTGATGCGATGAAAGAGCGGGCAAAGGAGTTGAATTTCCCTTTCCCTTACCTCTTTGACGAGGGCCAGCGGGTTTACCCCCAATATGGCGCCACCCGTACGCCTGAGGTCTTCCTGCTCGACCAAGCCCGCATCGTGCGCTACCATGGCGCTATCGACGACAGCGTGCGCGACCCTGAAGGGGTGAAAGAGAAATTCCTG
The DNA here is from genome assembly GCA_964432875.1 of uncultured Phaeodactylibacter sp. Taxonomy (GTDB): domain Bacteria; phylum Bacteroidota; class Bacteroidia; order Chitinophagales; family Saprospiraceae; genus JACJYE01. The sequence goes on along the minus strand of CAYSPJ010000006.1, from coordinate 62,397 downwards.
GAAAATGCCATCGAAGCCCTGGAAAAGGGCCAGGCGCCTACACCCTCGTCAACAAAGGCGGTGGGTTGTTCCATTAAGACGGTGTAACCGCAAGGTCGAATTACGCAATAAAGCCGCCGCGCTCCTCAAGGATGGGGCACGGCGGCTTTGTTTTTGCTGGCTGAGGCATTGGCCTACAACCAGCGAGTTAGCGGCAAGTCTTGCCGATGCGCCAGGGCAGGGTGTTTGGGGAACATGCGGAAGCCATACTCAAAGACGCCAGCTAGCTGCGGGTCAATAGCGCAGTGGTAAGTAGCTGTGCTACCCTTGACGGTTTTCAACTCTAGTTCTGCCGTGAATTCCAGCTTGAGCTCAGCGTCATCATTGACGCGGCGGAAGAAGGCGGCCTCCAGGCCGACATGCTCGGGCTTGATGCCGTTGATATAAAGGCTGATGGTAGCAGTAAAGGGCTGCCCCACTGGCAAAGCCCGGTTGTCCGTATCAAAGACCTCCAGCGCTACGGTTTCGATCTCATCCCAATGGCGGCGCAATTCGTTTTTCCAGGCGGCAATCTGGCGGGCGAGCGCAAAGGCTTTGTGGCGTACGGCTGTGCCGCGCTCGTAAAGCTTATTGTAAAAGCGTTCGAAGTAGTGGTCGAGCATGCGCTTCATCGTATAGTCGGGCGCTATTTCAGCAATGGTATTTTTGATATGGCTCACCCATTGCTGCGGGATACCCTGCTCATCGCGTTGGAAAAAAGCTGGCACGATTTCGTGCTCCAGTATATTGTATATCGTTTCGGCATCCAGTTCATTTTGGAGAGTCTGCTCGGCATAGGTGCGCTCTTTAGACAGCGCCCAGCCGGCATCTGGGCGGTAACCCTCGGCCCACCAGCCATCTAGCACGCTGAAATTCATTACCCCGTTGAGGGCTGCTTTCATGCCGCTGGTGCCGGAGGCTTCCTGAGGCCGGGTGGGCGTGTTGAGCCAGATGTCCACGCCCTGGACCAGCAGCTTGGCCATCTCCATGTTGTAATTCTCCAGGAAGATAACTTTGCCGGCGAATTCCGGCCGCTTGGAGACGCTGACGATATGCTTGATCAGCTCCTGCCCGCCATGGTCGGCCGGGTGGGCCTTGCCCGCAAAAAGGAAAAGCACCGGCCGCCCGGTTTGGTTGACGATTTGCGACAGGCGCTCCGGGTTGGTAAACAGGAGGTGTGCCCGCTTGTAGGTGGCGAAACGCCGGGCGAAACCGATGATGAGCGCTTCCTCATTAATGGCATTGACCACTTCAAAGATAGCACGCGGGTTTTCGCCGCGGCGGCGCAGGTCCTCCTGTAGGGAAGCTTTGACATAGCCCAGCAGGCGGCGCTTCAGTTGCTGGCGGATAGACATAATCTCTTTGGGGGCTACATTGTAAATATGGCGCCAGTGTGTTTTGTTGGACTGGTCTTGCAGGAATCCAACGCCAAACTCGCGCACATACAAGTCGTGCCACTCGGGCGCAATCCAAGTATGGTAGTGCACGCTATTGGTCACGTAGCCAATATGGAGTTCTTCGGCATGATAGCCGGGGTACAGCTTATTAAACATCTGTTGTGAAACCGTGCCGTGCAATTCGCTCACGCCGTTTACTTCCTGTGACAAGCGCATGGCCAGGTGGCTCATGGAAAAGAGCTCGTCGGGATTGTAGCCGTTTATCTGGCCCAGCTCGATAAACCGTTGCCAGCTTATGCCCAGCTTGTCGGCATAATCCATGAAATACTGTGCCAGCAGGTTGGGGTGGAAGTAATCATGCCCGGCCGGCACAGGGGTATGAGTAGTGAATAAGCTGGTAGCGCGCACGACTTCTACGGCTTCGTCAAAAGTCAGTTGTTGGTGCTGCATGTAGGTGCGCAGGCGCTCCAAGCCCATGAAGGCGGCATGGCCCTCGTTGCAGTGGTAAATATCGGCCTCGATGCCCAGGGCTTGGAGGGCTTGGATGCCACCAATGCCCAGGAGTATTTCTTGTTGGAGGCGGTGTTCGTTGTCCCCTCCATAGAGTTGGTGGGTCAGCTTGCGGTCCTCCCAAGAATTTTCATCCAGGTCAGTATCCAATAGGTAGAGCGGCATGCGGCCTACGCGCAATTCCCATACTTTAGCAAACACCAGTCGGCCCTTCATGCCGATGCCTAGTTTCAGCCATTCCCCCTTTGCATCAAAGACGGGCTGAAGGGGCAGCTGGGTAAACTTCTGCGCCGGATAGTTATTCACCTGTTCGCCATGCAGCGAAATGGACTGTTGGAAGTACCCATAGCGGTACAATAGCCCTACGGCTACCATATTGGCATTGCAATCGCTGGCTTCCTTGAGGTAGTCGCCGGCCAGCACGCCCAGGCCGCCAGAATAGATGTGCAGCGAGATGTGCAAACCGTATTCCATGCTAAAGTAGGCAATGCGCGGGGCACCCTTGGCTGGTTTGGCCTTCAGGTAGTCCTTAAATGCTTGGTCTATGGCCTTCACGCGGTTCATGAAAGCCTGGTCGGCCAGCAAGGCGTTAGCCTTCGCCGGGCTCAGCTCATCCAGCAGCCTGATGGGGTTGTACTCCACATTTGCCCAACGCTGTTGGTCAATGGAGCGGAACAACTCGATGGCGTCCCTATTCCAAGACCACCACAAGTTGTTGGCCAACTCGCGCAGAGGCATCAGCCCTTGGGGCAATTGCGATTCGATGAAGATGCGTTTTAGCTTAAAAGGGCTCTGGTTTAATTGTCCAATCATGATACACGATTTTTGTTCCGCGGCGCAAAAGTACACTTATTAGCGGGGATGGCCCTAGCTATTGTTGTGAAAAATACACTAAGCTTTGGTGCTGGCGCTTATTTCACCATCACATCCACTTCTACCGCCAGTATTTCTTTGAGGATTTCAGCGGCTTTGAGCCAATCTTTGCCAGGTGAGAAGGCATATTTTTTTTCCGGCGTAGCAGCGTGGATGCCAGCTTCAGGGCCCGCTTGCAGCAGTTTCAGGAGGGTGGGGTAGGGGAGGGTAGCGGAAAACCGGCTGTGCCACTTGCGTTTTTCCTTTTGCAGGAAAATCAGCTCTGGCGCGCTCGTGCTGCCAATTTGTTCTTCGCCAGAAAAAAACGCCAGGCTCTCCAAGCGGCGGATGGCTGATTTGGAGAAAACCGAAAAGCGCAAGTAAACCGCTTCCGGCATGCCGCCGCTATACTGGAAGGTAAAGTCAGCTTCCAGCTTCAACTTGCCAGGTTTGGCTTTAAAATTTGTTGGCGTAATAAAGTACAACACCGTTCCTTCCTGCATCATTTTCTTCAGGAAGCGGTCAGAATCTTGTGCGCCGAGGCTCAAGGCGAGCAGAGCCAGCAATAGCGCCAGGGATAATTTTTTCACAAACATTTTTCCAGCGATTGTACGAAGTGGTCGGTTTGAAAAAGGCGGCTCAAGTCCGCACTATCCCGGCTGGCCTGATCGGCCATGGCCACCACCTGGAATTGGGCGTCAGCAATGAGGCGGCGCAGGAAGAACGTGCCATCGGGGGCGCGGGCCAAAGCGATCAGGGCCGAAAAGCCTGCGTGGTCAAGGCGCTTCTGCTGCAGGTTTTCGAAGCCAGCAGCCCGCAGCGCTTCTTCGGCTTTGCGCAGCGAAGCTTGGTTGAAAATGCTGACCAGCAAGGTGTCTCCTGAAGGGGAGAGCAGGGTTTTGGAAAAGTACTGGCCGGTAGAGTCAGCCCAATAGTTTTGGGCGTAGTGTACGCGGGCCAGTGTGTCGTTTTCCAGGGGCTGATAGCCCGCATCCGCTTTCAGGCAGAGGTTGTAGCTCAGGTTGAGTTGGGCGTGCTGAGGAGCATCCATGCCCGTTTGACGATACAAAAGCCACAGCATGGCGAGTAGGAGCAGCAGAGCCAGCCAGCCGAGGCGATATTTCCATTTCATCGTCCCTTATTGTTTGGTTCTAAAAAAAATTAGCCTCAAGGGCGCGCACGCTCATGAGGCTAATCAAGATGGGGAAAGCAATTACTTATTCCCCATAAACGTACACCGTAAACTTGGCAAAAATGCCCAGGATGCTGGTGGAGTGGTAGTCAACGTGGGAGATTTTTTTGATGCCTGCTTTTTGAGCAGCAGCATTGATGCTGGCATCACCCGTAGCAACCAAGCCCAGGATAGAGGTGGCTTCAGCCGTACCTACCTTGGTGGCAACCGTGTTGGCAGTAGCGGCAAGCGGAGCTTTTACATCAGTGTAAATCGCGCCAAGAACAGGTGCAGTAGAGTAAGCAGCACAGCTTGACATAAACAGTGCAACTGCGGCAATAATCAATAGATTCTTCATAGTTGGTCTTGATTTAAGGTTCCTAAAAATTGGTTTTAGACGCCGCAAAGCTAACAGATTCTTTCGATTTGTAGTAGGCTTTAGCCAAAAGCCTTTAAAAAAGTTTATTTCGCTTTCAGCTGTGGCTTCCCCCAAATCTAATCATCCCGGGCATCCTTTGCGGTTGGACACTTGAAGCATCCGGTAGGTTGCTGCTGGGGCTTTATTTTTTCTTTTTGGCTGATTTACTCCTTGCTCTTACTACGGTAAGCCATTTGGTTTTCCTGAAAAGAAGAGATGATAAAAGCCCCCCATCCCAGGATGAGCAGGCTGCCCCCAATGGGGGTGACCGGCCCTAGCCAAGCTGAAGATAACTGCAGGATATCCTGCACCGACAGGAGGTAAAGCGAGCCTGAGAATAGCACTGTGCCAGCCGTAAAAAGCCAGCCGGCCCAGAGCAACATGGGCGTTTTGCGAAAGAAAAGGATCAACCCAACGGCAATAGTAGCCAAGGCATGGTAAAACTGGTAACGGACCCCGATTTCGAAGGATTGGAGCTGTTCGGGGGCAAGGGCTTCTTTAAGGGCGTGAGCGCCAAAAGCGCCCAATGCAACAGCCAGCAATGCCATGAAACCGCCTAGGCGGAGGAATACTTTTCGCATGATTTTCTTATTTTGGCGCGCCAAATATAGTTTTTATGTCAGAAAGAACCGCTGCTTTTCTACAACAATATCGTTGGTGGCTGATCGGAGGCTTGTCCACTGCGCTGCTGGGGGGCTTGGTGTATTGTTTTTTCTTTTCCCCCCACCGCCCCGAAGAAGCGCTACCCGATGCTTCTGCCCTGGTATTTCGCTGGCCGGCAGCTCCGAGCGAGGGGGCTGATGCCGATACGCTTGCCACGCCCGTTTTTTTGTCGGCCTTCCCCGCATTAGCTGCCGACTATGCTGCTTTTCAGCAATTCCTCCAGGCGGGCAGTGCTGCCTCGGCAACAGGTTGGTGGTTATTACAAAACCTGGGGGGCGGCGAGTTGGCGCTAGCCGCCGTGTTGGATGCCAGGGGCTTTTCCTGGCCCGCTCCCTTTCCCCATACCCAGGATAACTTCCGTGGGCAGGCGGTTTATCACTATACGCTGCCCAGTGGGCGGATTGTTGCCGCTGCCCGTAGCCGCAACCTGTTGTTTTTAGGCCGGCTCCCGCTGCAGGTGGAAGCGGGTATCGCCCAGCTCAAAGGAGGGCCGGCAAGCTGGGCTGCTGTGCTCGGTAGCCAGACGGCTCTTTTCATCCAGCCGGAAAACCTGCTTGCCCTGGGTACGGGCATCATCGAAAGCCCGGCCCGGGATGCCTTGGCCAGCCTGGAGCGATGGTGTAGCGGGATTGAGCTGCAATACGATAAAATCGGTGCTGACACCCTGGCCTTCAGCGGCCAATTGAGGATGAAGGGGCAGCGCGGGCGGCGTTTTTCCATCCCTGCGCAGAGCCGGGGGGAGCGCTTGCTCTCCTACCTGCCCCGCAACCTGGCCTGGTGCTACCGCCAGCCGATGCCGCTAGCTGAGCCGGAAGCGGCGGCACCCCTCTTCCGCGAACACCTGCAAAGCTGGCTGGGCGCGGAGATGGCGCAATTGTCTCTGGGCTTGCCCGGGCATCCCGAGCAAAGCCAGGTTACCTTGCTCGCGGTACAAAACCCGGCTCAGGCACCTGCTCGCCTGGCCGCCTTGGCCGAGGAAGTCGGCAGCCTGCAAGACTATGACTACCAGGGCTTTCAAATCCGGCAATTGCTGGCAGATGGCTTGCTCAAACCGCTGGGGGTCAACATAAAAAACCCTTTTGTCAGCCTGTTGGGGGATTATGTGGCTTTCAGCCCTTCGCAGGCAGCAATCGAGCAGTTGGCCAGCAACTTCCTCGTGGGCAATACCCTGTTGCAAGACGAGGCCTTCCTCGGCATGTACGCCCAGCAAAACGCGGGTAGCAAAGCCTGGTTGTACACCCGTGCCAGCTTGGGGGCTAGCCTTCTGCCGGGCTATCTGCGGCAGCAGCAGCAAGCGCTTGCCGAGCTGCTGCAAACCTATGAGCATTGGCTGGTGGCTATTTCTGCCGATGGCTCGCTTACCGGCCTGGCTGCTAACCCGCCGCCCGGGCAGGAGGCGGATGCCGCCTTGCTCGCCTGGCAAGCGGCCCTGGATGCTCCGGCTAGCGGTGCTGTGCAAGCTTTTCCCCTGGATGAACACGGCCCCGGCTTCCTGCTGCAAGATGAAGACCACGCCCTCTACTTGCTGGGCCCTGGCGGCGAGCGCCGCTGGAAAACCCCGCTCGATGGGCCGATACGGGGAGAAATTGCTTTGATTGATTATTTCGGCGGGGAATTGCGCGACCTGGCTTTCGCCACGCCCAATAGCATCCAGGTCTTGTCGGGCGAAGGGGCGCTGCGCGGGCATTTCCGTATCCCCCTGGAGTCGCCCGCTATTAGCCCGCTATTGGTTACCGATATGGAGGGGCGGGGGCAGCATCATTTTTTCATTGCTTGTGCCAATGGCTATCTCTTCGGCTGGGACCGGCTGGGGCGCCCCTTACCCGGCTGGAACCCCCAAGCGCAAGCCGACAGCACCGTACGCCATCCCCTGGCTCACTTTCAGCACCGCAATCAAGACTACATCCTGGTCCTGAGCGAGGCCGGCACGCTTTTCGCTTTCCAGCGCGATGGTAGCTTCCGCTTCGAGCCGGTACGCATGGGGGCCGAGTTTCTTTCGCCTCCTTTCTTTCAAATCGAACCCGGCATCGAGCGCATCGCCCTGGGCGACAACCAGGGCTTTGCTCACATCATCAACCTCGAGGGGCAGCATTTCCGGCTGCGCCTGTTGCCAGACGGCCCCGGCGCGCACTTCCTCTTCCTCGACCTGGCCGGCGACGCCCGCAAAGATTACCTGGCCTATCGCGCTGCTGAGCTGAAGGCGCACTATTATGAAGGCAACCAATTCAAACCTCATTTTGCAAAGGCCTTGCCATTCGTCCCTGACACGGCTTTCGTCATTGCCCGCCCCCAGCACCAGTGGATCGGTTTGCTGAATCGCAAAAGCCGGAAAATCTATTTGCTTGACGAGCAGGGCGCTTCCCTCCCTGGCTTCCCCCTGGCGGGCGACACGCCGTTTTGTCTCGTGCCCCTCACTGGCGGCGGCCTACTCGCCGTAACCGGTTATGGGGATCGGGTGTATGCCTATCGTTTGTTGGAATGAGGCGGGGTTACTGCAGGATGTCTTCCAGCTTGGCTTCATAGACGAGCGGGGGCGTCAATGGGGGCCATCTACCAGCTATGGCTATCACTTTCAGAGCCCGCGCTTACCCATATCGGGCCCTCACTCCACCCCCCCCACGCACCAATACTTCACCTCCACATACTCCTCGATGCCGTATTTAGAGCCTTCGCGGCCGATGCCGCTCTCCTTCATGCCGCCGAAGGGGGCAACCGGGGTGGAGATCAGGCCCGTGTTGAGACCGACGATGCCGTAGTCGAGGGCTTCGGCCACACGCCAGGCGCGGGCGAGGTCGCGGGCATAGAAATAAGCCGCCAGGCCGTAGGGCGTGTCATTGGCCAGGCGGATGGCCTCCGCTTCGTCGCGGAAGCGATAGACCGGGGCGACGGGACCGAAGATTTCCTCCTGGCTCAGCGCCATCTCGGGGCGAGCGCCGGTGAGCACGGTGGGTTGGTAGAACAGGCCGCCCCGTTCGTGGCGCTGCCCGCCCGTGGCGATGGCGGCGCCCTGGTCGAGGGCGTCTTGCACCAGGCGCTCCACCTTGTCGAGCGCGGCTTGGTTGATGAGGGGCCCGATGGCGACGCCGTCTTCCAGCCCATCGCCCACCAGCTGGCGGGCGGCGGCCCGGCTAAGCTTCTCCACGAACTCGTCGTGTACGGCATCCTGCACAAAAAGGCGGTTGGCGCACACGCAGGTCTGGCCGGCGTTGCGATATTTAGAGGCGATGGCGCCCTCCACCGCCGCGTCCAGGTCGGCATCATCGAAGACGATGAAGGGGGCGTTGCCGCCCAGTTCCAGCGATATTTTTTTGACCGTATCGGCACACTGCCGCATCAGCAGCTTGCCCACGCGGGTAGAGCCGGTGAAGGAGAGTTTGCGTACCAGGGGGTTGCCGGTCAGCTCTGCGCCGACGGTGGCGGGCTGGCTGGTGGTCAGCACATTGAACACGCCGGGCGGGAAGCCGGCTTTTTCGGCCAGCGCCGCCAGCGCCAGGGCCGAGAGCGGGGTGGCTTCCGCCGGCTTGACCACCACGCAGCAGCCGGCGGCCAGGGCGGGCGCTACCTTGCGGGTAATCATGGCATTGGGGAAATTCCAGGGCGTGATGGCGGCCACCACCCCGATGGGCTGCTTGAGCACCAAGATGCGCTTGTCGGCCGCATGGCTGGGGATGATGTCGCCATAGACCCGGCGGGCCTCTTCGGCAAACCACTCCACGAAGGAAGCGCCGTAGCGGATTTCCCCCCGGGCTTCGGCCAGGGGCTTGCCTTGCTCCAAGGTAAGGAGGCGAGCCAAGCCTTCCTCTTGCTCCAGCATCAGGCCATGCCAGCGGTGCAGCAGGGCGGCGCGGTCACCAGCCGTGCGCCCGCTCCAGGCGGGGAAAGCGGCGGCCGCCGCCAGGATAGCCCGGCGGGTTTCTGCCGCGCCCAGGTCAGGCACTTGAGCGAGGAGGCCTCCGTCGGATGGGTTGAAAATGGGAAAGGTGGTACCATCATCGGCCTCGGCCCAGTGGCCATCGATGTAGGCCAGGGTAGCAGGCAGCAGTTGTTTGTCTATTGCATTCATAAGATTTTGCTTGAAAAAGCGTATCCTTGCGGCGTTTTTTAAAGAGCAGCGGTGCTGGGGTAGCAAGCGGCTACCCGCTGCGGCGCGGCAAGGGCTAATTTCGCCATTTTTTCTGGATTCCGTCGAAATATTTGTGAGGGCGAGTGTCTTAATCGTTGTTTTGTGGTCTCAATTATTGCACAGAAAAATTAGACATGGTAACCTGGATAGGTTTTTTTATTCTCATCTTCATCTTCCTGGCGCTGGACCTCGGGGTCTTCAATCGCCGCGCCCATGCCATCACTGCCCGGGAGGCGCTGGGGTGGACGGGCATCTGGATTGCCGTCTCCTTGCTGTTCAGTATCTTTATTTATTTTTCCTATGAGGAGGGCTGGGTGTACAACGAGTCGGGGCTCAGCGGGGGCGCGGCTGTCATCAAGTACCTGACGGGTTACCTGGTGGAGAAGGCGCTCAGCATGGACAATATCTTCGTCATGGTCATGATTTTCACCTATTTCAAAGTGCCCCGGCAGTATCAGCACCGGGTGTTGTTTTGGGGTATCCTTGGGGCGCTGTTTTTCCGGGGGGTGATGATTGGCCTGGGCGTGGTGCTCATCCGGCAATTCGACTGGATTACCTACGTGTTTGCAGCTTTCCTGCTCTACTCTGCCTATAAGATGTGGACCGCCGACGATGGCATCCACCCCGACAAAAACCCGGTAATCAACTGGCTGCGCCGCTATTTCCCGGTCTCTCGCAACTTTCAGGAGGAGCATTTTTTCGTAGTGCGCCATCGGCGCGTAATTGCGATAACGCCTCTCTTCGTGGCCTTAATAGCAATTGAGACGACAGATATCATGTTCGCTTTCGATAGTATCCCCGCCATTTTCGCCATCACCACCGATCCATTTCTGGTTTTTACCTCCAATATCTTTGCCATCCTAGGCCTGCGCTCGATGTACTTCGTACTGGCGGCTATCATCGACAAGTTTCGCTACCTCCAGCATGCGCTGGTCTTCATCCTTTTCTACGTGGGGGTAAAGATGATGCTCATCCATCATGTGCATTTGCCGGAGTGGCTCTCCCTGGCGGTCATCATCGTTTCCCTCAGCGCTGGGGTGCTGCTGTCCATGTGGATTAAGCCCAAGGAGGAGGAGGGCTAGGCGGCCAGTGTCGCCAGGTAGGACTTGGAATAGCAATATGCAAAAGCGATAAAATCACCCTTATGAGCGCATCAGCAGAAATGCCCTATTTCATCAAGCCTTCGGTCAATCTGGATGCCGAGGCAAAGCGAGAGGCTTACGAAGCAGCCCTCCAGTCTATCGAAGCCAATTTGGCGGGAGAGCAGGACCACATCCTGAAAATGGTGACTATAAACTGTTTGCTCAAGACCTACCTGCCCTACTACTATTGGGTTGGCTTCTATCTGGTAAGCGGCCCGCAGCGGCTGTCGGTAGGCCCTTACCAGGGTACGCTGGGCTGCCTGCACATCGACTTTAGCCGCGGGGTCTGCGGGAAAGCCGCCCGCGAGGGTCGCACCCAGATCGTCTCCGATACCCATGCCCTTGCTCAGGGCAGCGAGCACATCGCCTGCGACCCCAACTCCCGCTCGGAAATCGTAGTGCCGGTCTTTGGCCCTGATGGCAGCCTTATCGCCGTATTCGATGTGGACAGCACTTTGGAAGCTTCCTTTGACGAGGCGGATCAAGCTTATCTGGAACGTCTGATGCAGTGGGTTTTTGGGTAAAGCATACGCTTTGAAAATCATTAAAAACCAACGCGATCGCCCCTAATTCCAACTGCAAAAAAAAAGCGGCTTCTCCCTGTACAGGGAAAAGCCGCTCCGGCGGAATAGGCCGTTTATAGATTAGCGGGCCACCACAAATTTCTTCGTGCTGATGCCATTGAGCGTACCGATGCGCACCATGTACATACCAGCCGGGAGGTGGCTGATGTCATAGGAGAAATTCTCTTTTTGTACATTCTGGTATTCCTGCATCATGACAATCTTGCCGTTGATATCGGCCAGGATGACCATAGCATCCTGTTGGTGGTCCAGATCCAGGGCGACATTCACGCGGTCGGAAGCCGGGTTAGGGAAAACCGCCAGGCTGCTTTCGGGCAGCAGCGCCTCATCGGTATCAACCGGCAAGGCGATTTCCAGGCGTGCTACCGCTGCGCGGTCGGGGCCGAAGCCGCCAAGGAACCACTCGGAGGTGAAAACAATAGTGGAAATCTGGAAGTATTTAAAGGTCCGGTCATTGCCGGCAAAGATGTTGTTGGCGGTGCCTTCATAAGACACGACGATAAAATAGCGGCCGCCGGCTTCGAGTTGGACACTTGGCTCCGCATTAATGTCAAGCAAGTCTATGTTGATATCGGTGTAGTTGACGTAGCCTGCCGGAAACTCGTATGATTGGAATCCAACCAGGTCCAGGTCGCCGTCGTCGGCGCCGTTGAAGTTGTCAAAATTGGCGTCCACGTTGTCCTTGACCTTGTATAGCAGCACGGTCAACTGCTCGCCGGTCAGAGGCCCATCGGCCGCATTGCGGCCGCAGGAGAAAATAGCGTTGGTGGCCACTACGTTGGGCGAAACCGGGCTGATGCGGTAGTAGTTGCCCATCTTGTAGTCACCTCCAGTACCAGGGCGTACGCCGCCGATGCCCGCGCCATCATCCATGGAAAAGAGCGTCTCGGTCACGATGAAAGGAGCAGAAGCGCTGTTGTCAACCGGGGCGAAATCGTCCGGGGCGTCTAATGAATAAACTTCATAGCGGAGGGTGTAGCTTCCGCCGGCAACCAGCGTCTCTGGTACAAAGACATTTTCGATGGCGACGGTGGAGTCATAGGTGAAAGCAGCTAATTCCGGCAATACGATGCTGTCACGAAAGACGATGTCATTGTCGCTATTGGTGATCGTTGCGCGCAGGGTCACATTGGTCAGCGCCTCACGGCCACGGTTGGAGATGTCGGCATTGAAGCCCATGGTATCGGTCACGATTTGGCTGGCAGGCTGGGCGTAGCTGGCCGGAGCATAGAAGAAGTCGCCGATTGAAAGGTTATTGGCGGGGGTTTCGATGAGCTGGACATCATCGATGAGCCAGAAATAGTAGCGGCCCCTCCAGGTAAAGCGGAGCTTGACATCCGGTTGGTTGCCGGCTACCTCAGAGATATCTACCAACAGCACGTTATTGCGGGGAGTCGAGCCGTTGCCAACCACGTTGGGGTTGATTGGGAAGTTATTCCAAGTTGCCCCGCCATCGGTGCTCACTTCAAAGATAGTGGAAACAGCACTGGCATTAGCGCGGGCATATTGGTTCATTTTCAGCGAAACGAACTCGTAGCCGCTGCAGTCGATGGAAGGCGAAGTGAGGGTGCCGGAATGCGTGCCCGGGAACATGCCCTGGCCTACGCCAGTGCCGCCGCCATCATAGATGTCAGAATTGTACATGGCGCACCCGTTAGAGACGGATGGCGATTCAATGGCGCCGAGCATGCCCCAGAACAGGGCGTTGACCGCCATGCCGTTGACCTGGCCAGTATTGGCCCGGCCGTCAGGTGACCATTGCCATACGGCACCAGCCGGTTCGCCCGGGCCTATTTCCCACTCGCTGGGGATGCCGCCGTCGAATTGTTCCTCGAAGATTACAATTGGCTCTTGTGCGCTCAGGCCCGCAAGCAGCAGTGAGAAGGAGAAGAGTAGAAGTGCTTTTTTCATGAATTTCAAAATTTAAGTTAGCAAAAAAGTATCGATAATAGCCTTACTTCTAAGTTGGCGTTGATGCCACAAAGCTAAGCGCTGGCTCAGATTTGATTTTGCCCTGCACTTTGGTGCTTCTTCGGTCGCTTAGCGTTGCGATGTGCTGGCCAAGCTCTAAGGCACCTTACCCCCAAGCTTGGATGGCACTGCATTTGCCACGAAATTTACCCGCTTTCGCCTGAATAGCCAAACCCACGACAAGCGCTAATCACGAGCAAGGGCGTAAAGGTAGGCTAAACTTCCTGTTTTCGAGGGAGAGAAATTGCTGTTCAGCAGACAGGAAGGTATTTTTTTTGATCTCCTTGCCCGTTTTGGCGGGTTTTGGGCGTAGCTGTTTTCGTAAGAAAGCACAAAAAAAAAGCTCCGCCATCCCGGCGGAGCCTCATGCTAATAACAAATCATAATCTCATGAAATAATAAGACGACCTAAGTCTTTATTGAAACGCAATATATTGCGCCAAAAGTATTCAAGCTGAAAAAAAATTGGTGCTCTGCCCGGCAAACCACTTCGGGCAGAGCATCCTAAGCCAATCAGCGGATAATCAAAGTACCGCTGCCGAGATGTTTTCCTTCAAATTTTAAAACATAGAAGTAAGTGCCCGCCGGCAGCGCGCGCCGATGGAAGGTATAAGCTTGTTGGCTTATTTTATCATAACGGATCAATTGCCCCTGGGCATTGAACACCGTAAAGTCGAGCGGTTTGGCGTTATCCCATCCTTCCACCTCGAGCGTGACGGACTCGACGAAAGGGTTGGGATAGGCCAGGAGGCTTAGCCTGGGCGTCGGTGCGGGGCCGTTGATATCGGTCGGCAGGATAGTAATCAACTGGCTGAGATCTTCGGCGCCAATGACATGGCGCACTTGATTGGTCTGCACGGGGGGCTGGTAGTCAAAAATGACCGAGGATTGCTTTTCGATCACGGTGCCCTGCGGGTTGTTGGGCTGCTGTCCGATTTTCAATTCAACGAAGCCGTAGGCCTCTGGGTCAGTGCCAGTTGGGTTCTGCGGCAAGCTGATGTTGTTGAAGCTGATTTTGATGACCCCCGTATGGTACACCTCCAGGCGATAGGGGTGGCTGCTGGCGCCTGGCACGATGGTAGCCGGATCGAGGAAAGGTGACAAAGTATCGCGGATGACTACCCGGCTGACGGGCTCGTTGCCCAGGTTGTTGAAGACATAACGATAGGTAAGGTCCATGTTGGCAGCGATGATGGAGTCCTGGATGCCTTTGGGGTGGCGCAGGAGGGCCACTGCTGGCATATTACTCATCACTTCATTTACGGTGATAGCGGAAAAGGGGTTGAGGTCATCTTCGGGGAATTGGCTAACAAAGCCCGTGCTGAAATCTCCTCCGCCTTCCACACAGCCTTCTACGGCCACCGTCGGGTAGGTGCTGCCGGGGTGGCCGCTAGATTGTTCAGCGATTACCCGATAGGTAGCGCCCTCGCCTTTAAACATAATCGGGATAGCTTCATTGGGGCCCAGGTTGAAGGACTGTAAGAACACCACCAGGTCGTCCTCCACGATAAAGTAGTTTTTCTGCTCAAGCATGCTTGCCTGGCCTACGTTTCTGATGAAGAACTGCAGGGAGTCATTTACGCAGGTACCTTCAACTTTAATGCTGGCGCCATCCCAGTTGGGGTTAGGGGGGGTGCAGATCTCATTTGGGTATATGTTGGCAACCACACTATTGGCTTGCCCTTCGGCGATGCCAGTACAGGCCATCTGAGTATTGATGAGGATGCTGCCGGCGGCATTGAGGGGCAAATCGCCAAGCTCAAAAGCATACACCTGGCCATCAAAGGTAAAGGGGGCGTTGGCGCTGACGAAGGTCAGGTCTTCATTCAACCCCACCTCGAGGTAGGCATCATTGGCCGTTGCCGGGCCATTGTTGACGTAGCTCACCGTATAGGGTACATCGCTGCAAGGTGCCAGGAAGGGCGTGGCGATATCAACTTCCAATTGAGGGCAGGACATGTTGATGGCCTTGATGGGGAAGTTGACCGTGGTGGTGTCATAGAAGCTAGTCAGCGTGAGGTTGACCCCATTGGGGGAGCAGCTTTCCCAATTAGCATTGATGGGTATTGCTTCCAGGACGTAATCGCCGGTATCCACCCGTATATTGTAATTGCCATTGATATCGGTGGTGCCGAAGAAGGTAAGTTCTGCACTGCTGGCGCGTACCAGCCAGTTGGCTAGTGAGGGTTCGCCCGGATTAAGGGTGCAGTTTTCGTTCAAATCATAGAAAACTTTGCCTCGAACATAATTGGTGTAAATGTTGCCTTCGCCATCGGTACGGGTGAGCACCAGGCTGTTGATGAAGGTCAGGAACAAGCCGGCAGAACCAGTAATGACATAACCCCCATCAGAAGTAGCCGCTATGCCATGAGCTTCATCCGCATTAATAATATCGCCGGTATGGTTAAACCAGAGCAGTTCGCCCTCGGGGGCATACTTGCCGATAAGGAAGTCGGTATTCAGGCCGGTCACTTCCGTCAAGCCGGCGATGACGAGGCTGCCATCCTTGAGTTCAATAATGGCGTTGGCGATATCGCCGCCACCGAAAACATCCTCGATGGTTTCCCAGAGGATGTTGCCGTCGGGATCAAATTTCCATATTGCGGCATCCATGTTGTTGCCGCTGTAGCCGGCCACGACGAAGTTCCCGTCCTGGGTTGCTACCAAGTCGTTGCCGGCTTCGTCTTGGGTGGTGGAAATAGCCGTTTTCCAGATCGTTTGCCCCTGGGCATCGAGGCGATATACGGCTACATCGTTGCCAAAGGCGATAGGAGGGGGCAGGAAGCTGTCTTCGGTGCCGGCAATAGCATAGCCGCCCTGGTAAGCGATGACGGCCTTGGCTTCCTCGCTGCGATCGCTGCCGAAGATGCGGCGCCATTCCTCCTCCCCGTCTTCATCCACTTTGATGAGCAGGATGTCTTCGTGAGGGGCAGGGCCGCCAATCAAGGCCTTGCCGACCAAGAGGTAGCCTCCGTCGGGCGAAGCGGCGATGCCGTTGATGCGCAGGCTGGTAGCGGAAGGGTCGGCAAAGGACTTATGCCATAGCTTTTGCCCTTGCTCCGTGATTTTCAGCAAATAGCCATGGAAAGGCCCCTGAGCGCTGAGGAAGGAGATGTCGCCAGCGATGAGGTAGTTGCCATCGGCAGCTTGTAGTACGGCATTCCCATATTCGGTGAAGCCGTCGTCAAAAGTCTTTTGCCAGATTAAGGTGCCATCAACGTCTGTTTTAATGGCGTAGATATCGATATCCTGGTCGCCAGCAGCCCCGAAAGATTCGCTGAAGCCGACAACGAGATAACCCTGGTCAACCGTTTGGATAACAGCTTGGCCCCGGTCTTCCTTATTGCCTCCGAAGTACCTTTCCCACCCTTGAGCGCCCGCCGGCAGCGCGCAAAGAAAAGGAAGGGCCAATAAGAGCAACTTGGCGGTGGTAGATTTATGGAGGATAGATTTGTATGCTTTAGCTTGCGTCATTAGCGAATTGTTTTAGGCCGTTACCTTTTATTCCCGATACAAAAATGTTGGGTTTTAGGAGTGGAATCAAAGACAAAATTCATTGGTTGTTGAAGAAAAAAGGGTATTTTTGCAGCCAGTTTAAGTTGTTTGTTTGCAATTTTATGTTGATAAACATGTTTTTATAGATTTAAATAATTTTGGTTTTTGTTGAATAAACATTCATGGAAAACAGCCATCTCATCACGGTATTGAAAACCCTCTCTAAAAAGGAGGCCCGGGATTTGAAAAAATGGCTAAACTCGCCAGTGCACAACCAGCGGGAAGATGTCGTGTTGCTATTTGAATACCTCTTGACCGGAGAGCACCTGGCAGATGACAAATTCCTCCAGAAAGAAAGGGTTTTTTCTAAAATCTACCCAGGCGAAGCTTTTGAAGACGCTAAGTTACGCCAAAGTATGCACTTTTTGCTCAAAAGCCTGGAAGAATTCCTGATTTATCAGGAACTGCGCGAAGATGAGGTGCGCTCCCGTATGGCCTTGTCCAGTGTTTACCGCAAGCGAAAGCTAGATAAAGCTTTTCAAAAAACCATCAAATCTATAGAAACGCTTCAGGAGAATGCCCCCTATCGGGACGAGCAATATCTTCGCAACGAATATTTGTTGCAGTTGGAGAAATACACTTTTCAGGAAGGGAAGAAGCGCACGGTGAAGATGAACCTCCAGGAGATGTCTGACGCCTTGGACCTCACCTTCCTGGCCGACAAATTGCGGCAGTCTTGCTTGATGCTGGCCCACCAGGCTGTTTACAAAGCCCAGTATGATATTGGTTTCTTGAGCGAAGTGCTGGCGTTTATCGAAAAGGGGGATTTCCTCCAGCATCCGGCCATCGCTATGTATTATTATGGTTACAAAGCTATCAGCGACGAATCGGGGCAGGAGTACTTCCAGAGCTTGCGGCAGGAAATCCAGAAGCACAAGAACTACTTCCCCCATTCCGAGTTGCGGGATATCTATCTGATGGCCATCAATTACTGTGTCGCCCGCATCAACCTCGGGCATGCGGAGATGCGCAAGGAGCTCTTTGAGCTGTACCGCAACGGTATAGAAGATCAGATTTTGATCGAGCAAAACGAGCTGTCGCGTTTCACCTTCCGAAACATCATCAACCTGGGTACCGCGCTTAAAGAGTTTGAATGGATCAATAGCTTTATCGACGAGTACCAGGATTATCTGGCGCTGCAACACCGGGAAAACTTCGTCCAGTTCTCCCGGGCCAAACTGCACTTTGCCAAAAGGGAATACAAGCAAGCCATGCGGATGCTGGCCCAGTCCGATTTCGATGACATCCTGACCAACCTCTACAGTAAGTCTATGCTCATTATCATGTACTTTGAGGAAGAGGAAATCGACGCTTTGGAGTCGTTGTTGGAAAGCATGCGCACGTACATGAGGCGAAAAGAGGTGCTGGGCACGCATAAAGTCATTTACAGCAACCTCATCAAGTACACCCGAAAACTCATCCGCATCAACCCCTACGACAAAGACGAGAAGAACAAGCTAAAGGAAGAAATCGAGCGGACTTCGCCCCTGCCGGAGAAGGAATGGTTCCTCAAGCAGTTGGAAAGGATTTGAGGCCAGGTATATGCTGCTTGCTTGGCATGAATGCCCTATAAACTCAGGAAAGCCCTTTTACATCAAAGAACTTGAAAAAGCCATGATGCAAACGATTACTATGGCGGACTATGCCATCCACATTGGCCCTATTGCCGAATCGCTGCCCCGCATGCTCGAGGCTAGCCCGCACCGCCAACTCTTTGTGCTGGTTGACGAAAACACCGAGGCTTTTTGTTGGCCGTTGCTGGCACCGCTGCTGGCGGAGTATGCTCCGCAGCTCATCCGGATACCTGCCGGCGAGCAGCACAAGGGCATTGCTAGCTGCCAGCTCATCTGGCAGCGATTGCTAGAGCAGGAAGCCGGCCGCAGCGCCATCTTGCTCAACCTCGGCGGGGGGGTCATCGGCGACATGGGAGGCTTCTGTGCGAGCACGTTTAAGCGCGGGATACGTTTCATTCAGATACCCACCACTTTACTCTCGCAAGTAGACGCCTCTATCGGGGGCAAGCTCGGCATCGATTTTGGGCAGGTAAAAAACAGCATCGGGTTGTTCCAGAACCCCTTGGCGGTACTTGTCGATCCTGCTTTTTTGCACACTTTACCTCCGCGAGAGCTGCGCAGCGGCCTGGCCGAAGTGCTCAAGCATAGCCTTATTGCCGATGCCGGGCAGTGGGAGCAGCTGCAGCTGCTCGGCCCGCTTGAGGCGGTGGAATGGGCGCGTTTTATCCTGCCCTCCCTGCGCATCAAGCAGCGCATCGTGGAAGCAGACCCGCTGGAAAAGGGTATTCGCAAGGCGCTCAATTTTGGGCATACGGTTGGCCATGCTGTTGAGAGTTTCGCCCTGGAGAGCCCTCAGCCCTTGCTGCACGGCGAAGCCATCGCTATCGGCATGGCTTGCGAGGCCTACCTATCCCATCGGCTACTAGGCTTGCCCTTGGCTATTGTAGAGCAGGTGTCCCGTTATATGCTGGCGCAATACGGCCATTATCCGTTAAGCAGCCAGCACTACCCGGCCCTGCTGGCCCTGATGCGCAACGACAAGAAAAATGAAGCGGGTGAAATCAACTTTAGCCTCATCAACCCCCTGGGCCAGGCGGCAATCGACCAGCACTGCCCAGCACCGCTCATTGTGGAAAGCTTGGATTACTACAACCGCCTGGTTTAGGGCATCCTCGAGCAATATCTTAGCAGTCCGACAATTTTGAACACCACTATTAAGGAGAAACCTCTATCTTTGAGTGGTATAACCGATAAATATCACATGGCAAACAACGATTATTTTCAGGAAGAGAAGGAAATTCAATACCGCAAGATCATCAAATGGATGTGGTATATCACGCTTGGCGCTATGGCCCTGGTGCCGCTAAGCTTCTTGCTGTTGTCTTTGACCGACCTGCCTTCCGTACAGCAGCTTGAGAACCCCAAGAGTGAGGAAGCCTCACAAGTCTTTGCGGCCAATGGGGAGGTCATCGGGCGTTATTATACCGAAAACCGCGTGCCGGTGGATTATAGCCAGCTCTCTCCTTACCTGATCGAGGCCCTGGTCGCCACCGAGGACGAACGCTATCAGCGGCATAGCGGCATCGACTTTCGCAGCCTGGCGCGGGCTATCATTTATTTGGGTAAGAAAGGTGGTGCCAGCACCATCACCCAGCAGTTAGCCAAACAGCTTTTTACCGGGCAGAAAGCGGAGACCTCCAATATCTTCGAGCGCATCATCCAAAAGCTCAAGGAGTGGATTATCGCTATCCGTTTGGAGCGGCGTTATACCAAGGAGGAAATCATCGCCCTTTACCTCAATAAATTCAACTTCATCAACGGGGCTTATGGCATCAAAGCCGCTTCGGAGATTTATTTTGGCAAGCCCCAGGATTCTCTGGAGATTTATGAGGCGGCCATGTTGGTGGGCATGTTGAAAAACCCCTCCCTCTTCAACCCCCTGCGGCGGCCTGAATCAGTGATGCACCGCCGCGCCGTGGTTTTTCAGCAAATGGAAAAAAATGGCATCATCAACCGTGCCGAATTTGATTCCTTGCGGCAATTGCCCTTGGGGCTGAACTTTACCCGCCAAACGCATGCCGACGGCATCGCCCCTTACTTTCGCATGGAACTGGCCAAAGACATCAAAGAGATACTAGAGCGTAAGGAGTGCCGCAAGTCCGACGGTTCTACTTACGATATTTATCGCGATGGCTTGCGCATCTACACGACCATCGACCCACAGATGCAGCGCATCGCCGAAGAGGAGATGGTCAAAAATATGGCCCGGGTACAAAAGGCTTTTTGGAATACCTGGAAAGTAATGAGCAAAGACCCCTGGGATTACGTCAGCGGCTCTCAGCACGAGGTGCCAGTCGAGCAGCGCAAGCGGTCTTTGCAAGATCTCGTCCGTATTTCTGATCGTTACCAGGGCTTGCGAGCTAAGCATTTGCTCAGTGTGTTGGAAAAAATCGAAGCAGAAATGGATGACTTCCGCTTTAGTGAAGACGACCGCGAGGTGGAGCGCATCATCCAGGATGCAGACGGCGGTAAAACAATTTCCCGCCTGGCAGAACAGGGCTTGATCAGCTCTAGCCTGGCCGCAAAATATCGCCAGATTAAGCGCAGCCGCCATTTTGCCGAATTGGAGCGGCAGTGGCGCATCTTGCAAAAAGCCGTGGAGCAGGAGTTCAATACTAAAGTGGAGATGAAGGTTTTTGCCTACAACGATAAGATGGAGAAGGATACGGTCATGACGCCTTTCGACTCGGTCAAATACCACCGCATGTTTTTACAAACGGGTATCCTGGCGGTTGACCCCGTCACCGGCCATGTGAAAGTTTGGGTGGGCGGCATCGACTTTAAGCATTTCCAGTACGACCACAACCGCACCAGCCGACAGGTGGGCTCTACTTTCAAACCTTTTGTCTATGCCACTGCTATTGCCCAACAAGGTTTCTCCCCCTGCTATCAGGTTTACGACCTGCCTCATACAATTGGGCCTGGCGATGGCAGCTTCTACCTAATTGACGAATGGCGGCCCAATAACGCCGACGGCAACTTCTCCGGTAGCCTGCTCACCCTTAAGGAAGCACTGCGGCAATCCAAAAACTCTGTTTCTGTACATTTGATGAAGCAGCTAGGCGATACAGAGCCGGTGCGCGGGATGATCCACCAGATGGGTATCGATAGCACCACCAAGTATCGCAACGGACGCTATCGCGTGCCTAAATCCCCGTCTATCTGCCTGGGGGCCACCGACCTGACCAATATGGAAATGACTGGCGCCTATACGACTTTTGCTAATAATGGTATTTTCAACAAGCCGGTTTACCTGCTGCGCATCGAAGATAAAAATGGGCGCCTCATCTACGAAGAATTCCCTCAAGAGCGGGCGGCCATCAGCCCCAACGCCAATTACGTCATGGTGGAAATGCTAAAGTACACCGCTACGGGTATGGGCACGCTCAAAAGCGAGGTGGGCGGCAAAACCGGCACGACCAACGACTACGTGGACGGCTGGTTTATGGGCATCACCCCTAGCCTCGTAGTTGGCACCTGGGTGGGCGGCGAAGACCGCTGGATACGCTTCCGCTCCCTCACTTATGGCCAGGGCGCTTATATGGCTAAGCCCTTTTTTAAAGAATTTATTGCCCGCCTGGAGTCCGAGAAAGACATCGATTACAACTCCACGGCCCGCTTCTATCGCCCCCCGGGTGATCTGGGCATCGAGATGGATTGTAATGAATACAATCGCAAAACCCGCCTCTTCGATGATATGGAAGAGTTTGATGGCAGTAATAAATTCGGCGAGGATAAATTTGGTGATGAGGAGTTTTGAAAATATTGCGAGCCAACTGGCAGCCCTTAATCCTATACCATAAGTATCTAAAGGAAGCTGGGTTTTCAGGCTAGCGGGGATACCTGAACAATGCCCCTCTGCTGAAAAAAAGCGCCGCCCCGATCGATGCCGGGGCGGCGCTATCTCATTTATCATGTACCGATTAAGCGACGGCTTGGATTGCTTCGTCCACTACTTCCTGAGATAAGGAAGTAGGGCAGGCATATTCCGTCAGTTGAATATCGGAGGCCTCAATGGCGCGCCATCCACCAATGACGTCAATCACGTTGTGGTAACCGCGGGCCTTGAGGATAGAAGTCGTGATCATGGAGCGGTAGCCGCCCAGACAGTGCAGGTAGTATTCCTGCTTACGCCCCAGCCGGTTCATGTTCTTGTTGATATAGTCCAGCGGGAAGTTGGTGGCGCCGAGCGCGTGTTGGGAGATATACTCCGTAGGCTTGCGCACGTCGAGCAAGTTTTTCACGCTGCCATTCTGGATACGGACCGCCAGCTCGGCAGCCGTGACGGAGTCAATCGTATCCACTTCGCGGCCAGCGGCCTTCCAGGCAGCGATGCCGCCTTGGAGGTAGCCCAGGGTATTGTCGTAGCCGACGCGAGCCAGGCGGGTGACCACCTCTTCTTCGCGGCCTTCATCTGCCAGGAAAACGATGGGTTGTTGCAAGTCGGTAATCAAAGCGCCGACCCAAGGGGCAAAGTCGCCATCCAGTCCGATAAAGATCGAGCCGGGGATGAGGCCTCTGCGGAAGTCGTCTTCATGGCGCGTGTCGAGGATCAGGGCTTCGTGCTGTTCGGTAACGGCCTCAAATCCTTCTACCGTCAGGGGCACGGCGCCTTTATCCAGTACCTCGTCGATGCTGCCGTAGCCAGATTTGTTCAGCTTGGCATTTTTGGCGAAGTATTGCGGGGGTGGGAGCAGGCCAGCGGTCACTTCTTTGATGAATTCGTCACGGCTCATATCGGCCCTGAGGGCGTAGTTGGTCTTTTTCTGGTTGCCGAGGGTGTCCCAGGTTTCGCTGCTCATGTTCTTGCCGCAGGCCGATCCGGCACCGTGGCCCGGATAGACGATGACATCGTCAGCCAGGGTCATGATTTTGTTGCGCAAGCTGTCATAAGACCATCCTGCCAGGTCTTCCGTGGTTATTTCCCCGGTTTTTTGCGCCAGGTCAGGACGGCCTACGTCGCCAATGAAAAGCGTGTCGCCGGTGAAGATTGCGTAGTCCTTCCCCTGCTCATCGCGCAGCAAGAAAGTGGTGGACTCGGGCGTATGGCCGGGGGTGTGTAGCACCTTGAAGGAGACTTGCCCGAGTTTCAGCTCCTGGCCGTCTTCTGCCATCAGCTTGTCAAAAGTCGTTTCTGACTTGGGGCCATAAACGATGGTAGCGCCCGTTTTTGCTGCCAGGTCCAGGTGGCCGGAAACGAAGTCGGCGTGGAAGTGGGTTTCAAAAATGTACTTTAACTTGGCGCCTTCCTTTTCCAGTTTCTCCAGGTAGGGCTTGACGTCGCGAAGCGGGTCGATGATGGCAGCTTCGCCATTGCTTTCAATGTAGTAGGCAGCTTCTGCCAGGCAACCGGTATAGATTTGTTCGACTTTCATGGTCTTGTTTAAAATTTAAAGTGAATGACTAACAGTTGTTCAATGATGATGCAAAGATGAAGGAAGCAGGCGGTGCCAGTCAGTGACGAGCGTCACAATGAGGATGAGCTATGAGGGTAGGCCTGTACAGCAAGGTTTCAGCCGGCATTTGGGCAAGGGATCAGCGGCTACAGAAATGCAGCGGAAAAACGCCACGCCCCTTCAGCAGCAAGGCAGAAGAGGCGTGGGTACAGGGTTTCACTGGTTAGGCTAAAAAGCGTTGCACGGGAAGCAGCGGGATTACCACCACTTGGCCAGAAACTGATAAAATTCTTTTTTCAGATCGGCATAAATCGAGCGGAAGGATTCCATCTGCTCGCCGATAAAGTTATGGTATTCAGGGTCGAGAGGGGCTTCCTCTCCTTTTTGCAGGGCTTCCTGGAGCTTTTGCTCCTGGATGTGGATGTCGTGTTTGAGGGTGTCGAGCACTTCTTTTTGGCGGATGAATTGGTTTTGAAAGTGCTCCAGCCCGCTCAGCACCTCTACCGAGCGGTGTTTCTGCACCAATTCTTCCAGGCGGTGTTCGTAAATTTTGAGTTCGTCGGCAAAAAAACCTAACTCGCTGTTCCACAGGCGGTGTTCGAAGTGGAGCGTTGGCAGGTCTTTGGTTGAGGAAACCATAGGCGTGATATTTATTTGGTTATTGATAATTTTCTTCCCTCCAGCATCAATCGTTTTCCAGCAACAAGTCGTCATTGAAGCAGAACCGCAGGATGTCGTGTGTGGTAAGCATGCCGATCAATTGGCTACGGTCCACAACGGGCAGCGCATGGAAAACATTGGACAAAAATATTTCGGCGGCTTTGTGCAGCGGGTCGTTCGGGCCGATGGTCGCCACCTGTGCCGTCATGATGTCTTCGGCACAGCACTCCTTGAGGGCAGACTGGCTGTATTGGGCAGACCGTATCTGGTCGTAGCGGCTGATGATGCCGCACAATTGCCCGGCTTCGTCCACCACTGGGAGGTGGTGGATATTGTAAGCCTGGAAAATCTCCTCTACTCGGTCCAGCTTCTCATCCTTGCGGATAATGAGCAATTCCCGGCTCATGACTTCCCGGATGGGGATCGGCTGTATCTTTACCATAAGACATCAGTTTGGTTTGAACACTTTCAAAGGTGCGAAAGGATAGATAGAAGGGAAATGAGTTTGGTCAGCTTAAAATGATGACATTTCTCAATAGGAGGGCCGACATGTTGGCCCATAGACTGGCGATGGGGGGAGCAGCCTTTCACGCTTCCGTGGGGGCGAGCACAAAAGAAAAAGAGAGGCCGTCATAGCCTCTCCTTATCCGTATATATGAAAATCGAACAAAAATCGTCGAGTTTCACATGGTCCCATCCGGCGGTGCCGGGGGGTGTTACAATTCCGTCAGTTGCTCCTGGAACTCCGTCATCGGGATTTTCGTCTCGGCCACTGCCTTGTAGCCGCCATTGATGTTGACCAGCTTCTCAAAGCCGCGGGTGCGCAACACAGAAGCAGCAATCATCGAGCGGTAGCCACCGGCACAATGCAGGTAGTACTTCTTGCTGCGGTCCACCTCGCTCATATTCTTGTTGATGAAATCGAGCGGGAAATTTTGCGCACCGATGACGTGTTGGGCATCGTATTCGCTGGTTTTGCGAACATCGAGGATGTTGACGTCGGGCTGGCCGTGTAGCTTGACCAATTCTTCGGCTTCGATTTCTTCCATAGTATCGACTTCTTCTCCCGCAGCGGCCCAGGCATCAAAGCCGCCTTCCAGGTAGCCGATGGAGTTGTCATAGCCTACGCGCGACATGCGGGTGATTACTTCTTCCTCGCGGCCCGGATCGCAGATGAAAAGGATAGGTTGCTTCAGATCGGGTACCAAAGCCCCCGTCCAGGGTGCGAAGTTGTCGTCGATGCCAATAAAGACGGTGCCGGGGATAAAGCCCTTGGCAAACACATCCTGCGGGCGGGTATCGATCACCAGGGCGTTTTCTTCTTCCCAGGCAGCTTTAAAGGCGCGTATGCTCAGCGGGTTCATGCCGCGCTCCAGTACGTCGTCGAAGCTGTCGTAACCCATCTTATTCATCACGGCATTTTTGGGGAAGTACTGCGGCGGATCGACCAGGCCGGTGGTCACTTCCTTGACAAATTGCTCCTTGCTCATGGGCTGCAGGGCGTAGTTGGTCTTCTTCTGCTCACCCAGGTAGCCCCAGGTCTCCTGGCTCATCTTCTTGCCGCAGGCCGAGCCCGCGCCGTGGCCCGGATAGACGATGACGTCATCGGGTAAAGGCATGATTTTGTTTTGCAAGCTTTCATAGAGGTGCCCGGCCAGGTCTTCGCGGGTCAGATCGGTTTTAACGGCCAGGTCGGGGCGGCCGACGTCACCCATGAAGAGGGTATCGCCACTGAAGATAGCATATTCTTTGCCGTTTTCGTCAAACAGCAGGTAAGTCGAGGATTCCATGGTGTGGCCCGGGGTGTGCAGCACTTTGATGGAAACCTTGCCCACTTTCAGTATCTCGCCGTCCTTGGCGATGTGCGCCTTGAAATTGGGCACTGCGGTGGGGCCGAAAACGATAGTTGCCCCGGTTTTCTTGGCCAGGTCCAGGTGGCCAGAGACGAAGTCGGCATGGAAATGCGTTTCCAGGACGTACTTGATCTTAGCCCCATCGGCCTCCGCGCGCTCGATGTAAGGTGCTGTCTCGCGCAAGGGGTCGATAATCACTGCCTCTCCGTTGCTCTCGATGTAGTAGGCAGCTTCTGCCAGACAACCGGTATAGATTTGTTCTACTTTCATGGTGGAAAAATGTTTTTGCTGGTTATAGTAATAGTTAAGCAATTTCAGATTTAACTAAATATGGACATTCTTTCATGTTTTAGAGTGGAAAACTCCCTTTAATCTGGGCTTTTAGGGTCGTGTATTTTGGAAAAGCACCAGCAAGGTTTTTGCTGGATACAACTAGCCGAAGTTGGAGACAAAGAAAAAGCACTTTCTTTTTTCGAGAGGTGACTTTGGTCAACCGGCGTGCTTGACTTTCGTCAACCTCCAGCTTGCCCTTTGGCGGCTGTCGCGTTTTACAGGAGCAAAATTAGGGGGTAGGGGAGCGGTGTACAGTGAGGGAGGTCACAATTAGCCACATTTCTGTATCTTTATCCGAAAATTTGCGTAAACCTGGATATGCGGTTAGCGCTGCCGTATGCTAAACTTCGGAAGTTTAGCATAGTGCCGCGCCCGAGGCCGTAAAACCAAGCGACACATGGATACCCAAGCACTACAGCGCATCAAAACTTTGTTCGGCCAGGGGCGTACTGGCGAGGCAGCCGACGCTCTGCTGGGCTACTGCCGCGCCCATAGCCCGGCAGAGGAAGCGGACGTCTTGCTGCTAAAGAAAAATATCGCCGACTATGAGCGGGCCTTCAACCAGGGCCTCGGCCCCGACCCTGCTGTGCGCAACCGGGCTGAGAAAGAGCTGCTGGAGATCATCCGCCAACTGCAAGACCCGGCACAAACGCCAACTGATCCGGGCCGTGCCCTGCGCCGTAGCCTGGCTGGTGCAGCCTGGGGGGTATGGGATGTCATCAGCCGCCCCATCGTCTGGGCATTACCCCTCGTTTTTGGGGTGTGCTACTTTCTGGGCAAGCAGCATGCTGAAAGCGTCAACGAGCGCATCAGCCCCGATGCCTTTCACGCTGCCGCCATCAGCCGGGATGTGCGCCTGCAATGGGCGGATGACAGCCGCAGCGAGTTTTCCCTACTCTATGCCTGCGGTAGCAGCGCGATTTATGAATATAGCCCTGCGCAAGGCCTGCGGGAGCGCCCTATGCTAGTGGCCGACGCCTCTGTGCTAAGCGCCAATGGCGTGCTCTCCAGCGCGCCGGTAGAGGCCTATGCGGTAGGAGGAGCGATTACCCTCTATGCCGTTAGCCCGGGCAGCTTTGGGCAATTTTTCAAGAGCATCCTCAACGCTCAGGGCAGCATCGTGCAGCGCCTGCTAGTAGTAGCTTCCGCCGGTACTGGATATCTCTATGGCTATCACAAAAATATCCGCCAAGAGCCTGCCTGCACTAGCTCTGAACTCCAAGCTTACTTACGCGACGAAGGCTTCTGGGCACAGCTCTATGCCGGCCGGAAAAGGGGGCTGGAGGTGAGCCGGAAGATATTGGGAGGGGGAGATCAGTAGGAGCAGAGCTCTCGGCAATAACAAATGAACAGTGTGGGGCAAAAGGCGTTATTCTAAAAAGCGTAGGTATGGATCGCCTCCATTAGGAAAGCAGCCCGCCTCCCCTCAGCAACTTGGAAGGCATGGCACAAAATAGGCAACTCGTGGCTCGCCGCTTTTCCAGATACTGAGCGTTGCTACACATATATATTATGGTGCAAGCGGAGCAGGGGGCACCCCGAAACGGCAAAAATCGCGGAGATGTCTTGCCTGGAGCAGTAAAATTTTCTTAGCCGAGGCGGTAAATTGTATTACTTTGCTACCTCAGGCTAGTTGGGAAAAGACCGGGCGCCGACACAAATACTTGCTGGCGCAAAGAATATGCTTGCCAGGCACCCGTTAAAACGGAGGAGGACGCACGGGGCCCCTTCAGCAAGTATATAGCTGGCATGCAGGTCTGGAGTTTACGCCAAAACAGTATGGTTTGATGTTTAAAGCGCGGAATATATGAAGCAGTTGTTAACCCTTGCCCTCTTCGGCCTGAGCCTGGCCACCGCATTGGGCCAGCAGCCAGCCCAATACAGCATGTTCATGCTGAACAAATTCCATTGGAACCCAGCTTATGCCGGCTTGGACCATTCCCTGAGCGGTACGGGGGTTTATCGGGCCCAGTGGGACCAGCTGGAAGGCAACCCTATCACGCAGAATATCAATGTGCATGCGCCTTTGTATATCTTCAGCAGCGGGGTAGGGTTAAATCTGGAAAATGATGAACTTGGCGCTGAACGGCGCACGACAGCCACGCTGGCTTACAATTACCAGTTTGCCGTAGGCAAAAAGAGTATTTTTTCCCTGGGGCTCAGCGGGGGTATGGCTCAGCGCACCATCGACGGCTCCAAGATCCGTACTCCAGAGGGTAGCTATACCGATGCTACCGTTATCTTCCACAACGACGATTTGTTGCCCATCAGCCTGGTTGCTGCCAGCGTGCCGACTTTTGGGGCCGGCGCCTACTTCTATTCTGAAAAATTCCAGGCGGGCCTGGCGGTCCGCAATATCAACCGCCCCAGCGCAGATTTTGACCTGATCACCCTACAGTTGTCGCGGGCTTTCTTCTTTACCGCGGACGCCCGTTTCGAAATCGGGCAAGGCCTGGACTTCCTGCCCTCTCTCCTGGTGCGCAGCGACCTGGTGCAGACCCAGACTGACCTGGGGGCGATTTTTAAATACAACGATAATATTTTTGCAGGTGCTTCGTTTAGAGGATACAATAGCAACAGCATAGACGCCATGGCCTTCATCGCCGGTTTCAAGCTCAGCGAAAAAGCAACTTTGGCTTATGCCTATGACTGGACGCTTTCCATACTGAATCAGGTGAGCAATGGCTCCCACGAATTGATGTTGAATTACAACCTGAACAAGCCCATTGGCATGGGGCGCCCGCCCAGGGTTATTTATAACCCAAGAGCGTTATAAGCGATATGGTACAGTTTGTTTTTGCCGCTTGCAGAGTGGAAGGATATGCTGCGGATGAGCTTCAGCCTCCTGCGCGCATACAGGTAAGCGGTGCCAGCCAGCGCTCAAGAAGGCACCGGGCATGTTCAGGCACAAGCGCAGAATAAGGGCTTTAAGCGGTAGGTTGTAGGGGTGTAGAGCGAAAAAACAGGCGTTTAGCTCACTTTTAACAGCTTTCTTTGCAAAAAGAAAAAATTATTTTTTGGTAAAATAAGCAAAGGGCCTATATTTACGTTCGCATTTTGATACCGTATTTATATTCAGAAGGAAAACTCGGGTGTTAACATGAAAAATTTACTCAAGATCACACTAGTCTTGCTAGTGGCTTTGGCTGCTGCTTCTTGCGGCAAACGTGAAAACGGCCAGTTGGTCGGCGTCCTGAAGCGTCCTGCCTGGAAAGGCATTAATCCCTACGGGATGGTTTATGTACCCTCGGGTACGCTGCACATCGGCCCGTCTGATCAAGACGTGAGCAACACTTTTGTGCAACGCCAGAAGGCTATTTCTATACAGGGCTTCTTCATGGATGACACGGAGATTACGAACAACGAATACCGTCAGTTCGTCTATTGGGTTCGGGATTCGCTGGCCCACACTTACCTGGATCATTACACCGAAGACAGCGAGGGTAATGAGCTAATCGACTGGGAGTATGAGATCGACTGGACAGACGAAACGCTGGATGACCTCTACTATCAGGGCGATGACCGCTTTGCCGGCAAGA
Organism: uncultured Phaeodactylibacter sp.; assembly: GCA_964432875.1. Classification (GTDB taxonomy): domain Bacteria; phylum Bacteroidota; class Bacteroidia; order Chitinophagales; family Saprospiraceae; genus JACJYE01. The sequence continues at coordinate 32,638 of CAYSPJ010000006.1, read as the reverse complement.
AGGAACTCGATGCCAGCAAGCTGGTCTTCGAATACGAATGGTACGACTGGCAAAAAGCTGCCCACGACCGGGGCCGCTCTCCGCGCAACTCCTTCATCCAGCGCAAAAAAGTAAAAATCTATCCGGACACCTTGGTTTGGATCCGCGATTTCTCCTACTCTTACAACGAGCCGATGACCCGGAATTACTTCTGGCACCCGGCTTTTGATGACTACCCGGTGGTAGGCGTGGATTGGCACATGGCCAACGCTTTCACCTACTGGCGTACTAAACTGTGGGATACCTATGCGCTCACGCAGGGCGATGGGATCAATACAGAGGAGTTCCGTTTGCCCACCGAGCATGAGTGGGAATACGCTGCTCGCGGCGGGCATGACTTGGCGCCTTATCCTTGGGGCGGATACTATATGCGCAATGCCAAGGGCTGCTTGCTAGCCAACTTCAAGCCTGGCCGCGGCGACTATCCTGAGGATGGCGGCCTTTATACGGTAAGGGCTGATGCGTACTTCCCCAATGACTTCGGCTTGTACAATATGGCCGGCAACGTTGCGGAATGGACTAGCACTGCTTATTATTCCAATGCTTATTCTTTCCTGCACGACCTCAACCCCGACATTCGTTACGATGCCAAGGATGATGATCCGGAAGCATATAAGCGCAAGGTACTCCGCGGAGGCTCATGGAAAGATGTTGCTCATTTCCTGCAAACGGGCACCCGCAATTGGGAATACCAAGACACGACCAAGTCTTATATCGGTTTCCGCTGTGCGCTTACCTTCTTGGGGCGCTCGCTCAACGACTTCTAAGCGGGAGAATAGATATTAAGGGTGGATATTGCCAAGATAGAGCAATATCCGCCCTATCCTTTGCTTTATTATTGGGCAAAGTAGAATAGCAACCAGAGCAAAATGCTCAACACACACCTAAAGAAGGGCCCTGATCGCACTTCCCGGGCATCTGGTAAGCAGGCATAGCTAGCGTAAAATGGATTTGATTTTGATTATCTAGCTCAGGTACCTGCAACAGTTTTGCCTGCCAACCAGCTAAAAAGCAAAGGGAGAAAAAAAAATCACCTCGGCCTGTAACCTTTCAAGGGCAAGGCATTATGAGGGTGGGTTTTCGGCAAGAAGCCCTGGAAAGAAAAAAATTTAGCTAACTTAATCAAAAGCTTACAAACAATGAGTTTCTTAAAGTCAAAAGGGTTCAAGTATCTAAAAAACCTCATTATTGGTCTTGGTGCTGCAATGGTGCTTATGGGGGCGCTCTTCAAACTGGAAAGCTGGGAAGGTGCCAGCACCATGCTGATTATCGGCCTTGGTATTGAAGCATTTATATTCGCTTTCTTGGGCATTATTGGCCCGGAACCAGATTACTACTGGGATAAACTGTACCCAGGCCTGAGCGATTACAACTCTAATATGGCTCCGCTCACCGCCGGCGCTACTCCCATGGGGGTTCAACCTTCTACTCCGCTAAATGGCGAAGTGGTGGAGCAACAACTTGGCGGCATGCTGACCGAGCTGCAGACCATGTCCAAGAGCTTGTCTTCGCTAAAGGCTTTACAAGAAGTAGATTTCTCTGGCACCAGTGATCAAATCCGCGCCATGAACAACTTCTACGCCAAGTTGAATGAAGCGATGGCCGACCTGAGTGATTCGCTGGAAGACACCAAGCAGTACAAAGATCAACTCGCTGCCCTGAATCAGAATATCGGCTCGCTGAACCATACTTACGGCCAGTTGAATTCCGTATATGGCAACGTCATCTCTGCTATGGCCGGCATCAACCGATAAGCTTAGCTGCGTACGTATTAACCATTTTGTGAAATTTTAAAAAGCTCTAAGCTATGTCTATACCTAAGGAACCGCGGCAGCTTATGATCAACCTCATGTACCTCGTGTTGACGGCCCTGCTGGCCCTCAACATCTCTGCCGAGGTCATGAACGCCTTTTTTACCTTGAACAAGGGGATTACCCAGAGTAACAATATCGTAGAGAATACCAACCAGACGCTCCTGGGCAATATCCAGAAGCAAGCGGAAGCTTACGATACCCCGGAAAACAAGGCATTCCTGGCTGCTGCGAAAGATGTCAAGCAAACAGCAGATGACTTTGTAGCCTACGTAGAAGCCCTCAAGGCCGAGCTCTTCGAAGCAGCGGGCGGCCCTTCCGATAAAGACCCGGAACAGCCCAAGCGCATCAAAGATAAGGATGTTACTACCCGCCTGCTCGTGGGGCTGGAAAACCAGCCGGGGAAAGGCTTCGAATTGGAGGAAAAGCTCCTGGAAACCCGCGCCAAACTGGAGCAGCTCGTCGATAATGAACCGACGGTGGTCGCTTCAATGCCTTTAGGCATTGATAAAGAAGCTATCGAGAAAGCGAAGGCGAAAAACTGGGTGGATTACAACTTCAAGCAGATGCCGGTAGCAGCGGTATTTCCCATCCTGACGAAAATCCAGAACGACGCAAAGGCTTCTTCGACTACGGCATTGAACTACCTGTTGGGCAAAGTGGCTGGGGAAGACATCAAATTCGATGCCTTCGAACCGGTCGTCTCGGCTAGCAAAGGTTACGTCATCCGCGGCGAAAAATACACGGCGGATGTATTCTTGAGCGCCTTCAGCACTAAGGCCGGCGATAATACCCGCATCTCCGTAAACGGCGCTAACCTGCCGGTGAAAGATGGGAAAGCTACTTACGAAACAGTGACTTCTGGCATCGGCACCAAGAAGTACAGCGTGAAAATCGAAGTGGCCAACCCGCTGACGGGTGAAATAAAGCCTTACACCAAAGAATTTGAATACGAAGTAGGCGAACGCTCGGTGACCGTCTCGGCGGAAAAAATGAACGTGTTCTACATCGGCGTGGACAACCCAGTGGCCGTATCGGCCGCAGGGATATCTTCCAACGAGCTAAATGTCAGCATCAGTGGCGGCGGCGGCTCCATGCGGGGTTCAGGCTCCAACTATATCGTCACGGTGACTACTCCTGGCGAAGCCCGGGTCAACGTCAGCGGCGGTGGTATGAGGGATAGCAAGGTCTTCCGCGTGAAGCGTATCCCCGACCCGGTTGCCCGTTTGAGCAAATCCAGTGGCGGTTCGATGGGGAATGGCGAATTCAAAGCTCAGGGCGGCGTGGGTGCCTTCCTGGACAACTTCGACTTCGATGCCAATTGCGCGATCCAGGGATTCAACCTCACCTATGTAGCTTCCCGTCAAGACCCCGTTACGGTAGTCAATGCCGGCCCGCGCTACAACGATGCTTCCAGCCGCCTGGTACAAAGGGCAAAGCCTGGAGATATTTACTACTTTGATGATGTGAAAGCCCGTTGCCCTGGCGATAACGTAGGCCGCCCCATCAACTCGATGGTGTTTTCAATCAAATAAACCAGCAACTCCTTGTACAGCCCCCACGCCTTGAAAAGGGGCTGTACAAGAGTTCTTTTATACCTTTTAATGCTTAAAAATTCAGCCATGAAGATCGCTCTTAAACTGCTAAGTCTAGGTTTGCTGATGTTCTCCCTTTTCGGTCCGGTGTTGGCTCAAACTCCGGGAAATATCCTCATTACCGAGTCTGGGAGTACCAACGCAAACAAGCCGCTGGATGACATCGTCGAAAAGCGGCTGACGGTCGAAAAGCGCATCCTGCCTTACGACCATGTCCGTGAAGCGGACATCTTCTGGGAAAAGCGTATCTGGCGTATTATTGACGTACGTGAGAAAATGAACCTTCCTTTCGCCTATCCCGAACGCATGTTCTTTTCAATTTTACAGGAGGCTGCCGAATCTGGCGAAATCACTGTTTACAGTACGGAGGACGACAAGTTCTCCATGCCTTTGACACCCGACGAAGTGGCTTCGATGGGCGCTAGCGTGGACACCATCGCTACCGTGGACCCCGAAACCTATGAAGAGACCTTCACCGTAGTCAGGAATGAAGTCAACCCTCAAGACGTCAAGCGCTTTCGCCTCAAAGAGGTCTGGTTCTTCGATAAGGAGTCTTCTACCTTGCAGGTGCGCATCCTGGGCATCGCCCCGCTTATCGAAGAGTTTGACGACAACGGCAACTTCAAATACGAGCGCCCCATGTTTTGGGTTTATTACCCGGACGCCCGCACCGTATTGGGCCGGGAGAAAGTCTTCAACTTGGGTAATGACAACAATCCGATGAGCTGGGAAGACCTCATGGAGATGCGCTTCTTCTCCAGCTATATCTACAAAGAGTCCAACGTCTTTGATCAGCGCCTGGAAGATTACCTTTCAGGGGTGGATCTGTTGATGGAGTCTGACCGCATCAAGCAGGAAATCTTCAACTTTGAGCATGATCTTTGGTCTTATTGATCAAAAGAACGCGATATTGATAGCTAGCAACCCCGCTTTGGGGGCTTAAATGTGGAGGCTGCCTTAGTAGAAGCACTGAGGCAGCCTCCTCATTTTAGGGCTTGCGCTATTGCATGGTAAGGTTGGCAGCATAAACAGGCATAAAAAAAAGGGTGACGCAAAACTGCGACACCCTTTTCTACGCACTCATGAGATCATAATTCAATCTGCCTTTAATGTTCATAAGGCAGGCGGCGGTATTTAGATCCACCGGTTCAGGGCAATTTGTTAGTAGCGTTTTCGGGCGGCCAAAAAAAGGACATTCATCAGATTATGATTTGTGATAGTTGCTACGGCAGCCCAAGCTTGGGAATTACAGTTGCTAGTAATGAGTCACGCCATTTTTGAAAGTTGGTACTGCAAAACTTGATAATGATGATATCTTTCATGAGTACGATACAAATGTCAGCTAAAATCCCTTGCAGTGTAAGTACAATTTTGTATATTTCTGGCCGATTAGCGATGCTTGTTTATTGGATAACATCTTGTTTAACAGAGCGATAATATGCTGATTGGTTATTGCGCTGGAACAAATTAACCCTAACAATCATGTATCAAAGTAGATTAGGTAAGTATATTCAGGCTCTATCGCCCAAGGGCCGGGAGCGTTTCCGGCTTTTTGCCAACTCCCCCTACTTTAACCTGCACGAAAAGACGGCGCGCTTATTGGATCTTTTTCTCAGCCATATCGACACCAAACCGAAGGCACTGGAGAAGGAAGCGGTCTTCCGCAAGCTGTTTCCCGGGCAGCCCTATGATGAGCAGCAGATCCACAACCTCATGTCTTATTTGAAGAAGCTCTACTTGCGCTTCATCTCTTATGAGCACCTGGAGCAAAAGCGATATTATGAGCAGGTGTTCACCATCGAAGCGGCCTACGAAGACCATCAGTTCGACATCCTGACCAACCGCGGCAAGCAGTTGCAAAAAAAATTGGATGAAGACACCATCCATGATAGCGACTTCTTCTTTGCCAGCTACCGCATCAACCACGCCCTGGGGTATTACAGCGGGCATTATATCGATCGGGCTCATACCGAGATTTTTCAACACATGCTGGACGACCTGGATAAGTACTACATCGTGGAAAAGCTGCGCAATTGTTGCCACCTCACGGCCAACTCCATCATGATGAACACTTCTTACAATTTCCATTTTCTGGATGAATTGCTGCAATATCTGGAAAACAACTGGGCGGCTTTCGAGCAGGAGCGCTCCATCGTACTCTACTACACCATTCTGATGAGCCTGCGCGATGAGGAAAACCCCGCGTATTATCAACGCCTTAAGCAGATGCTGGCGGAAGAGATGGGTGGGGTGTCAAAAAGTGAAGGCCGTGATTTGTATAGCTTTTCCTACAATTACTGCATCCGCATGATCAATGCCGGATACAACGAATACCAGTCTGAGCTCTTTGACCTCTACCGGCAGGGGCTCCGGCAGGGGCTGGTCTTGGAGAAAGGCATGATTTCCGAATGGGACTACAAAAATATTGCTACCCTGGGAGCCGGCCTGCAAGAATTTGAATGGACGGAGCAGTTCCTCAACGACTACCGGGAGAAGCTGCCGCCCCATCGTCAGGAAAATGCTTACAACTACAATATCGGGAACCTCTACTTCAATAAAAAACGCTACAACGACGCCCTTTCAGCCTTGCTGCTGGTGCAGTTTACTGACGTCAAGTACCACCTCAGCACAACATTTTTGATTTTGCGCACTTACTACGCGATGAAGGATACAGAAGCCCTCTTGTCATTAATCGAAACTTTCCGTATCTATGTCATCCGCAACCGCAAAATCACGACCGAGGAGAAGCGGGGCTATACCAATTTTCTACGCTTTGCCCGTCGCCTGGTCATGTTGAAGCACCATGCGTCCACGTACACGCGCAAGGTATTGGATGAAGAGTTGGGCAAGCTGGCGGAAAAAATCGAGCAGACCCAGAATGTCACGAATAAATCCTGGCTGTTGGATGAGTGCAATGTGTCTCAACCAGCATAAGTGCCAAGGTATACTATATGTTATCTTTAAATCTAAAAACCTAATCCATGAGAAGCCTTAGCTCTATCTGGCCAGTAGGCTTAGCCATTGTAATGACCCTTTTCGCTTTGCCTGGCATGGCTCAAAGCCGGCAGCAACAGCCGCCGCCGCCTGGGCCCAAGCGCGAATTCCGGGGCGTATGGGTAGCCACGGTCAACAACCTGGATTACCCCAAGAAGCCGGGCACCTGGCCGGTTGCCTACCGGGAAGAATGGAAGAATTTATTGGCTCAATACAAAGCCCTAGGTATCAATGCGGTAATCTTCCAAATTCGTCCCGCCGCAGATGCATTCTACCCTTCGGCCCATGCGCCCTGGTCAGCCTACCTGACCGGCAAACAGGGGCTGCCTCCCGAGCAGGAATACGACTTGCTGCAATTCCTCATCGAGGAAACCCACCAAAACGGTATGGAATTCCACGCCTGGCTCAACCCCTACCGGGCTACCATGAACCTGGACACCGCCAGCTTGTCGGCCCAGCACGTTTTCAACCGCCATCGCGATTGGGTAGTGCGCTACGGCACCAGGTTCTATCTCAACCCTGGCATCCCTCAAGTACGGGAGCACATCCGGGATGTTATCGCCGAGGTCGTACAAAAATATCCCGTTGACGCCATCCACTTCGATGACTACTTCTACCCCTATCCCCTAACCAACCAGGAATTTCCAGACAGTATCACCTTTAAAGTGTATGCCAAGGGCGAGCAGGATATCAATGCCTGGCGCCGGCGCAACGTTGACGAGCTGGTCGAAATGGTTTCGCTTACGATCAGGGAGAACAAGCCTAATGTGCATTTTGGGATCAGCCCCTTCGGGGTGTGGCGCAATGAGCGCGACGACCCCGCTGGCTCGGCTACCCGGGCCGGCGTACCTGCCTACGACGCGGTACACGCCGACGTCCTGAATTGGCTGCGCCGCGGCTGGATTGACTATGTCATGCCGCAATTGTACTGGCATATTGGCTTCGAACCGGCCGATCATGCTGTATTGCAGCGCTGGTGGAGCCAGAACACCTTTGGCAAACAGCTCTACATCGGCCATGCCGCTTATAAAGTGGGCAACGATAGCCAGGAGGCATGGTATGATCCCGCCGAGATGCCCCGCCAAATCCGGCTGGCGCGCCGCAACAGCCGGATTAGCGGCAGCGCTCATTTCCGCTCTACCAACCTGCTGAGCGGGCCGTTGGGCCTGAAAGACAGCCTGCGGTTTTATTACCAAACGCCGGCTCTGTTGCCCGTGCGGGAAGAGTTGGAACTTAGGGGTTTTAATGCTCCTGCTTTGAGCAGGGTACGCAATAAACAGGGCGACGCTCTGATTTGCTGGCGGCCTGCTAAGGAAGACCGGGATAAGCCGCCTCACTACTACGTGTTATACCGCTTCTCGGGCCCTTACCCTGGAGATATCAATGATCCGCGCAACATCGCTCAGGTCACCCCCTTTGCCACGAATCAACGAAAATTGCGGTTTGCCGATACAAAGGTGGAGGATGGCAAAGTATACACTTATGCCGTCACTGCCCTCAATCAGGCGCATAGTGAGGGCAGCCTCAGCATCCCGCAAACAGTGACTCGCGATAAAGGCCGGGTGAAAAAGTACCAGGCGCCCAATTCCGGGAAAAAGTTAGCGCTATTGAAAAGCCGCCGGCGATGATTCTATTCTTGCGCGCGGCTCAGTGGCTTTTTGCTCTTTTTGCTATCTTGATTTTGCTCATGAATGGCTGCATTTCCTTTCATACCGTAGATCAGAAGGTAGAGCGCTATTTTGCTCGTCGGGATGTGCCCGTGCAAATCGGGTATCTCGACTTTGAGGGCAGGCCAAGCCGCTATATCGCGACGGGTATGGAGCAGGAAAATAAATTGGTGGTCTTCGTGCACGGCGCACCGGGCTCATCCAATAATTTTTTCCGCTACCTGGCCGATTCGGCACTTTTGAAGGAAACCTGCCTGGTGGCGATCGACCGCCTGGGTTATGGAGAATCCGGGCTTGGGCAGGCAGAAACGGACCTGGCGGTACAAGCCCGCCAAGTACTGCAGCTGCGCAAACAATTTCAGGCCGATACCGTTATTTTGGTTGGGCACTCATACGGAGGCCCGATTGTGGGGAAATTCGCGATGGACTATCCTGGCGAGTTGACCGCCGCCCTGATGCTTGCTCCGGTAAACGACCCGGATAATGAGCCGTTGTTTTGGTACGCGCACTTTGGGCGTTGGAGGGCTACCCGCTGGCTCTTGCCGGCAGCCCTGAAAGTATCAGCAGATGAGAAGTTCACTCATGCTGCCGCTTTGCAGGCCATCGCTAAGGGATGGGGGGATATCCAGCTGCCCATCGTCCACATCCACGGAAAAAACGATGGCCTGGCCCCACTGTCAAACCTGGATTTCAGCCGGGGGAATATCCCGTCAGATTACCTCCGGATCATTTACCGGGAGCACAGCGGGCATTTGATACCCTGGACGGACTATGCGCTTACCCGGGAAATCCTCCTTCAATTGTTGCAGGGTGAACCCATCGGGGAAACCCGCTAAAAAAGATGACCGATGCAAAGGAAAATCGAAAAAGGGCAAGGTGTAGCTGAAGCCGTGCGCTCGCAGCCTGGCCCGCCGGAGGCGATGCTTGAGCGCTATCAGGCGATCCGCGAACAGAGCCTCCAAATTTGTGCCCCGCTAGAGGCCGAAGACTTTGTGGTGCAGCCTGCGGCCTTTGCGAGCCCACCCAAATGGCACCTGGGGCATACGGCCTGGTTTTTTGAAAACTTCATCCTGGCAGCCGGCTACCTGGATGGTTACCGGCTTTTTGACGAACAACTCAATTACTGTTTTAATAGCTACTATCTAAGCCAGGGGCCGCGCCTGCTGCGCGGTAAGCGCGGCAGCCTATCGCGCCCACCCTTGAGACAGGTGTTGGCCTATCGCCGATACGTGGATGAGCATATCGTGTTGCTCTTGCGGCGTTTTCAGCATAGCCGGCTGCCAGATGAGCTGGCCGGATTGCTAGAGGTGGGCTTGCAGCACGAGCAGCAACATCAGGAATTGCTGCTTACCGACATCAAGTACAGCCTGGGGCACAACCCCCTGCACCCGGCTTATCAGGCCGCCGCAGCCACTGCTGATGGCGAGCCTGAGCCCTTGGGGTTCATCTCGTTTGAGGAGGGGGTCTATGAGATTGGCCACCGGGGTGAAGGCTTTTGCTGGGATAACGAGCTGAGCGCCCACAAAGCTTACCTCCACGAGTACGCCATCGCCAACCGCCTGGTGACCAATGCCGAATACCTGGAGTTTATGCTTGACGGCGGCTATCATCACTTTGAATACTGGCTAGATGAAGGCTGGGCATGGGCCCAGCAGTTGGAGGTCAAGGCTCCTTTATATTGGTATGAACAAGATGGCGAGTGGCGGCACTACACCCTTGGCGGGCTGCAACCGATAGCGCCGCACCAGCCAGTGACCCACATTAGCTATTATGAAGCCGATGCCTTTGCCAGCTGGAAAGGCCTGCGCCTGGCTACCGAACAGGAATGGGAAACTGCTTGCCGCCACCTCCAGCCGGGCATCCCGGATGATGGGAATTTCCTGGAAAGCAGTTGCTTCCATCCGCAGGTGCAGCGTGGCGCAGCCGATAACCAAATGCTGGGTAATGCCTGGGAATGGACGGCTAGCGCCTACTTGCCTTATCCCCGCTATTCGCGTTTCAAAGGTGCTTTGGGCGAGTACAACGGCAAATTCATGATCAACCAGATGGTGCTGCGCGGGGGCTCTTGTGCTACTCCACGCTCGCACATCCGCCCCGCTTACCGCAATTTTTTCCATCCCGATGCCCGCTGGCAGTTTACGGGCATCCGGTTGGCGCGCTGATGAGGGAGGCTTTTGGCACTTTGAAAAGCGGCCAGGGGGCTAGTGCGCCACCTTGAGGCTGCGGTGATTGGTATAGGGGCCTTCGCTTTCCAAAACTCCGGCCCATTTGCCGGTGGACGAGGCTTCTTTTATGATTTTGAGCGGGAAAGCCCAAAAAAACGGGTTGAACCTGCCCCACATATAGCCTGTCGCGTTTCAGCAATGAAATGCGCAGCCACCAAATAAACGCGATTATGCCAACATCGGACCCTGATTCTACCTTTGCCGCCGACGTACGGCAAGGGCTCAGCCAGCAACCTAAGCGGCTGCCCTCCAAATATTTTTACGATGCCGAAGGCAGCCGGCTATTTCAGGCGATCATGAACATGCCGGAATACTACCTGACGGATTGCGAGTTTGAGATATTCGAAACGCAGCAAGCGGCCATTTTAGCGGCTATCGGTTGGCAGCAGTTTCAGGTGCTGGAGCTGGGGGCCGGCGATGGCGCCAAGACCAAAGTACTGCTACGGCATTTCCTGGAAAGCGGGCGGGATTTCCACTACCGGCCCATCGACATCTCGGGGAGTGTGTTGGCGGGTCTAGCCACGAGCTTGCGCGAAGAGCTGCCTCAATTGAAGGTTAGCCCGCTGCGCGGCGATTATTTCCAGGTGCTGCACGAGCTGCGCGGCCAAGCTGGCGCCCCCAAGCTGGTCCTCTTCCTGGGGGCAAATATCGGCAATTACAACCCGGTCGAAGCTCAGCAGTTTTTGCAAGCCATCTCCGCCGAGCTTAAACCCGGAGACCTGCTCCTCATTGGCTTCGACCTCAAAAAAGACCCCGCTGTAATCCTGGATGCCTACAACGACCCCGCCGGTATCACGGCAGCTTTTAATCTCAACTTGCTGGCGCGCATCAACCGCGAACTGGGTGGAGCGTTCGAATTGGCGCATTTCCGCCATTGGCAAACCTATCTCCCGACTACTGGCGAAACGCGCAGTTTTATCGTCAGCCTGCGCGAACAAGAGGTGCCTATCCGCGCGCTGGGGCGTTCTTTCCGGTTTGAAGCCTGGGAGGCCATTGGGGTGGAATTGAGCTTAAAGTACGGCATCGCAGAGGTCGAGGCCCTGGCCTCGAGCGCAGGCTATGAAATAGCCCGGCATTTCTTCGACCATCGGCAGTACTTTGTGGACAGCCTTTGGCGCATCGCTTCCCGGCCGAGGGTAAATCTTTAAACAGTGGCGATTGTTTTTACTTTAGTGGGTGTGTAAGTGCAAAAAAAACATCAACATGAGCTATTGTCTGGAAAATCAGGAAACATGGGTTGAAGGCTTCCGCCGCATCGGAGCAGCTGAGAACAAGGCCGCCATCGACGCCCTGGCACATGATGATGAGGCGGCACATCAGGGCATCCATCAAGCCCGGCGGCATTTTAAGCGCCTGCGCTCTATGTTTGGCTTGATTCGGGGGGCAATAGGTAAAGCACGCTTTCGGGAAGCTAACCGCTTTTACCAGGGGCTGGCACAGGAATTAGGGGGGCTGCGCGATATCAGCTCCCTGATCGAGGCCGTAGAGCTGCTGCGCAGCCAGTTTGGGCACCTACTCAAAGGCGAATCTTTTAGCAGTTTGCTGGATTTGCTGGAAGAAGAAAAGGCTGCAATGGAACAGCGCCACGCGGAGGAAGGAGGGCATACTGAGCGCGTCATCCAGGCGCTACGGGTGGGGCGGGAGCGTTTTATTGCTCTTCCAGAGGCAGAGGATTACCATCAGGAGGTGCTATCGGGGGTTTTCCGGTATTACCGCCGTGCTTATACGTATTTCAAGGAGAATCTGGATCGCCCTTCGCCCCGGGCGATGCATGAATGGCGCAAGCAGTCCAAGCACCTGTGGCATGCCTACTGCCTGTTGAAAAATGCCTGGCCAGCGGTATTCAAGGGCTATGCAAAATCTTTTAAGGAGCTAGGCGATATCCTGGGCGATTATCACGATTTGGCCCTACTGCAGGATAAAATTGGGGCTTACGGCGAGTTGTTGCCTGAGGATTCCAGCCGCCTGCTGCAAGCCCTGGCTCAGGAGCAAATCCAAACTTTACAGCGCCAATCCCTCAGCTTGGGGCAACGCTTATTTGCCGAAAAACCAGCGGCTTTCCGCCGACGGATGCGGCTTATCCTCACGGCATGGGAGATTGCCAAATAATGTTGGGGGGCAGGAAACATTCTCCCGGGCCTGGTGTTTCAATACCAAAATAATCAATCCTTCTATGGCAGTTAAAAAAATGAGGCCGACTAGCATCCTGTTGTTGCTGTTGCTTTTGGTAGGGTTGCCCATCGGCTCGTGGTACTACCTGAGCTTGGGGTTGGACTACCGCCTGGATACTAAAGCGGAGATACAGGACTACGGCCAGATCCCGCCCTTCGCCCTGACTAATTTCAACGACAGCCTTGTCGCGCAGGATCGTTTTGAGAAGGGGCTGATGGTAGGGTATTTCTTTGCTGATCAGCATGCGGCGCTGTACGGCGAAAAATTGGCTCAGCTCTTCAACCAGTACGATGAGCGAGACGATGTGTTATTTGTGGCTTTTCAAGGCGATACTTCCGTGCTGGCCCGCACTCAGGCGCTGGAATTCCTGCAAGAGCACCAAGCTTTTGCCCCGGAGCAGGTCTTTTTCCTGTCTGGTACCCCGGTTGAGATTCGCACTCTGGCTGAAGCTTGTAATATGCCGTTTGCCGACAAAGGCATGACTCTGGAAGATAATGCCCTGCTCTTTTTCGCTGATGGGCTCAACCTCCGTGGTTTCTACGATATGCGGCAAGAGGAGGATGTCAAACGGCTGGTGCGCCACGTCACTTTTAGCCTGCCGCTCAAGAAGGAGAAGGAGCTCATTTTTAAGAGAGAAAAAGAAAAGTAAAATACCGTGGAGAAAAATTTAGCGCTAGCAAAAAAACTAAATGCGGCAGCCTGGGTCGTCACTGGTGCCGTTTTCATCCTGGTCAGCTTAATGCGGCGGGTCAAGATACCATTGCCAGAAGGCTGGGACTTTAGCTTCCTGCCGCCTTTCCATGCCACGCTCAACGCTTTGGCGGCTATCGTGCTGCTAATGGCTTTTTATTTCATCAAGCAGAAGAACATCAAGGCGCATCAGCGCGCTATCTACGTCGCATTGGGCTTGTCAGTTTTATTCCTGCTGTCTTATGTGGCTTATCACTTCACTACGCCCGAAGCCCTCTTTGGGGATATCAATCACGACGGCCAGCTCAGCCCCGAGGAGAAAGCAGCGGTGGCAGGTAGCCGTAGCTTTTATCTGATTATACTGTTGAGCCATATCGTCCTGGCAGCGGTCAGCCTGCCCTTGATTTTATTTACGTTCATCCGGGCTTATACCGGGCAGATTGAACGGCACCGCCGCATGGCTCGCTGGGTTTTCCCGATTTGGCTTTACGTCGCCATCACCGGGCCGCTGGCGTACTATTTGCTGATGCCGTATTATCCGTAGGTGCTTTTTTCTGGCGGGGCTGGAAGCCAGATACTCAAACAGATACCAGTTTATTTCCCCAGAAACACTTATTTTTGCAACGAAAAAGACATCGCTATGAAGAACAAGATCGCTAAATGGCTGGGCATTATCGCTCTGGCCCTTACCCTCTCGGTCAGCACGGCTCCCCTAAACCCAGTGCAGGCTCAATGCCCGATGTGCCGCATGTCGGCAGAGAGCAACCTGAAAAATGGGGGCACCAGTGGCCAGGGCCTCAACAACGGCATCCTCTACATGCTGGCTACGCCTTATCTCATGGTGGGCTTGATTGGGTTCTTGTGGTGGCGCAACCGGAGGAAGGAAGGGGGAGAGGGGGAAGGGAAAGTAGAAAGTAAAAAGTAGAAAGTAAAAAGTAAAAAGTGAAAGGATAAAGGTTAAAGGTTAAAGGTTAAAGTGGGGAGGGGCTTGCTTTTTCCTTGAACCTTTTTACTTTTCCTGCCATTTTCCCACCCTCAAAGCTTACCTTTGCGAAAATTTTAGATTATGAAAACAAACATCTCGCTAGTTTTAAACGCTATATTGCTGTTGGCAGTCATTTACTTATTCACTCGCATCGGGAGTACGGGCAAGGCTGTGCCGGCTGTAGAGGGGCAAGTATCTGAGCAGGCGGTGCCTCCCATTGTATATGTCAATGCAGATACGCTGCTGGATAATTACGAATATTTCAGCACTCAGCGCGAAGTGCTGGGCAAGCGCGAGGCGGAAGCATCCGAACGCCTGGCGCAGCGCGGGCGGGCACTGGAGAACCAGTTTCGCGGCGTGCAGGAAAAAGTGCAGCAAGGGCTGCTGACGCCCAATCAAATTGCCGAGGAAGAGCAGCGCCTGGGCCGCCAGCAACAAGCCATTATGGAAGAACGGGAAAAAATCTCGCAGGAATTGATGCTGGAAACCCAGCGTATTAATGAGGAGCTTCAGGAAAAGCTGGAGGAGATTCTGGACCAGTTGCGCGCCGAGCGTGGCTACAAAATCATCTTGCAGGCTGGTCAAGGTTCCGGTGTGCTCAATGCTGACGATGCTCTGGATATTACCGCCGAAGTACTGGTGATCCTGAACCAAGAAGGCGGAGAGAAGGATAAGGAAGGGGAAAAGAAGGAGTAGCCGCAGGGGAGGGGCGTAGCGCTGGGGGGCGTTGCCCCTGATAAGGGTTGTTATGCCGGTTATTGCGCGAAGCCTCCGCCTTCTCGCTGTGGCGATAGCGGCGGCGTAGATTACTGCCACCCATACGGTGAAATACGGCATCAGGAGTGCCTCTGAGGCTGCCGTGTATCCGGTTTGCCACGTAGTGCCAGTATCGAACTTATGCGGCCAACCAGCGCGTCCACCAGCAATCCTGAAGGTCGGTGAACATGTGAAACAGCAGGCCTACGGCGACGATGCGCGCCGGTGGAAAAAAGAGCAGCAGTCCATAGGCTCCGATGGCGTACCAGGAGTGCAGCGGGTGAAAGCCGATGCTGCAGCGCCCCGGGTCGAAGATAGGATCAGCCAGCAGATGGTCGAGATCAACCAGCATGGTGGCAATCATGATAAGCCAAGCTTTCTTCCAGTCTGGCTGGAAAAATAGCCAGGCGATCAGACCGGGGAAAACGAAGTGTAAGCCGTAGTGTACGGCCAACTGCAGCAAGTTGAGCAAAGCGGGAGCGGATAGCGTCATGGCTTTACCAGTTGAAGGAGGAAGTGCGCGATCTGGTTGCGGTTGAGCTGATAGTCCTCATACTTGATGAGCCCTTGCAGATGGTTGTTATTGTTGCTTTATAGCCAATTTCCCGCCAAGGTAAGCCATGGGGAGATAGGCGCCAACAAGGTCCAAGACAGTAAACCAGGTGGGTGAGGGCAGCATAAAAATGCTGGTGACCCCTCCTGCCAGGAAGAAAAGGCCGACGCCCAGGGCAAATCTCATTTTGTGGGTTGCAGCAATCAGGGCGGCGACGAAGGCGCCGGCGAAAGTCCCGATGGCGTGCGCCAGGAAGGGGAAGATGAAGTGCCGGGGCTGAAATAAGTGCATGGACGCATTAAGCCCTTCCGCTGTGGTGACGTCAGCGCCTTCCGGCGGCGGGATAACCGACCCGCTGATCATGATGAACCCCATGTTCACGATGCTGCCGAATACGAGGCCGGCGACTACCGCCAAAACGTTTTTGAGGTTTGGATTCATAATGGTATGGTTTTATAATGGTTGGTCCGGGTCAAAGATACGTAATTAGCGGTTTTTTACAAGCGCCGTCAACTATCATCGCCAGTAATCACCGTCCCATCCGGGAAGGCGTAGCCCGTGCTGATAATAACCCCATAGTTTCGAAGCTATCCCTCGGCCAGATCGTTTTCATTGATGTTGAACAATCCAAGGTTGAAGCGCAGATCGGTTACCAGAATTCCATTGCTGAATGGTATGCCGACATAGGATCTAATTTTATACTGCGTTTGCATATATCCATGGCGAAACGTGTTGTTTCTCAACCCGGCAGATAGCGCTTGTCTTTTCAGTAGCCAGTGGTTTTTCATCACGGCAATATCTTATTTGCTCTTTTAGTGAGGTCATGAATGTCATTTTTTTCATTTATGGTTTGCTTTCCAAGCCTTAACACCATCTCAGCATGCTTGATAACTGCCTTTTGGTGCCTTTCTAACTTTATAAATCCATGTATGGTTATCAATGCCTCCATCAACCTTATGATAACTGCAGTGCTTCCTTCTGAAAACTGTCGGATCTGGTTGAAGGCGGCATCTAAAACGCCTTCAAAGTCTAAGGTATTAGCAATAATCCTAAGATTGCCTTCTTGATCATAACGATACTTTGAAGGGAATTTAGCCTGGGCTAAATATGACATGACCGCGGTAAGGTTATCAATACAGGTAATGGCTGTATAGGGGTCATTTACGCCGGGAGAGAGGGCACGTGCAGCTATTTCGACCATCTGGTCGATCGAGAATTCAAGGTCTTGCTGAGATGTTTTAGTTTTTCCGATTACAAATCGGTTCAAAATTTTTTTATGCTCATTGTTTTCCTCACTTTCATTTGAAAAAAGCCGCCCTATCTCCATACCTTTCACCAGGTAGTCTCCAGGCCTGTAATGCAACTCCAGAAGGCTATTATTATCGGTTATGATTTCTATCAAAGCTTCACTGTCGATATACTGAAGATAGCCATTCGCAGGGGATTTTATGGGAATACACTTTTCATAAGCTGAAATAGCCGCGGAAATATCAAGGCTTTCTTCACTTTCATTTTCATCCCCCATTTTTTCCGGAAACAACGTTTCTACTTGTTTAGAGATAAAGCCGGAAATATCAGATATCACCTTATCGGCCTGAATGCTTACAGCGATTTGGTGGATAAAGATGATTAGCAGAATAATATTGGCAATGGTAGCTAAAATGGCGGCAAGTATAGATATGGAAGGTATAAAGGTATAACCATTACTGTCTTTTATTGCGTTTAAAACAAGTAGGCAATAAAGATAGGTAGAAATATAAGAGCCCAACACGACCTGATTGAGCCGGACATACATGAAGTTTTTGATGAGCCTCGGGCCGAATTGCGAAGAGGCAAGCGTCAGGGCCACCAGCGTGATGGAAAAAACAGTCCCTGCCACCCCCATCATCGCACCGGATATAGTGGACAATATACTCCGGGCAGAATCGGAGCTAATGACTAAAAAAGCGCGAACCCAACCTTCATGTGAAATAATGATTAAGCTGTCTAAATATATTAACCCAATAGACAACAAGATAGAAAAAGCTATGATTAAAACTGGCAAAAACCAGAAAGTTGCCAGCAATTCTTTCCAGAAAAACAGTAATTTTTTCATACCAAAAAGATAAGGTTATTTTAAAGTGCGAAGGATAAAACCTGAACAAGCGCTAAATGCTTCCTAAAAACTTTTCGGCCGTTTTTAAATGAGCTTCCTGCTTTTCAGGAGTCATTTTATCAAAGGTACGCACTAGCATGTTAAGCCTGGGGTTTTTTTCAAAAAAATCGCGGTGAACGTGCATAAACCTCCAGAATAACGAGTCCCAAGTTTTTTGCCATTCCCCTTTTTCGAAATCGCTCATCTTCATCAGGTAGTTGCTGCCGCTAATGTAGGGCTTGGTGGCCATTAGGCCCCCATCGGCAAACTGGCTCATACCGTAAACATTAGGCACCATCACCCAGTCGTAAGCATCAATGAACATTTCCATGAACCAGCGGTAAACTTCATCTGGGTTGAATTCGCAAAGCAACATGAAATTCCCCATTACCATCAGCCGCTCGATATGATGGGCATAAGCTGTGTTTAGTATTTTTTGAATAATCTGATCCAAAGGCCCAATGCCGGTTTCACCCGTCCAAAACGATTCAGGTATTTTCCGTTCAAACCCCCAAAAGTTAAGGGTGCGTTCCGTGCTGCCTTTCCATTCGTAGACCCCTCTTATAAACTCACGCCAGCCTATTATTTGGCGAACAAAACCTTCCAGCGAATTTAGCGGGATATCATTTTTACCAGCAAATTCGAATAAGCGCTTTAATACTTGTGATGGAGTCAGCAGGCCGACATTTAAAAGAGGTGTCAACACGCTGTGATGCAGGATGTTTTCTCCCTGGACTATAGCGTCTTCGTATTTCCCAAAATCAAAAAGACGTTTTTCGAGGAATTGATCCAGCCAGTGTCCTGCATCTTTAAAAGTGGCTGGGTAGACAAAATCTGAATCAGTGAAGCCATAGTTGTCAGGATAATGCGCACGGATTGATCTGCGTGCTTCACGAACGAAGCTGTTTTCTGGAGGGAATTGCACGGCCGGCGGTTTTTGGTTTTTGGGGTACTTTAGCCGGTTTTCAGCATCAAAACTCCATTTGCCCCCCACCGGTTTGCCGGCAGCATCGAGCAAAATCTGGTGTTTTTTCCGCTGATGGATGTAAAAATCGTTGTGGAAAAACTTTTTGCGGTTCCCGAACCAATCGCTCAGTTCCTGCTTTGTATTGAGGAACATGGGGGAATCATATTCTTTCCTTTGAATTCCATGATCAGTGGCTGCTTTTTGCAAGCGTTTTTCCAGCCAGTCGTCCACAAGCTCGGTATAGTAAATTTCAGATATCCCTTCGTTTTTCAATTTTGGGATCAGCTTTCGGATATCGGACAGCGAATCTTGTGCATCGATATATTGTACATCATACGACTGTGAAAGGAGGAAATCCTCATAAAACTTCATGGAGGCCCGGTGAAAAACCAGCTTCTGCTTGTGAAATTTAAATTGATTGAAAAAGAGATGCTCCTCAACCAATACAACTTTTGTACCTTTCCTCAGACAGGGGTTCTGTTCAAAAAGCTGATGGGGGAAAATGATACTTACACTATTCATTTATGCTGTTTTCTGACTGTTTCCGATTGTTTTTTCGCGGCGATCAAAAATCCTTGGAGGCAAGAGTTAATCGATATTCAATGTTCCATTGCGTCCATTTTTCCATGCCCATCCTTCTCTTGACTTTATCCGTGAGGAACGTTTATGGCCACCCTTTTTAAATATGGAGCGGCTCCGTTTATTCATTAGCCTTCGAAGCCACTTTAGCAGCTTCCGGTTTCCTCTACTCTTGTTTGTTCCGCCAATTAATCTCACTGGTGCTCTTGTTTTGATTTTTCACGAATTTCCATGATGAGTTTGCCCAAGTTGTTTTCGCCTTCCCCTGTTTCCAAATCCACGCCCCAAAACTTATCGCCCCAAAAGTTGCCTTCTTGTATATAAGCATCTCCCGTTTCTAACAGCATAGTCTTAAAAGGTTCCTGGCTAAACTTCTGATTCAGGCACTCCCGCATGACTTCGACTTTAATAGAATCCCAATTTTCAACCAAGAAAATATCCTTGCTCATCTTCTTGATTTTTCCGGGCTTTATACTTTCATCCGCACATTTCAAATACCAGCGTACATCATTGCTTTTTGCACTCATGTAAGCATGTTCTACTGATGGATATGTAATCCCACCCAGTATAATGGTGCAAGGCGTGAAATTGCTTAACCATCTATACTCTTTTTCAAATTTTCGAATCATGGCTGAAGGGGTAAATTAATGTCCAAACAGTTCAGCTCGGACAGACATTAACAGGTTTTCCATTTTGAAAACGGGCTTTGAAGAACCTGGCACATGGTGCGTAATCCTCCCTTTGCTTTCGCGCAAAGCCGTAGCTGCTTTTTCATTTTGTAACACTTTTTGCTTTATCCCTTCACGGATGATTTGCTCATGTTCGGCACTTCCGTACTCAAATTCCAGGCCGCCGATACTGATAGGCTTCTTCGACTTTTTCCCTTTACCTGCCATCTTGGCTTTCATCCCCGATAAGCCGAAAACATGCAATCGCATCTCATCTTTGCATTTCAAACCCTGCCATAAACCTTCCACGGAGGCACATTGAAAGGTTTCAGCACCAATTTGTATGGTAAAGGGCGTTGAGGCGAAATTGGACAGTATACGCTCTCGCCAATCCTTGCTTTTTGAATATATATTCATGCAATCAACCGTTTTTGCTTTTGGCTTGTACCGAAACTCACATTTCATGCAAATAGTTCCAGTACGGGCACTGCCTGTTGATTCAACGGAAAGAGGATGCCCCTTGATACACTAGGGCGTGGAAGCGAGTTGGGCCAGGCGGTTTACCTACTCCCGGATGGGCGGTTGGGCGATAGCCTGCAGCCCGAAAACGGGATGACGGTGACAGAAGCGTAGCGAGGTCCCGTCTGAACAGAGCGAAGCGAGGATCGTAGCTCAAAACTCGTAGCTTGATGCATTATGCTGGATAGTTACATATTTTCATTATCAAGTATTTCCGGTCTACTCGGTTTCCCGCCCAACGAGGAGTTGCCCTCCAGCCCCCCCCCATTAGGTTTTTGCAGAAAACTGCTGTTCTTCCTGCTGCGGTCGGGAGGAGCTTAAACGCACGGTGACGGCCGTCCCCCGGCCCGGCGCAGAATCGAACTGTACCGTGCCGTCGAGATAGCGCACCCGTGATTCGACGCTTTTTAGCCCCAGGCCGCTCGTTTTTCGCGCCAGTTCGGGATGGAAGCCCTTGCCGTTATCCTCTACGCGGAGGGTAAGCTGTTGGTCATTGCTATCGAGATGCACGATGATTTTAGATGCTTCGGCATGTTTCACAGCGTTGTGAATGAGCGCTTGCAAAATACGGAACATCATGGTCTCGCGGGATTCGTCGGGGCGTTCGTGCCAGTTGGCGGCTTGGATGGAAATATCCAGTTGCTGCGTGGCGCGCAAGGTCTCGGCAAGGTCATCCAGTGCGGCGACGAGGCCAAATCTGGCGAGTGCCGAGGGCATCATGTTGTGCGAAATACGCCGCACCTCGTCGCAGGCATCGTCAATCATCTCCCCGGCGCGCTGGTAGGCTTTGAGTGCTTCCAATTGGCGCACCTGTTCCTGGATGACGTTGAAATGCAGCTTGATTGTGGCGAGCAGGCCGCCCAGGCCGTCGTGTAAATCCTTGGCGATGCGTTTGCGCTCTTCTTCCTGGCCGTTGAGCATGGCATCCAAGGCGAGCAGTTTTTGTTCCTGCTGCATTTCGCGGATGCGCTGCTCTTGAATTTCCGCTTGCTGGGCTGCGACGCGCTGGTTGTAGCGCAATCGGCTGCGGAGCCAGAGCACTACGGCGATCCCGGCCACCAACAAGGACAAAATGAGGAGGAGCATCATGCGATTTTGGGTGCTTTTTTGCTGAATTTGATGTTGTTGTGCCAATATCTGGCGCTCTTTTTTGGCTGTTTCATATTGTCGTTCCAGCGTCAGGAGTTGGGTGTTTTTTTCGGAGTCAAACATCTGCCGCTCCACTTTCATCAATTGGCGATAGTGCTTGACGGCCCCGGCAAAATCGCTCAGGCGTTCGGAACTCAGCACCAGGTTTTCCAACAACCTTTTTTTCAAAGTCAGATCATCGACCGCTTCGGCGGTGGGGAGGGCATCCGTGGCAATTTGCCGGGCGAGGCGGTAGTCGCCCCGGTTGTTGTGCAGGGCGCTGAGGTTGGCAGCCAGATTGGCTTTTTCGCGCGGCAAGTTGAGTGTGTCGAGCAGTTTTTGCGCGGTGTTCAATTCCGTGAGTGCGCGGCCGTAGTCGCCCAGCATATTATATCCCCAGCCGATGTTGCTATGGGTGTTGGCTAAATGATTGATTTGCCCCAATTGCCGGTAATGCGTAGCGGCGTTTTGAAAATACTCGATTGCCTTTGCGTATTCCCGCCTGGCTTCTTCCAACACCCCTAAATTGAGGTTGACATCCGCCAGCCCCGGCGTGAAATCTGCTTTTTGAGCACGTCCGAGCGCGTCTTTCAGGTAGCGTTCGGCTTGTTCGTAGTTGTGGCTGCGGGTGAGCAGAACGCCGATATTGTTGAGGTTGGTGATGACGTTGACCAGCTCTCCGAGCGATTCGTATATGGCGTTGGCTTCCTGATAAAAACGGATGGCTTCGGGCGCGTTGTTCCAGACGTTGTAGCAGTTGCCGATGTTGTTGAGGCTGGCGGCGCGGCTGCGGCGGTTGCCCGCTTTTTCAAAATAGGGCAATGATTGTTGCGCATTGGCGAGGGCGCTGTCTATCTGCCCCATGCTGAACCACACGATGCCCGCGTAGTTGTGCGCTTTTCCCACGCCATTGTCGAACCCCATCGCTTTGCTCCATGCTTCGCCTTTTTGGTAAATGGCCAGCGCGGTTTGCGGGCGCGTTGGTTCCAGCTCGTAGGCAACGTCATAGAGTGCCAGCACGGCGGTGGTGTCGCTTGCCGGGTAGCCGAAAGCGCGAAGCAGGCTGTCTGCCACCGTTTGCGCCTGCCCCAAAGCAAGCGCAACACAGACGGCGGATAAGGTGGAACAAAAGCGAACCAACATCATATTAGCGAATCTTCTGAAACGACACCGCTCCCACCTCGCCCGGCTTTTCGCCGCGCACTTGCAGGAAATACTGCCCCGCCGGGAGTTCGCTCAAATCTACGGAAAGCAGCGGAATTCCGGCTGCCAACTTTCCGTTAGGTATCGGGAAATGTTGCCCGTCGACGGAGTAAACCCGGAGATTCCACGCGCTGTCCGCGTCGCTGAGCCGCTCGATGTGTAGTACCGAGGCGGTCGGGTTGGGGTAAATCCGCAGCGCGAGCCGCTCGCGCAGGGCGGCCTCGTCGGTGGAGACGACTTGCAGTGAGGACTGCTGGAAGCCCTGATTCAGTGTTTGTCCGGCACCTGTGGCTGGGCCGACGACGGCCTCGCCTGCTGTCCATGAAAGGGATAAGTGAGGAGTAGCGGTGTTTTCACCGGCAGCGGCCACGACTTGGCGGGCGAGGCTGGTCTGGGCCTGCAACGAAAAGCAGGAATACAGGATGCAAAAAAGGAGAATGCGTGTGGTTTTCATGTTTTTTGAATTTTTTCACTTGCAAACATCCCCGGCGTTTGAATAAAAATACTTGGTGCCGCTGAGGTTGAGTTTGCCGTTTTGGACGCCGTTGATGTCGTAGTTTTTCACTTGGCCGTTTTGAAAAGTCAATTGGAGCATGGGGCCGCCGTTGTTGTTGAGCACCACGTTCCAAGTACCTGCGCCTTTTCCTTTTCCGCTGGAATGGCCAAACGCGCCGCCGGAGTCGAATGAACTGTGCGAACTTGATTTGTACTGAAAATAACCCGCTGAGCAGAGCCATATTTCTTCCGTTTCGGACATCCCGGTATAGCCGCCCGTCCTGCTGGAAGAAGTGTAAATGAAGTAGAGGCGTTTGTTCATCAGATCAGTTTTCCATTGCTGCACGGCGGCGGGCGCTTCGGGCTTTGAAAAACGCACACTCCTGGCAACTGACAGGGCGAGTTGTTTGTGCTTGTCGGCAAATTGGCCCGATTCAACGGCGGCCATGATGCTCAGCCCTTGCCCGTGCGGGTTGATTAGCCCGACGATGTATGCTTTGGCTTTTTGCCCTCCCAGAGCGCCCGTGAATGTGCCGCCCACGCCATTTTTTTCGACAGAATCTAAGTTTCCGCTCAATTTGAGCGACACGCCTTCGTCTTCGATGCCTTGGGCGGCATCTTGGCGGAGGGTTTCGAGCGAGCTGTATTCGTGCGGGAGCAGCAGGATGAACCCCGGCTCGGTGTTGTGCCCCATCAGAAAACCTTCATCGGTTTCCTGCCCCACCCATCCTTGCGGGATGGTGAAGGCGAGGCCAAGTTCTTGGTATTCGACGACGCCGGTCTTTTGCCCCGCGAGCGCGAATGTGGCGAGCAGGAACGCACAGGAGCAGATTGCTTTTTTCATGTTCAATAATTTGATTTCAAAAATATCGCAAAAAATATCGCTCAGGGCTTGAACACAGTGAAGCAAAAATCCCGATCGCTGGGCACCGCACCTACACCGAGATTGTAGGTTCGCACGAGCAATTTGCCATTGACGCTGCTGGTGGATATAAATCCGGCAACTCCCAATAAAGTGGCTTGTGTGATGTAATTACTGTAAAAGTAATTTTCGCCGATGATGGTAATTTCATATACTCCAGTGCCTGTTTTCACCACGGTGAAATTGCCCGTGCCGGTACTTATTGTGCCACCTATTTCGACATTGCCGTAGCAAATCGGGACCAGATTGGCCGACCCGGTGGAGGATCGGTTCAGTTCTCCGGTGACACGGATGTTGCCGTTCACGTCGAGCCGTTCGGTGGGGGATGTGTTGATGCCGAGGTTGCTGATGCGGGCATCGCCGTTCACGTTGAGCTGCTCGGTGGCAGTTGGGGCGGTGTTGATGCCCAATTTTACGACGCGCGCGTTGCCGTCCACCTGGAATTTCTCTGAAGGAGCGATGTTGCCCACACCGACGTTGCCACTGCCATTGATGCTCAGGATGTTCCCCCCGCTTGTTCCATTGTGGTAAAACAGGTTGAACTGGGAGGCGGCATCGTTATCTTGGGTGCGAGAGGCTATGGTCCAATATTTGTCGGCGGCGACGTCGCTTCTGAAACTCAAGCGGGCGTAGCCATTGGAACTGTGCGTAAGCGTCAAGTTCGGATTGGTGTGGCTGGTGCTGTTGTAGTCAATTTCCATTTTGCCCTGTGGCAGGTGCGTGCCGAGTCCAAGCAGACCACTTTCTCTTAAAAACAAATGGTAGGTGCTGTTGGTGCCGAATCCTAAGAGCGCGTTTTCGCGCATCATCAGGCCGCCCATGAGACCGAAATCCGCGAGCGTGGAATTGAGCGTGAGCAGCAACCCGTCGTTGGCGGCAGTGCCGGTGTTGTTGTTGGTCAGTTGGAGGGCACTGGGCGAGCCTGC
>CAYSPJ010000006.1:6584-7510 GCA_964432875.1 uncultured Phaeodactylibacter sp. | reverse complement strand
TGGCGGCAGTGCCGGTGTTGTTGTTGGTCAGTTGGAGGGCACTGGGCGAGCCTGCAAAAATATCGCTGTTGTGCAGCTGCATTCGGTTGTGGGGTGTGTTTGTTCCTACGCCGACGTTGCCGGTGTTGTAAAAAGCGCTTGTGCCATTGGTGCTCCACACGCTGCCGCCACCCGCTGGGGTCGCAGGTTCCCAAGTTGAGCCGCTCCAGCGCAGCACTTGCCCGTTGGTCGGGGTCGTGTTTGCGACGGGGCGGCCTTGCAGGCCGTCCACCACGGGGTTGGGATAGGTGCCGCCGAGGTCGCCGCCTGCGCTGCCGCTGGGCGGCAAGGTGGTGGGGAGGACGCCTGCCGCGAGGTCGACAGCGGTGATGGAGCCGTTGGCTATTTCGTTGGTGCCTACTGCGTTGGCGTTGATTTGCAAATTGGAAAACGGCCCGGAGAGGTCGCCTCCGGCTTGTGTCGCCGTAGTGATGTCGTCATTGGGGTTGGTGTCGCCAGTGTTGACGATCGTGTTGCCGTTGATGCTGATGCCTGTTCCGGCGGTGTAGGTCTGGCCGTTGTCGGCGGCAGGCGCCCAGATGGTGCCGTTCCATTTGAGGACTTGACCGCTGGCGGCACTTTGTTGGGCAAGTTTGAGCGGGCTGGAGAGGGTGCCGAGCCCGGTGAGCGTAGCATCGGATGCGACTGTCTGAGTCCCCCAGTTGTCGCCGCCGGTGCCAGTGGGCAAGGTCACCGTGTTGCCATTGGAGATGCTGAGTTGGTTGCCGCTTATGGTGAGGTTTTGTAGTTCGTTGGTGTTGCTGAGGTCGCCGGTGTTGGCGATGGTGTTGCCGTTGATACTGACGCCCGTTCCGGCGCTGTAGTCTTGGCTGTTGTCGGCGGCAGGCGCCCAGATGGTGCCGTTCCATTTGAGGACTTGACCGCTG
>CAYSPJ010000006.1:0-6484 GCA_964432875.1 uncultured Phaeodactylibacter sp. | reverse complement strand
GCGGCACTTTGTTGGGCAAGTTTGAGTGGGCTGGCGAGGGTGCCGAGCCCGGTGAGCGTAGCATCAGATGCGACTGTCTGAGTCCCCCAGTTGTCGCCGCCACCGGTGCCAGTGGGCAAGGTCACCGTGTTGCCACTGGAGATGCTGAGCTGGTTGCCATTTATGCTGAGGTTTTGCAGTTCGTTGGTGTTGCTGAGGTCGCCGGTGTTGGCGATGATGTTGCCGCTGACGCTGATGCCTGTTCCGGCGGTGTAGTTTTGGCCGTTGTCGGCGGCGGGTGCCCAGGAAGAGCCATTCCATTTGAGGACTTGACCGTTGGAGGGCGCGGCGGTTTGCACGTCGGTCAGGTCGGAAAGATTCATATCAATGGCTTTTCCGGCTTCCGGCGCGTAAAAACTAAAAGGTGTTCCTTGAAACGGATGCCGGCCCAAATCGGTGAACCCGCTGCCGGTATTGAGCCGAATGCCAAGATACAAGGGCGCATTGCTCCAATCTACTGCGTCGAAACTGCCTCCGGCGGGTGTGCCCGCGCCAATGACCAGATTGAACAGGCCGTAGGCGTCGGTGCTCAGGTTGTGGTTTTCTTGGTACAGGCTTGTGGGCGATACGGCATCGGAAAAAATCGAGATTTCTGCGGTGATGGGTTGATTGGTGATGGGGCTGCCTCCGGCGTTGCGGGCGAGTGCCTGATAGTTGATGCCCTGCGCGAAGGTGCCGGACATGAAGGCAAAAAATGTGACGAGGAAGAATGATGTTCTCATGATGTGGGTGTTTTTATATTTTCCCACAAAGGTGAGTTAGCCAGCTCTCCCATGCGTCCCTTGAAATTGCGATATTGAAAAATCACGGTTTACCGTGAGTCAATCTGTCAAGCCTCTCTCTAATGCCATTCGTACCAATTCTGCCGTGTTGCGCACCCCCATTTTGGAAAGCAAATGCCGTCGGTGCGTCTCGGCGGTGTGGGGGCTGACGAACAAAGCCGCTGCGATTTCCGCAGTAGTCTGGCCTTTGCAAATGAGGCGCAGCACTTCATGCTCGCGATTGGTGAGTTCCGGGATAAAGGCAATTGGTTGGCGCGCGGGTTGCCGAAGTTCGTCGAGCAACACTTGCGACGCCGAGCGGCTGAGGTAGCGTTCGCCACGCAGCACCGTATGGATGGCCTCCACCAATTCTTGTTTGGAAGTGTTTTTTGGAATAAACCCGCTCGCGCCATTTTTCATCATTTGGCGGATAAAACTCGGCTGGTTGTACATCGTGAGCGCGATGACTTTTACGGCAGGGAAACGGCGCTGTATTTCCAAACAGGCATCCAGGCCGTTCAGCACTGGCATATCAATGTCGAGCAGCACCACATCGCAGGGTTCTTTTTCCAAATATTCCAATGCCTCCAGCCCGTTTTGGGCATGGGCTAAGCAATGCAGGCCGGGCTCATTGCCCAGCAGCAATTTCAGCCCTTCGGCTACCAATTCGTGGTCGTCGGTGATTAAAATCCGTACCATTTGTCGGAAGTTAGAATGGGCAAATGTAGACAAAAAAAGAGCAAAAAAATCAAGTTTGGATTATTGTTTTGTATAGGATTCCCGCCGCGGGTGGTATTCCTTGGTTGGTGGATGGGCAAGGAGCGCCATGCGAGGGAGAACTTTCTCCACCCGTGTGAGGCTTTGGACGTAGCGCTTCCATTCTTCGATCTTCTCTCTGAGAGTCATGAGCATTCCTCCTTTGTTTGGCTAATCGGGCCAGGCAGGGGAATCTCACCCCTGCTTAGTGTCTGTCTTTATAGTCCGATAGCTGCGTAACGCTCGACCCCAAAATCCTCATTTACGGCCAGTAAACTCCGGTTTTGGGGCCTTCGCAAGCCTTGCTCTCGAACGCTAAAAGCCCAGACACTAGACTAAATGGACAGACACTACTTAGCCACAGAACCGTGCGTGCAAGCCTCCCTTCCCACAGCTTGCCTCGGAGTCTTTTTTTTAGAGGCACAAAGGCTCAGAGCGCGCCAGGAGCACTCGCAGCCGGACCGTAGTCTCGGAGTTCTATTCACTTTAAAAAAGGGACAAAGCCTAGGGTAGGTATTGTTGTACGTAGGCTATCTTCATATTTCAATGAAAAAATTCAAACTCAGCCAAAAGCTATGGCGAGTATTATTGTCTAGAAATGAATCAACTCTGTAATCTAGGCCTGTTTCAATTTTAAAACGGTCATTCAAATCATAACCTATAAAAGGAATCAATCTTATTTCAAGGTCATATTGCAATCCTTGAAAACTATTCAAATATTCATGATTTATTTTTAAGTAAAATTCCCCTGGGTCTACTGACTCTCCATTCAACGGCATTTCAGAAGTGATTCTGTATCTCAATCTAAGCTCAGGTTTTTCGCTTTCAGAAAAAGTCTGGTCAGAAACAAAACGATGAGCTAACCTAAATCCAGGCATTCTTTGCACAATGGCGTATTGCTGTATAAACCGCTGAATTAATTCACCCTCTTCAAACCTAAGCAAATAGCCAGCAGCTATCCTTGAGTTTAAACCAACCTTTTTTGCTAAAATCAGAGAGAAGTCCGTAAGTACATATTGGTATTCTTTATCAACATCAACATTAATAATGCCGCTTTGCAAAAGTTGGCGTGATTCTATTTTTGTATTTATGGACCAATCATTTTTCAACTTGCTGTTTAAATTTAATGAAGGCAGCAGTCCCATCTGATAAGTGCTCTGAGCGTAAACAGTATGGACAAACTGTATAGACACAATAATGCTGATTAATGATAGTGTTTTAGTATTCAAGATGGCTGCTATTTTTAAATATTATTTTTGAGATGGAAAGAGGTTTACCTGTTTCATTGAACAAGTATTCAAATAGTTCAACCTTTTTGTGTAAAGTGCATTTGACGATTAGTTCATAATTAATCGTTAGGTGTTGATTGTTTTTATTTGTTTTTAATTTAGAAAACAGCTCGGCTTCACTTCCGGTGTATTGTATTTGAACTTTGACTATTTTATGTTTCAAGCAATCGCTTTTCAGGTGGGAGCAAATAGAGTCTTTAAGCTGAGGATTCAAGTTTTCCCAATCTACTTCAATTTCAATGTCTTCAATTTTGCCAAGTGTGTCAAATTCGACACTATGTTTTGCTTTGTTGTATTTAAATTTAGCTTCTATACTTTTTCTGTTCAGCCCTTCTTCTTTATACCATTTTATTTTGTTCTTTAAGTATAACGAATCAATGAATTGTAGCGCCTTAACCGGGACATCTTTTGGCCTGATGCGGCTTTCCTTTTCGAACTTCCCCTGAGCACTCAGCGTAAAAGGGAAAAATACAATCATCAAGAATATGATGCAGGTGTTTATGTAATTAAGCATTGAGATTCTTTTTTATCATTTGAATTCTTCTTTTTTTAGTTTTAACTTACGTACAACAAATCGCCTCACATCCGCCGCCGCATAAAACCTTCGCCTCCACCCAGCTTGCTAAGAGCGGCGGTGGCGGATGCAAGGTGATGGACAGCCTGTTCCGTCCTTCGAGCGGGAAAGCCGCTTGCATCACGGGCAAAGTATCAAGCCACCCTTGCCGAGCCAGGCTAGATTGGGGCGCAAGATAGGGCATGAGGGCAAGGTAAGCAAACATCGGTCTCGGTTTTTCGGCTAAAAAGCTGTTTGCGGGGGGCTGGGTGCAGAGTAAGCCTGGCGCGGCCGGCAGTAAGTTGGTTGGGGTGGAGCCCAGCGCTTGCTGAGGCAGAGCTTCGATACCTTCTTTTCTTGCTCTCGCCGAGGATCGCCAGCTGCGCTTCTTCTGCCATTTGCGGTTTGGCATGGCTTTTTACGGCTATTCAGGGGGGCCTAAATCTTCAGGATATTCATCTAGGACTTTCATTGTGTCAAGTGGAACAGGCTGATTTCGGTTGGCTTCCTAGATATATTTAGCAGCTAGTTCTATAGCATTGGCTATCTTCATGATTTTCTAATTGCTTGTTCTTGTTTGTAAATGCGGTAGAACGGGAGGCTACCTGCCGGTCGCGATTTGTATCTGGGAGTAATGGAAACGCCCCAAGCGCAGGTTGCGGGCATTCATACAATTGGGCGTGGAAGCGAGTTGAGCCAGGTGGCTGGCCCCCCAATGACCCCTATTTCAGTGTAACTAATATTTTGTCGATTTTTTGTCTGTCTTTGTCAATAACTTCAAGTTCAAAATTATCTATTCGTATTTTATCACCAATTTTTGGGACTTCGTTAGTCTTGTGCATGATTAGTCCTGCAACTGTTGTAAACTTATTATATTGTTCATCCGTTAATTGAATATCAAAATATTTTGCAAATTCTATTACTGGAAATTGTCCGTCAACGAACCAACTTTTTTCATCTCTTTCAGTGATTTGATATTCTTCTTGGTTGAGTTCAGTTGCATCGCCAATTAAAGCATCCATTACATCATCCATCGTTACCATTCCTTGTATAGTCCCGTACTCATCTACGACAATTCCATAATGCAATTTTTCCTCTTTGAAGATTTCCAATACTTTATATGCAGTTGTATTTTCATTGAAAAAAACAGGTTCAATAATATAGTCCTTTATGTTGAATTGTTCTTCTGCTTTTGTGAAAAATAAATCCTTTAATAATACTATACCTATTATTTCATC
The DNA here is from genome assembly GCA_964432875.1 of uncultured Phaeodactylibacter sp. Classification (GTDB taxonomy): domain Bacteria; phylum Bacteroidota; class Bacteroidia; order Chitinophagales; family Saprospiraceae; genus JACJYE01. The sequence continues at coordinate 1,848 of CAYSPJ010000006.1, read as the reverse complement.
CAGATTGTTGTTATCTGACACGGGATATGCAGAATGTTTTTCTTGGTTGATTTTTTGTTTAATTTCTTCTAAAGTGTCATTGATGGTAAAGAAAACAAGATCGCTTCTGTGTGTAAACAAAGAATTGACTTTTCTGTCGCCAAATTCAAAAACCCGATTTACTATATCTTGTTCAATGTCTTGTATTATACCACCTTCTGCACTTTCCTTTACTATTGATTTTATTTCTTCTTCTGAAATAGCATTGTCTGTTTGGCTTTTTATGCCTAATAGGTTTAATAAAATATTGTTGGAAAGGGTGAGTAGCCAAACAAATGGCGAAGTGATGAGCGACAATGCTTTCATCGGTTTGGCAAGTATTATAATGATCGGTTCTGGAAATGTCATCCCTATTCTCTTGGGTAAAAGCTCGCCTAACACTATGGAAAGATAAGTGATAAATATTACGATTAATGCGGTCGCAATTTCTGAAGAATAGGGTTTTAAGAATTCGAATTTGTCTAGAAACTCTAAAACATCATTTGTCAGGTTTTCACCACTGTACACGCCAAGCAAAATTCCGATTACGGTGATGCCGATTTGAATAGTAGAAAGAAATCTTGTTGGGTTTTCCGATAATTCCAAAGCGGTTTTAGCACCTGTACTCCCTTTCTTTTTGGAAGATTCTAATTTGAATTTACGTGAAGAAACCAACGCCAATTCAGACATTGCAAAAACACCATTAAGTAGCACAAGTATAAGGATGATTATTATCTCCATGATTCAATTTATTCACGCTATTAAACTTCTATTGTGCCAAAGTTTTGACCCCCTGAAATCAATCCTTTTAAGGCTTATTCACCTGTCCGGTTTTTGGGGGGCATGGAGAATTTCAGTTTCTAATCCTGCAGTAAAATCGTAAATGAATAGGCATGCCTTTCAAGGGGAGCGGGATCACCTACCGCATAGGTATCAACAGCGACTTTCCCGTCTTTGGCAATAGTAATTACCCGAAACATGGGCGTGTGATTTGTTTCATCAGGGATTTTGGTGCGTTCCAGTGCAGGAATATGAAGATAGTGAACATGATCAATTTTCTTGGAGTGGTTCACCCTGTCCATATCCATGTGAAGATCTCCGGAAATAACTACGGCAAGGTTGGGTTGAGCAATTACTTTTTCCTTGAACAGTTGGTTACTAATGCCTTTCTCCGTATTTTCAGGATAGACACCTTGTTGGGCACCATGTACCACCAGTACCACCGGTTTGGGGGCCAGCCGCTGAATCTGTTGAAGAATCCACAGAGAGCCGCTGTCTTCAAAATCTCGGCCATAATCAGGCGATGCAAATACAAAGGCGACCTGCTCATATTCCAGTGTATATTTGGTGCTATCAATCTGGCTGTTCCACTTTTGGGCATAGTGCAGATACCGCTCCACAGAACTTCCATGCTCCTCGTTGCCCATTATTGGATAAAAGGGCAAAGAAAGTTTTTGCAAGACCTGAGTGGCAGCGTCGTATTGGATTTCGGTGCCTTTATGCGCTATGTCGCCAACACCAATCACAAAATCAATTTGCTGTGATAGAGCAAGTGTATTGATTTGTTCCACAGCGGCGGCCATATTGGGGAATTCTGGCAATGGCTTAGGTTCAGCATCGCCTAAAATCGCAACCCGCAGCAGCGTATTATCATCTTTGCCAGGATTACCCTGGCATCCTCCAAGTGTTATTACAAGGAGGAGGATTACAAATTTTAAAAATTGGAACATGTTTGCAATTTTTAGTAAGTTTTTTTTGTGCTGGCAAATCGTTTTGCCTGTTTTATTAACAAGTGTTGTGGCTAATCCTGCATCATTTAAACTGCACAAC
>CAYSPJ010000005.1:0-85277 GCA_964432875.1 uncultured Phaeodactylibacter sp. | reverse complement strand
CCCCGCTACCCTACCCTCACCTTTTCCGCTGTTGCACCGCCTCATACATCCGTTCAGCCTCTTCCAGGGAAAACTGGCCGGTGAAGCCTGGCTGGAAGACAATCTCCTGTTCGCCTTGCAAGGCAATGTAGCGGAAGCCATAATTTATGTAGCCTTCATCTACGGCGGTTTCGTAGAGGAAGCCGTCTTCCTCTTCCCGCACGATGCGTTTAAAGTAGCGGTTGCCCTTCACCTCTGCCAGTAGGCTGGCTTTGATTTTAGCGATATCGCTGGTCTCTGCCCTGGAAGCCAGGATCTGCAGGGAGTAGTTGCCGCTGCCTTTGACCGTGATATCCAGGTAGATGCCGGCCAAATCCTGCGCTTTGATTACGGCGCTATCCGGGGCGAGGATCGTCACTGGCAGGCCGTGCCGCAGCAGGTCGGTTTTTTTGAGCTGGCTGCCCCCTTCCTGCCGACAAGCGGCAAAAGCCAGGAGCAGGAGCAAACAAAACGGCAGGATAAGCGGTCTTTTCATTGTTGCTGACATTGATTTATTGATAAAATCGGCTAAATCTTTAGCGATAATCGGCTTGGCAAGCCCGCCTGGCACCCTTTTTTTGCCCGCGGCAAGACAAGTATCCTCATAACGCTAGCGTAAAATTAGGGGAATTAAACGCAAAACGTTTAACTTTGAGCAAATTTCCGAAGCGCTGGAATCTGGAATATGATTAAAAGCTTACATATCCGCAACTACGCCATCATCGAAGCCTTGGAAATAGGCTTCTCCAAGGGGCTCACCATCATCACTGGGGAGACAGGGGCAGGCAAGTCTATCTTGCTGGGTGCCCTGGGCCTGGTCATGGGTAAACGCGCCGACATCAAATCGCTTTACAACCTGGAAGAAAAGTGCGTGATAGAAGGCTGCTTCGATATCGGCATGTACAACTTACAGGCTTTCTTCGAGGAACACGACCTGGACTACGACGACCAATTGGTCATCCGCCGGGAGATTACGCCGGCGGGCAAGTCCCGCGCTTTTGTCAACGACACCCCAGTGACGCTGGATGTGCTGCAGTCCCTCAGCTCTACCCTCATCGATTTGCACCAGCAATTCGACAACCTCGACATCCACCAGGTATCTTTCCAGTTGCGCCTGTTGGATGCCCTGGCAGAAAATAAAAAACTGCTGGCGCGCTATCAGGCCGGCTATACCCAGTATCAGGCTGCCCGCCGCCGATTGGCAGAGCTGAACCGCCGCAATGACAGCGCCGCCCGGGAGGTAGATTTCCTGGCTTTCCAACTCGAAGAGTTTACCGCTGCCAGCCTGCGGGCCGGCGAGCAAGAAGAGCTGGAGGAAGAGCTCAACCGCCTGACCAATGCCGAGGATATCAAGCGCTCCTTGGCCTCGGCCTTCCAGCAATTGAGCGAAAATGAACTCTCCGTCATGGTACAGATCGGGCAGGTCAACCAGTCATTGGGCCAGGTGCGCCGCTACGATGCCCGCATCGAACAGCTCTATGAACGCCTGGGCAGCATCATGGAGGAGTTTAAAGATTTGGCCCAAAGCTGCGAGCGCATCGCCGAAGCGACGGAGTACGAGCCTGAGCGCATCGTGGAAGCCCAGCAGCGGCTGGACCTGATTTACCGCCTGCAAAAGAAACACCAGGTTTCTACGGTGGCGGAATTGCTGGACATCCAAGCCAATTGCCAACGGCAACTGGATGCGGTGAGCGACCTAAGTTCGGAAATCGCCGCACTGGAAAAAGAGGTGCAACAGCAGGAAAAGGAGTTGTACGCCCAGGCAGAAGAGCTCAGCAACCGCCGCCACGCCGTGGTAGGCGGTTTTGAAAATAAGGTAGAGAATATGCTGGCCCAGATCTCGATGGAGCACGCCCGCATGAAGGCGGAATTCAAGCGCCTGGACGAGCTGGGGGCCTATGGCATCGACGAAGTCAATTTCCTCTTTGCCGCCAATAAGGGGAGCCGTATGCAGCTCATCAAAGACGTGGCCTCCGGCGGCGAATTATCTCGCCTGACTTTAGTGGTTAAATCGCTGGTAGCCAGCGCCATCCCCCTGCCTACCCTCATCTTTGACGAGATTGATGCCGGCATCTCCGGCGACGTAGCCCTGAAGATGGGCAATATCCTCCACCATTTGTCCAGCCAGCACCAGGTGGTTACCATTACCCATTCGCCCCAGGTGGCCTCCAAAGGTGATGTGCACTACTTCGTTTACAAACGCGTACAGGAAGAACGCACTTATGCCGAAGTGCGCAAGCTGGACGGGGAAGAGCGCATTGCCGCCATCGCCACTATGCTGAGCCAAAGCCCGCCCAGTTTGGCCGCCATCGAAAACGCAAAACAGTTGCTTAACGCATAACCAATAGAAATCCTCACCATGGCAAACAACCTACTGCAAGGTAAAAAAGGCGTCATCTTTGGTGCCCTCGACGACAAATCCATCGCCACCAAGGTGGCTGAACGTTGCGTAGCAGAAGGCGCGCAAATCGTTTTGACCAACGCCCCGGTGGCCATGCGCTTCGGCGAAATCCATCAGTTGGGCGAAAAGCTCCAGGCACCAGTCATCCCGGCCGATGCGACCAGCATGGAAGACCTGGAAAAGCTCTTCGAGCAGTCGATGGAAGCTCTGGGCGGCAAGTTCGACTTTGTGCTGCACTCCATCGGCATGTCCATCAACGTGCGCAAGAAAAAGGAATATACCGATTTGAACCACGACTGGATGCTCAAAACCTTTGACATCTCAGCCATTTCTTTCCACAAGGTGATGCAAACCCTCTGGAAAATGGATGGCATGAATGACTGGGGCTCTATCCTGGCGCTCACTTATATCGCGGCCCAACGCACTTTCCCGGATTACAGCGAGATGGCCGAATCCAAGGCTCTGCTGGAATCTTTTGCCCGCAGCTTTGGCTATCACTTTGGCGAACGCAACAAGGTGCGGGTCAATACCATCTCTCAAAGCCCCACTAAGACTACGGCAGGCAGCGGCGTCAAAGGCTTCGGCGAATTCTTTGACTACGCCGACCGGATGTCTCCCCTCGGCAACGCTTCCTCGGACGCTTGTGCCGACTACTGCGTGACGATGTTCTCTGACCTGACGCGCATGGTGACCATGCAAAACCTCTTCCACGACGGCGGCTTCTCAAACATGGGTATGAATCCTAAGTTGTTGCAAGGTTAAAGGGTAAAGGTTAAAGGTTAAAGGTTAAAGGTTAAAGGGGGGGGGCGGTTTGGTAACAAAAAAGGTAACTATTTAGCTAGCTTCGAGTCGCGAGCTTCGAGTCGCGAGTTCAGCCTTGGCGAAAGAAGGTTGCCGAGTTTCAACCATAGGAAAAATCGTTCTCCAATATACTTCAAAACTTAATCTTGGAGATATAGCAGAGAACTCGCAGCTCGTGGCTCGTAACTCGCAGCTTTTCGCCATGCTAAATAGTTACCAAAAAAGGTAAATTATTGATGAAAAAGCACTTATTCTTCCTGACCTTGCTTTGGCTGCCGGTGGTGCTGGCTGCCCAGCAACAAGCCACCTTGCTGGGGGCCTGGAGCGATCCTGCCCTGGTAGGCTCTGCCGCTTACAACAACACCTATAATGAAATATGGGGGGTAGCGGTAAACGGGCATGAATATGCCATCATCGGCTCTACGGCCGGCACGCATTTTATTGATGTGACCGAGCCTACTCAGCCTTTTGAGGCGCACTTTGTTGCCGGAGCAGCCCAGGGGCCTACCATCATCCACCGCGACTACCACGATTATCAGGGCTTCCTCTATGCCGTATGTGACGAAGGGCCCAGCACTTTGCAGATTATCGACTTGCGGCAACTGCCGGATACGGTGTTCGTGGTTTATGATTACGCCACCCAGATTTCCAGGGCACACAATATCTTCATCGATTCGGCCCAGGCCAAGCTCTATACTTTTTCTACCAGCGGCGGCCCGGCTGGCTATTCTGCCATGCGCATTTACGACCTGGCCGACAACCCTTTAAACCCGCAGTACATCAACAAGTACAACAACTTTGGCGGCCTGATAGCCAGCCATGTCCACGATGGGTATGTGCGCGATGGCATCGCCTTCCTCAATTGCGGCAACAGCGGCTTGGCGATCGTTGATTTCTCCAACCCCGCTCAGCCAGTGCCGATCAGCATCCTGACCGATTACCCCTTCCGCGGCTACAACCACTCTGGCTGGCTGTCGGATGATGCCCAATATTATTATATGGCGGATGAAAACCACGGCGCCCGCCTCAAGGCCATCGATTTGGAAGACCCCTGCGAGCTTCGGGTAACTGGCACCTTCAATGCCGACGTCCCCAACCCGACTAGCATCCCTCACAATCAGATTGTAGCCTGTGATTACCTCTACGTTTCTTACTACTACGAAGGCCTCGTCGTCTTTGACATCTCCGACCCGGCCAATCCACAGAAGGCTTTGTACTACGACACCTCCAGCGAACCTAACGGGCCGAGCTATAAGGGGGCCTGGGGCGTTTACCCTTTCCTGCCTTCTGGCCTTATCCTGGTTTCCGATATGCAGGAGGGCTTGTTCATCTTTGAGGGGGTGGGCGACAATTGTGCCGCTACCCAAGAGCTCCAACCAATCGATTTGTCCTGCCTGAACCCCACCAGCCTCCATGAGCTGCCAGAGGGCACCTATGCCCGGGTATTCCCTCAGCCGGCCCACGAGGAGTTGAATATCAGCATCACCTCGCCCGAAGGCCAATGGATGGTTAATGCCGATCTCCTGGATATCAATGGCCGAGTGATCAGGCGTTTGGGTAGCGAGAACCTGCATGCCGGTGAAAACCTGCTCCAGTTTCCGCTCGGCCAGGGGCTGGCCGCAGGCATTTATCTCCTGCGCCTGCAGGGCGATGGATGGAATATCGTGGAGCGGGTAGTAATCCGGTGAACTGGGCTTAGGGGCTGCCCGCAGCACCTAATAAGTCTAGGCGTTTACTATCTTTGCCGGAAATTACAACGCGTACATGAAGCGAAGTATCAGCTTTTTCTGCCTATTAGTTTTGCTCCTGCTCGGGCTCGACACGGTGCAGGCGCAACGGCCGCCGATCGGGCGCCCGACTACCCCCTCCAGCGGGCCGCCGGCGGGGGCCAGTGGCAGCGGCGAGCAAAGGGATGTGGAAGTGGATACCTTCGAGATTTTTTATTTCTTCGCCGACAATCCAAACCAGGACATCCCCTTCTCCGATTCTACCCTGGGCAACTATTTCCGGCAGTACGACCCGGTGCGCCGCCGCGTGCTAGACTACAAGCACCTCGGCAACCTTGGTTCGGCCCATGCCCCTATCGTCTTTGAGCCTGCAAGCCGCCGGGGCTTTGACCTGGGCTTGCGGCAGTATGACTTGTATATGACTACGAGCAGCTCGCTGCCCTACTACCGGCTGGAAAAGCCCCACACCAATGTGTCCTATACGGCGGGTTCTGAGCAGGCCGATAGTTATAGCACTGCCCAGTTCAGCCGCAACTTTGCCAACGGGCTCAACTTTACGCTGGAGTTCAACCGCATCAGCCAGTTGGGGCAGCGGCAGCAATTGCCCAACCAAAACACCCGCAATACGGCATTCGCCACCGGCCTGTGGCGGCATAGCCGCAATGGGCGCTACGATGGATTCCTGAGCTTTGCCAACAACACCATCGAACAAGAGGATAACGGCGGATTGCTGCGTGAGCCACAGTCGGATGGCGAATTTGGCAGCCCCAGCTCCGCTCTGGTTTTTTTGCCCGACGCGGGCACCCGCCATTTCCACCGCGAGCTGAGCTATACTCATTACTACCGCTTTGGCGGCGGGCAGGATACCCTGGGCAAGACCTTCCGCTCCTACACGATCTCGCACCAAATACTTTCGGACAACAGCAACTACAAGTTCTCGGATGAATACGCCGCGCAGGAGGATTCCAACTTTTACACCCTCTTCCCGGCCTTCCTACCCGATCCCCGGGGCGTGCGCTTTTTCCTGCAGCACCGCAAGCTCGAAAATAGCTTCCGCCTGGCCACCTTTAAGCTCGACCAAGCCCGGCGCGATGAGGCGCGCAACCAGCGCGACTTGCTGGAGGTAGGCGCCATCCATACCTGGAACCGGCTGGAGCAGGCTGGCATGGATTCCACCATCAACAACCTCTTCCTCACCGGCCGCTACCGCCTCAACCCCAACGAGCGGCTGCTTATCAACCTCTATGGCCACTTGGGCCTGTGGGATAATGCCGGCGATTACCGCTTCAGCGGCCAATTGTTTTTTGATTTTAAAAAGCTGGGCAGCCTCAACCTCAAGGCCGTCAACCAACTCTCCCTGCCCACCTTGATGGAACACCGCCTCTACCTGACGGAAAGGCTGGTGTACGAAAATGATTTTAACAAAACGCTTTCTACTTCTCTTTCCGCGGCTTATAGCCTGCCACAATTCAAGCTGGAAATCAGCGGCCACTACCACTTGCTGAATAATTATATCTATTTTGACACCCTGGGTTTGCCACGGCAAACGGGGCTCCCCATCAGCATCGCTCAGTTGATTATCCAAAAAGATTTCAAGCTCGGGCCCATGCACCTGGATAATGTGGTCGCCCTGCAACAAGCTTCCAGTGATTTCATCCGCCTGCCTTCGATTTATACCAAACATAGCCTCTACTACGCTGGGAAGTGGTTTAAGGTGCTCACCGTCTCGGTGGGTATTGACCTGCGGTTCAACGATAGCTATTTTGGCGACTACTACAACCCCGTCACCGGCCAGTTTCAGCTGCAGGATCGTGCCTTGGTGGAATTTTACCCCGCCGCCGATGCTTTTTTCAGCATGCAGGTGACGAAGTTCCGCGCTTTCTTCAAATGGGAAAATGCCACGGCCACCCTGATCGACGACCGGCTGTTTTATCAAACCGCTTTCTACGGGCATCCTTCTTCGGTCTTCCGCATCGGCTTGAAATGGCGGTTTTTGAATTGACCTAATACAGCACCCTGAACCAAATGGTAGGCTCGATTTGCTTTAAGGCATCGAGCAACTCTTCGCTATACTGCTTATCCACATCCGTGACCACGTAGCCGATATGTTCGTTGGTTTTGAGGTATTGGCCCAGGATATTGATGCTATGCCGGGCCAGCACCTCGCCGATTTGCGCCAACACGCCGGGCACGTTGTGGTGAATGTGCAACAGGCGGTGAGCATTATTGACTGCCGGGGTTTGTACCGGCGGGAAATTGATGCTGCCGATGGTATTGCCCGTATTGATGTACTGGATGATTTTGGAAGTGACGAACTGGCCGATGTTTTGCTGTGCCTCGGCGGTATGGCCGCCAATATGCGGGGTGAGGATAGTATTGGGCAAGCCGATGAGCTCTGAGGCGAAGGCCTCGCCATTGCTTTGTGGTTCGCCGGGGAAGACATCTACGGCACAACCCGCCAGGCTGCCTTGCTCGATGGCCTGCCGCAGGGCGCTGAGTTGCACCGCACCAGGGGAAGAGAGGTTGAGGAAGATTGCGCCAGGTTTCATCCGGGCAAACTGAGCCGGGCCGAAGAGCAGGGCATTTTCCGGCTGTTCGTCCACGTGCAGGGAGATGATGTCAGCCACAGCTAGCAGTTCTTCCAGGCTATTGCACTTGCGGGCATTGCCCAGGGGCTGCTTATCGGCCAGATCGTAGAAATGGACCTCCAGGCCCAAGGCTTCGGCCAGGACCGATAGCTGGGCGCCGATATTCCCATAGCCCACAATGCCCAGCTTCTTCCCCCGTACTTCATAGCCGGGATGTCCGTTTTTCTCCCAACGGCCCTGGTGCAGGGCCCGGGCTTTATCCGGCACATTGCGCATCAACATGATGATGTTAGCCAGGGCCAATTCGACTACCGAGCGGGTGTTGCTGAAAGGGGCATTAAAAACAGCTACGCCATGCCGGGTGCAGGCTTCCAGGTCGATATGGCTGCCATTGATGCTGTACGTCCCAATGCTGATGAGCCGGCGAGCGCTGGCAATGACGTTTTCCGTCACTGGCGTCTTCGGCCCCATGCCCAGAATATTGACTTTGCGGATTTTCCGGCATAGCTCGGCTTCGTCGATGTCCCCCTCGACATACTCTACTTTAAAGCCTTCTGCTTCGAAGATTCGCGCAGCAGATTGGGGCACGCCTTCCAACAATAGTACCCGGATGCGGTTTTTGGGATAGGATAGCGAGCGGATCATCTTCAGCTCGTACAGTATCTCATCAACGTTTGGCGCGATGTGATCTGCCTCCTTCTTGACTTTTTCCCGCTCCACATTTTCGGTAAAGAGGTAAAACTTGTTGGCGTAGCCGGCCTTGCGGATCTCCAGGTCGTTGGCCCCATCGCCGATGACATAGACGTCGCCCTTGAGCTTCAGGTCCCGTATTACCAGTGATTTCCCCCCGCTTTGAGAGAGCGGTATGTCGGGATTAAAACCGATGACGAAGCCTTTTTCATCGTAGATAAATTCGTTGGCGAAGACGTTATCGGCCAGCAACCCGTAGTGTTCTACTACCGGGACGATGAAATCAGAAAAGCCATTGGATACCACATAGACGTTTTCCCGTAAGGCCGTAAAATGGGCCTGGTTGCGCAGGAAAGAAGGAGATATTTCATCTTTGAGGCGCTCGGCCAGATGCTGGATGTCGTCTTTGTGGGCGCGCAACAAATCCAGGCGCAGGGACAGGGAGGTACGGAAATCTAGCTCGCCATCCATACCCCGGTTGGTGATCTCTTGAATCTGCTGCAAGACTTCTGCCTTCCTGCCAGAATGCGCCAAGACGATTTCTGCCAGCAAGTCCAGCGCTTCCACCCGGGTGAAAGTGCTGTCAAAATCAACGATAAAATACGGTTTTTTCATAATGGCGGCAAAGCTACGCTAGACTGGGAAACAGGCTTTTGAAAATAATTGGCAAAAACTGGAAGACGGCAAGGTGGCACGACGCTGGATTTAGCATAGCACTGGCGGTGCGAGTATCGCACGGCCAGTGCTGCCTGGCAGCCCTCATCAAATCAATTGCCCTTAGCAGGGCCACGCCTTCCACCGCCGCCGCCGCGCCGGCGGCTATTGCGGCCGCTCTGGCCTTGGGGGGCACCTTCTCGGTTGGAAGAAGAAGGGCCGCGGGAAGGGCCTCTGCCTCTGCCGCCGCCTTGACCCTGGCCACGCGGGCCACTGCCACCACCGCTGCCAGGCCTCGGCTTGGCATTGGCCAGCTCTTCCGGCAAGGGCAGGATGCGGATTTTCATTTCAATCAGGTCCTCGATGCGTTTGAAACGGCCGCGGTCTTTGGAATTGATATAGGTGAAGGCCATGCCAGAAGCTTCCGCACGGGCCGTACGCCCGATGCGGTGTACATAGTCCTCCGCATCACCCGGCACATCGTAATTGATGACCGCATCAATCCCTTTAACATCGATGCCCCGCGACAGCACGTCGGTGGCGACGAGGATGGGCTTGGCACCGCTGGTGAAAGCCCGTAGTTGGGCCTCGCGCTCATCCTGTTCGAGGTCGGAAGAGATCGCGCCCACGTCCATACCGCGGCGGTTGAGGGTGGCGGCCAGTTCGCGCACCACTTTTTTAGTGCCCGCGAAGATGAGTACCCGCTTGAGCATTTTGTTGGACTCCAGGATGTGCTCCGTCAAGCGGATTTTGCCGCTATCATCCACTTCATAAGCCAATTGCAGGATGTTTTCAGCTGGTTTGGAGACCGCAATGCTGACCTCGGCAGGCTGCCCGCGCATGAGCTGCTTGGCAAACTGCCGGATCTGTGGGGGCATGGTGGCAGAGAACAGCAGAGTCTGCCGCTCACGGGGTATCTGATTGACGATATCCATGATATCCGGGGCGAAGCCCATATCCAACATGCGGTCGGCCTCATCGAGGATGAGGTGGCGCACGCTCTTGAGGTTGACATAGCCCATGCTCAGGTGCGCCAGGAGGCGGCCCGGAGTGGCGACGATAATAGAAGCGCCGCGCTTCAGGGCGCGTTTTTCCTGCTCCATGGCATGCCCGTCGCGGCCACCGTAAACGGCGATTGAACTGATGCCGGTAAAATAGGAGAGCGCTTCCAGTTGGTTGTCAACTTGTACGGCCAGCTCGCGGGTAGGCTCCATGATGATGGTATCCACCCCCTCCTCATTGGGGTTTTTAGTCAGCTCATTGAGGATGGGCAAGAGAAAGGCGGCTGTTTTCCCGGTACCGGTTTGGGCGCAAGCCAGGATGTCACGGCCTTCCATGATGGAGGGCATCGCCTGTACTTGTATCGGCGTGGCATTTTCAAACCCCATGGCATCCAGGCTTTCCATCAACTGCGGTTCAAAACCAAATTCTATAAATTTCAAAATATCTGTTTTTTTTAACGGGCAGGCAGGCTCTTGCTGCTGGCCCAAAAGTTTATTTCCCTGCAAATATCGGTAAAATTATGCTGCGGTGTAACATTTTTATACTAAAACACAAATGGTTTTACTTGGTCAGCTACGGCGTGCTTCCCATCATTGGCCGCGATGGCAGCTGTGTTCACTGCCGGAGGCTTTTGGGTGATGCCTTGGCGTAGGAGGTATAACCCATTCTAAGCCACCCGGAATCAGGCCGAAGCTTCCTTCCTTATTCAGCCACAGCGCATCCTGAAGCCAAGGCAGCCAAACAAAATTTGTCGGCTTGGCGTCTAAATCTGCTTGTGCCCTTTTTTATTTCCCCGAAAAAATTATATTTTTGCAGCCATAGCATCAATTGCCTTATATCTACTATAAAGGCATTAATCGACGCGTATCTCGAGAAACGGCCTTAAAAAACCTGGCGCTTTATCCGGAAAAGCCTCGCGCTCGCTCAACAACTAAAACCACTAATTGCCTCGAAATGCCCCGGGATCGAAGGCAAAGCAAAAGGATTTCATTCATTATCTACACAATATAAAACTGTCTTATGAGAGTATTTACTACTATCTTTTTCGCCTTCTTTATGACCTTAGGCGCACTCCAGGCGCAATTGTTCCTGGTCAATTCCCCGGCAGATATCCAGGGGTATTACAGCTTTGAAGCTGCCGAGTTCGGTGCCGATCTTACCAGCGACGTCTGGACGAGCGATGCGGCTTTCGTTGACGACGGGAGCGCCAACCCTACGCAAGGTTGCAATGCCCCAATCAACACGGGAGACCTGGCCGGCAAAATCGCCCTGATTGACCGCGGCGGTTGCGAGTTTGGCTTGAAGTGCCTCAATGCTGAAAACGCAGGCGCTATCGCCGTAGTCGTGTTCAACAACGCTCCGGGCGGCGGCACCATCGTCATGGGCGCCGGCGCGGTCGGTACTCAGGTTACCATCCCCTGTGTGATGCTCACCTATGAAGATGGGCAGACCATCCGCGCAGCGCTGGCTGCTGGCGCCGTCAATATTTCGCTGGGCGCGTTGGGCGCTCCTGCCAATGACCTCGCCATCAGTGCAGAGAACGTGATGGTCGCGCCGCTCGGCATCGTCCCTTCTTCGCAGATTAAAAGCTCGGGCGACTTCGTATTCGTCCCTGGTGCTCAAGCCCGGAACATCGGCCTGAATGAGGCGAGCAATGTTTCGGTCAATGCAGTTATTGAATTTGCCCCTTTCGGCGGCACGGCTTCCGAGGTCTATAATGAATCGGCTAGCCAAGAAGGCATCGTGGAAGCCGACTCTACCAGCGAGCTGATTTTACTACCGGTTTTTGAGCCGGCCTTCAGCTCTAGCGGGGCCGATCAAGGCGTCTACACCATAACCTACACGGTGGCCAGCGATAGCACCGACGATGTCACCTTCGACAACACCATCGCCACCAACTTTACCGTGAGCGAAAACCTCTACTCCAAGGCGAGCTGGAACCCCGCTACCGGCGATCCGCGCACCACCATCTACTACACGATCTCCGGTGGTGGAGACATCGAGTTCCTTTCGGTTTTGAACATCCCCTACGGCGAGGGTTACAAAATTGACTCGATTGTGTTCGCAGTATTGACCTCGCTGCCCAGCCTGGCCAATATCCCTGTGGAAGCTTATGTTTACGAGTGGAACGACCTCAATGAAGATGGCTCTATCGCCAATGATGAAGTGGAGATTGCGGGCATCGCCAACTTCACTTTCCCCGAAAGCACTACCGGTACGTCCGCCGTGCTGCGCCTCCCCGTGTTGGATTTCCTTACCTTTGAAGAAGATGGCGTCGTAATCGCTGAGAACAACAAGGATTACATCATCGGCGTGCGCTATACTGGCGAAGAGAGCGTGTTCTTCGGCTTTGACCTTTCTTATGATTATGGCCAGTACCTCAACCTCCAAGCTGAAACGGAAGCATTGACAGACCGTGATTACGGCTACCTGGGCATCAACGCCTGGGACAACCTGCTGCCCAACTTCGAAGCAGCCTTCCTGTTCACCGATTTGACTGCTTCGGTTTCTACCGGGGTTATCCTGACTTCGCCAGAGGTGAATACCCGCGAGGTAGCCGGTCCGGAAGTATTTGAGATGGAGCTCTTCCCTAACCCCGTCTCGGAGCGCTTGCAGATCAACCTGACCATCAAAGAACGTACCAGCTTTGTCGAATACCATATTCTGGACGCTGCCGGCCGCCTGATTTTCAACGCCCGTGATACGGATGTTTTCGAAACCGAGCAGGCTAGCTTCAACGTCAGCCAACTGCCCGCTGGGCAGTACAACCTGATGGTGCGCACCCAGCAAGGCATTCAAACCAAGCCGTTTATCGTGAAGCGGTAATGCGTTGACGCTGCTCTTAAGAGCTAGCACTGGAGAAGGCTTTGGCGTCGCGCTAAAGCCTTCTTTTTTTTTAGTGCTGCCTGAAAAATGCTGGTCAGGCTGCTGCCGAGAAATACTTTAGCAGCGTTTGGTTTGGTTTTTTCGTTGATATTGTCGTATTCTTGCATAAAGAAACGCTTTATTATAACTAAAAATTCAATTGTCTTATGAGAGCATTATTTACACTTGTCTTGGCTTGGTTTATGGCAGCAGCTCTGCCTGCTCAAACCGTTTATATCAACTCACCTGAGAGCTTGCAGGGGGCTTACACCTTTGCTGCCGCTGCTTTTGGGGGTGCCCTGACTGGCAATATCTGGACCGCCGATGCCGTATTTGTTGACGATGGCAGCGCCAACCCTAACCAAGGATGCAATGCCCCAATCAATGCCGCCGAAATTGCGGGTAAAATCGCTCTGGTTGACCGTGGGAGCTGCGAGTTTGGGTTGAAATGCCTGAATGCTGAAAATGCCGGCGCTATTGCAGTCATCCTCTTCAATAATGCGCCGGGCGCCGGCCCCATTGTCATGGGCGCGGGCTCTGTAGGCGGGCAGGTGACCATCCCTTGCGTGAGCCTTTCTTACGAAGACGGCCAAACCATCCGCGCGGTACTAGCCAATGAGCCAGTCAATATCTCTATTGGCTCGTTGCAATTTGCTAATGACCTCCGCGTGGGCGTCACGAACATCGCTAACGCCCCGATGGGCATCGTGCCGTCCTCGCAAATCAAGGCCGCGGGTGATTTCGTCTTCACCCCCGGTGCTTCGGCACTCAACGCAGGCCTGAATGCGGCCCCCAACCTGGAGGTGAATGCCATCATCACGCATACCCCTTTTGGCGGCGCCGCAATGGAGGTTTACAATGAAACCAGCGGCGCTACTGAAGAAATCCTGCCGGATTCTACTAGTGCGCTGGTTACGCTGCCCTCCTTTGACCCTTTTAGCACTGGCGAAGGGATCTACACCGTAACTTACTCCATTTCCAGCGATAGCACCGACGATGTCAGCACGGATAACGCCAGGTCTTCTACCTTCACCGTGAGTGAGGACCTCTACTCCAAGGCTAGCTGGAACCCCGCTACCGGCGCGCCCCGTGCCACCATTAGCCGCACGATTGCCGGTGGCGGAGACATCGAATTCGCCTCAGCTTTCAATATCCCGCACGGTTTTGGCTATAAGATCGACAGTGTCGTCTTCTTTGTATCCACCAACCTAGCTAGCCTGGCCAACGTGCCCGTCGAAGCCTACATCTACGAATGGAATGATGCTGACCAGGATGGCGCTATCATCAATGCCGAAGTGGCTATTGTGGGGCTGGCGAACTTCACCTTCCCGGAAGATTTTACCGCTACTTCGTCCTCCCTGCGCTTGCCCTTGCTGGATTTCTTCACCTTTGAAGAAGACGGGGTAGTGATTGCAGAAGACAACAAGGATTATATCCTCGGCGTGCGCTATACTGGCGATGACCTCGTTTTTTTCGGGTTTGACGACAGCTATGATTATACCCAGTACCAGGCCATTCAGATAGCAAACGGGGCTTTCTCCGATCGCGACTATGGCTACCTGGGCATCAACGCCTGGGATAACTTGTTGCCAAACTTCGAAGCAGCCTTTGTTTTCACTGGCGTCACAAGCGCTTCCGCCGCAGGTATGATTTTGACTTCTACCGGAGTAGGTACCCAGGAAGCCATCCTCGGCCCCGACGCCTTCGAGGTCAAGCTCTTCCCCAACCCTGCTTCGGAATACCTGCAAGTAAACCTGGCACTCAAGCAGCGCACGAGCTTTGTAGAATATGTCATCACCGATATGACCGGCCGCCTGATCCATACTTTGCGCGATACGGAAGTATATGACACTGAACAGGCTACTTTCAACATCGGTCAACTGCCCGCAGGCCAATACAACCTGACCATCCGCACGCAGCACGGCATCCGTACCGGTTCCTTCGTGAAGCGGTAATCGTCTTTTGTTGACCATGCCTTAAAAAACAAGCCTGGAGAATATCTTTTCCAGGCTTGTTTTTTTTTTTTGGCATTTGCTCTTCTATCTCATCGGGCAGCTGATTTGGGTGGGGATTATCGCGAGTTATAAAGGCTTTTTCTTGCCTATTCTGAGTCTTTTTTCGTTCACGTATCTGGGCGCTATGCCCCCTCAAAAAAACATTCATGTGGACTAAAACAGCTATTTTTCCCGACTCCGCGTAACAAGTCTAGTGGAGAAAGTTGCTGTTGCCCGGAAAAAACCATATATTTGAGCGATAGTATGCTCTTTTGTCCAATTACAT
This sequence comes from uncultured Phaeodactylibacter sp., assembly GCA_964432875.1. Classification (GTDB taxonomy): domain Bacteria; phylum Bacteroidota; class Bacteroidia; order Chitinophagales; family Saprospiraceae; genus JACJYE01. The sequence goes on along the minus strand of CAYSPJ010000005.1, from coordinate 70,251 downwards.
ACATTCATCTTAACACAATTGTCTTATGAAAATTTTTTCTACACTTACACTAGCTTTTTTCTGGGCTATGGCCTCGCTTTCGGCGCAGGCAGTGCTGATCAACTCCCCTGCTGAAATAGCAGGCGGATATGACTTTTCAGCCGCTGGATTTGGTGCCAACCTGGCTGATGGGGTTTGGACGGCCGATGTGGTCTTTATCGACGACGGTAGCGCCCTACCCACTCAGGGTTGCAATGCAGCCATTAACGCCGCCGAACTGGCTGGTAAGATTGCGCTGATAGATCGCGGCTCCTGCGAGTTTGGCCTGAAATGCCTCAATGCTGAGCAAGGCGGTGCCCTTGCGGTGGTCGTCTTTAACAACGCTCCTGGTAATGCCACCACCGTGATGGGGGCGGGCTCAGTGGGAGGGCAGGTCACTATCCCCAGCTTGATGCTGTCTTATGAAGTAGGCCAGCTCATCCGCGCAGCCCTGGTCACCGGCCCGGTCAATATGACTATCGGCGATGTAGTGCCGCCGCCGCCGCCCGCCAATGATTTGGCGCTGTCCAATACCAGCATCATCGTTGCACCTCTGGGTATCGTGCCGGCATCTCAAATCAAAGCTGCCGGGGATTTCATCTTCACTCCCGGTGCCAATGCCCGCAACCGCGGCACTAATGCCGCCCCCAACCTGGTGGTCAATGCCGTCATCAATCATACTCCCTTCGGCGGCACCCCCACTGAAGTGTACAACGAAACGGCCAGCGCTGAGGATGAACTCCTACCTGATTCGACCTCCACTATCCTGCTGCTGCCCGAGTTCGATCCTTTCGGCTTGGGTGATGGGGTCTTTAGCTACGTTTACTCCATCTCTAGCGACAGCACCGACGAGGTGTCTTTCAACAATCAAGCTACTTCTTCTTTTACCATCAGTGACAAGCTCTATTCCAAAGCTAGCTGGGACCCGACCACCGGCGCTCCCAGGGTCATCGCCACCACCACCATCGCCGGTGGAGGGGATATCGAGTTTCTGACCATCCTGAAAATCCCGCACGGCTTTGGCTATAAGATTGATAGCGTGATGTTCGAAGTACGCCATACGCCTACCTTGGCAGACATCCCCGTTGAAGCTTATGTCTATGAATGGAACGACCTCAATGAGGACGGCTCAATGGGCAATGACGAAATCGCCATCGTCGGCCTGGCTACCCTTACTTTCCCTAATGATTATACCCAGGATCGCACCCTGGTGCGCCTGCCCTTCCTCGACTTCCTGACCTTCGAAGAAGATGGGGTAGTCATCCCGGAAGACAATAAAAACTATATCATCGGGGTGCGCTATACGGGGTCTGAAACCGTTTCTTTCGGCTTTGATTCCAGCAACGACTACACCCAATACCTGGAGTGGAAAGCCGCCAACGAGACCTTGAATGACTGGGATTATGGCTTCCTGGGCATCAACGCCTGGGACAACCTGGTACCCGACGTAGAGTCCGCTTTTTTCTTCACCGGCAACCTGGGCTTCGCTTCGTCCACTGGCGTCATTTTGACCTCGCTTACTAGCAATGTGTCCGAACCCATCCTCGGCCCCGACGCCTTCGAAGTCAAGCTCTTCCCCAACCCCGCCACGGAATACCTGCAGGTAAACCTGGATTTCAAGCAGCAAACGAGCTTCGTGGAGTATGTCATCACCGACATGGCTGGCCGCACGCTCCAGACGCTCCGCGACACGGAGGTCTTTGAAACGGAGCAGGCCCGCTTCAACGTCGGCCACCTGCCGGCCGGGCGTTACAACCTGACGATACGCACGGAGCAGGGCATCCGTACGGGCGGCTTCATAGTAAAGCGCTAAGCTACTACTTGCCTAAACAGCTGGCAGGATCAGTAAGCAAACAAGCCCCGGCGAAGAAATCGCCGGGGCTTGTTCTATATAATGGCAATAGGCTTGTTGCGACATCGCAACAAGCCTATTGTCTTTCTGGCCTCGCTCCAAGTTATCGTTCTGCTCCAGCCTCTTCTTCTTCCACCTTAAGGCGGAAGCCTACGCCATGAATATTCTCGATTTTCAATTTGCTTTCTGCGCGTAGGTATTTGCGCAAGCGTGAAATGAATACGTCCAGGCTGCGGCCCATAAAGTAGTCATCTTCGCCCCAGAGTTTCTCCAGGATATCGGAGCGCTTCAAGACCTGGTTGGGGTTTTCAGCAAACAACTTGAGCAAATCGGCTTCTTTTTGAGTGAGCGGCTGTCGGCGGTCGGCATCATGGAGCGATAGGTTTTCATAGTCGAACTCAAAACGGCCAAGTTTATGAAAGCCTACGGCCTGCGGCTGGCTGATTTTCCGGCGGCGCAGGAAGATTTCAACCCGCAGGATGAGCTCTTCGATGCTGAATGGCTTGGTGATATAATCATCCCCGCCCAAGCGGAGCCCCTGCAAGCGATCCTCTTTGAGCGATTTAGCCGTGAGGAAGAGGATCGGAGTCTGCTGGTCAAACTTACGTATCTCCCGAGCCAAGGTAAACCCATCAATCTCGGGCAGCATGACGTCCAGTATATAAAGGTCGAAAGTTCTGGTTTGAATCTGCTCCAGGGCCTGCCGGCCATCCGGGCAGTGCGTGATGGCATAGCCTTGCAGCTCCAGGTTGTCACGGGTCACATAGCTTAAGCTTTCGTCATCTTCTACGTAGAGGATATGTGCTTTCATCTTTGTCCAGGCTGCTATTTTTACTACGGTTAAAGCCTCGTCCTTCAACGCTGGCTATCGATCAGAAATTTCATCGGTTGCCCTGCCTCCGTTTCATCGGCAATCTTGGCACCCCAAAGCTGTTTAAAAAGCCAACGCACAAAAAGCTGGGCGTGACAAAGTTTTGCTATTGAACCAAAAATCGGACAGGATTAGAATAATCATGCAACCTATTTTAGCATCGCAAACTTTTTCACTTTTCCCTTCCCGCTTCACTTCGTTCAGACGGGATGTTGGAGCGGGCACGAGGCCCGCCCCTACTTTTTACTTCCCGCTTCACTTCGTTCAGACGGGATGTCACTTCGTTCCATTTTACTTTTTACTTTTTACTTTTTACTTCCCGCTTCACTTCGTTCAGACGGGATGTCGCTTCGCTCCATTTTACTTTTTACTTTTTACGAGCCCTCCCTCCTAGCAGGCCCAGCTCACCGCCCATGCTCTCCTTCCTCCGTTCGGGTCTGGAGCAGCAAGGCGGGACTGGCCAAGAACCACTGTTCGCGGTCTTTAGTATAGCCAAAAGAAGCATGGGGCAATAAGCGGTTGAGCAGGTGAGATACCAGCTTCAAGTGCTTTTGTGGGAGTGCCAGGGTGATTTCGTCCCCATCCAGCAACTTGATATAAAGGGTGGCATTGCGGCCCGCCTGCAAACCAAAGGGCAGCCATTCCGTCACCACCGAATAGACCCAGACGATCTGGCCAGGCTGATGCTTGATCAGCTGCATCAAGGGCGTGCGCTCCACCCGGAGGTTGGCCAGGAAATAGGCGGTGTGGCGCAAGCCCAAAACGGCACAAACCAAGCCAATAATCGTAAGCGGGATGTTGGCGTTAAAAAAGGCGGTACATAGCGTGCCCCCAAACAACAAAAGTGCCGCCGAAGCCAATAACTTTAATCGCAGCTCCAGCCAGATCGCCCGGCGCAGCAAAGACATGGAGGGATGCTTATATAATCTTTCCCGGCTCATCAATCAATCTGCGTGTTTAAGTGGAAACAATTTGTTGTTGTTTTTGAAAAAAAACTTTACTTTTGTGTTTTGAACCAGCGCTTATATAGATTGCAACAAAAAAAACAGCAAATTGCTGAATCTTCAAAAAAATTACTTTCTTGTCTGCCCTTAAATGAACCAAGCTTATGGAACACGTAACCTACGATGAAGAAAATATCCGCTCGCTAGATTGGAAAGAGCATATCCGCCTGCGCCCCGGCATGTACATCGGCAAACTGGGTGATGGGTCTGCACCCGACGACGGCATTTACATCCTTATTAAAGAAGTCATTGACAACTCGATTGACGAATTCGTGATGGGTTATGGTAAAAACATTGACGTATCTGTAGAAGAGGGCAGCATCCAGGTGAAAGACTACGGCCGAGGCATCCCCCTGGGCAAAGTCATCGACTGTGTATCCAAAATCAATACTGGGGGGAAATACGATTCCAAGGCCTTCAAAAAGTCGGTAGGCCTCAACGGTGTGGGGACTAAAGCCGTCAATGCCCTATCCGAATATTTCAAAGTACAGGCCGTGCGCGAGGGCAAAATAAAAATTGCCGAATTTGAGCGGGGCGAACTGACCAAGGACCACAAGGTGCTAAAGTCAGACTTGCCCAACGGCACCACTATTATCTTCCGGCCCGATACAGAAATCTTCAAAAAGTATCGCTTCCGGCCAGAGTATATGGAGAACCAACTCTGGAACTACGCCTACCTCAATGCCGGATTGAAGATCAACTTCAACGGCAAGACGCTAATCTCCAAAAATGGCCTGCTGGATTTGTTGGAGCGCAAAACCAGTACCGAAAACCTGCGCTACCCCATCATCCACATGGTCGGCCCCGACATGGAAATCGCCCTGGCTCACGGCAACCACTATGGCGAGCAGTACCACTCTTTCGTCAATGGGCAGAATACGACTCAGGGCGGCACACACCTCAATGCCTTCAAGGAAGCTGTGGTCAAGACTATTCAGGAGCATTTCAATAAAAGCTACGACCGCCGAGACATCCTCAGCTCTATTATCGCCGCTATCAGCATCCGCATCGAAGAGCCGGTGTTTGAATCACAAACCAAGACCAAGCTCGGCTCTACCGACATGGGCCCCGAGGGCCCGACCATCCGCACCTTTATGGTCAATTTTGTCAAGGAAAAGCTGGACAACTACCTGCACAAAAACCAGGAGGTCGCCAAAGCGCTGGAAAAACGCATCCGCCAATCGGAGCGCGAGCGCAAGGAGATCGCAGGCATACAAAAACTGGCCAACCAACGGGCTAAAAAAGCCAATATCCACAACAAAAAGCTGCGCGATTGCCGCATCCACTTCAATGAGAGCTCGCGCAAGGTGGAGGAAGAGCTGCGCAAAGCCACCACTATCTTCATCACCGAAGGCGATTCGGCCAGCGGCTCCATCACTAAAGCGCGTGACGTGCAGACCCAAGCCGTTTTCAGCCTGCGCGGCAAGCCCCTCAACTGCTATGGCTTGACCAAGAAAGTGGTTTATGAAAACGAAGAGTTCAACCTCCTCCAGCACGCCCTCAATATCGAAGATGGGTTGGACGACCTGCGCTACAACCGCGTCGTCATCGCTACGGATGCCGATGTGGATGGTATGCACATCCGCCTGTTGTTGCTTACTTTCTTCCTGCAATTCTTCCCCGATCTGGTGCGCAGCGGCCATCTCTATATCCTGGACACCCCCCTGTTCCGAGTACGCGACAAACAACAGACCTTCTACTGCTATAGCGAGGAGGAGAAACAAACCGCCATCGGGAAGCTGCGCGGCAAGCCGGAAATCACCCGCTTCAAAGGGCTGGGCGAAATCTCCCCGGATGAATTCAACGATTTTATCGGGGAAAATATCCGCCTGGAGCCCGTCATCTTGACGGAAGATACTGATATTGACCAGGTGCTGAATTACTACATGGGCAAAAATACACCCGCCCGCCAGGAGTTCATCATTGATAATCTGCGCATTGAAAAAGATACCCTGGACGAGGAACAGAAGCTGAGAGAAGAAGAAGCTATTGCGGAATTCGAAGTAGTAGCCTAAGGAGCGTACGCTCTTCCTTACGCCTTGCCCCCGCTCTTTTTTCCACGGCGGCTGACGTTTTGTCGTGCCAGCTCGCCACCATTGACCCGCTGCCGACAAATTTAAGCTATGGCATAGTAGTTGTACTAGCTATATTTGCACCATAATAAAAAGTGCTTTGACAATTTGTTTGCTCTATCGCCAATGAGAAGCCAGCTCCCACCCAGTGGGTGGGACAAGCGCGGTGGAAGTATAGTTGGCTACTCACAAGCTTAGCCGGGCCATGCCCTGATACTTGCATTACCCGCTAGTTTCTTATTGCCTACACACAAATTGTCAAAGAAGGAAAAAAATAGCGCTGCCAACTTGGCATGGAGCGCAAATATTGTTATTTTTCAAAAATTTGGCGTGTACCCAAACCAGACGGCGGAATAATGCTGGACCAGAGCACAAGGGCCAATCGGGATAAAAGTTAAATCCCCCACGATTCTTTGGCAATCCAGATTTCCCAGCTCTATACCGACCGCCTCCAAACCATAGAGGAACTTATGTTTGAAGAAATTTTCTCGCACCCCCGTTTTGATGATGATGGAGATTACCTGCCTTTGTTACATGTTGACGAAGAGGAAGAAGAAAATATTGATGAAATTTACCCAGAGACCTTGCCCATCCTGGCCCTTAAAAATACCGTCCTCTTTCCAGGGATTGTCATCCCTATTACTGTAGGCCGCGACAAATCTATCCGGGCTATCAACAAGGCCTATAACGACGGGCGTATCGTCGCCGTTTTGTCTCAACGCGATAGCAACGTGGAAGAGCCAGGGGTGGAGGATTTATTTAAAATCGGTACTATTGCCCGCATCCTGAAGTTGTTGCGTATGCCTGATGGCACGACTACGGCCATTTTGCAGGGTAGAAAGCGCTTCGCCCTCAACACCTTATTGCGCGATGACCCCTACATGGAAGGCCGTATCTCCCAACTGGAATATGAGCAGCCGGGGAACAAACTGGAATTTGAAGCCCTAACCGCTTCCATCCTGGACCGGGCAAAGCAAATCATCGAGCTATCGCCCAACATCCCCTCGGAAGCCTCGCTCATGTTGAGAAACATCAGCAACCAATCCTTCCTGCTCAATTTTATCGCCTCCAACCTCAGCTCCAAGATTCAACTCAAGCAGCAAATCCTGGAGACAGATGACTTGGTAACCAAAGCGCACATCATCCTCGAGCAGATCAATGGCGAACTGCAATTGCTGGAACTCCGCGACCAGATCGAGAGCAAAGTCCGTTTTGATCTCGAAAAACAGCAGCGCGACTACTTCCTCAACCAGCAGCTCAAGACGATACAGGAAGAATTGGGGCAAAACCCTCATGAAGAGGAAATCCAGAAACTATATGAGCGCTCGCTGAAGAAGAAATGGCCCCAAAATGTCAAATCGACCTTCGACAAAGAAATCAACCGCCTGCGCCGCATGAACCCGCAGGTGGCAGAGTACTCCATTCAACTCAGCTATCTGGAGTTGCTGCTGGAACTGCCCTGGGAAGACTTCACCAAAGACAATTTCAACCTGCAGAAAGTCAAGGCGGTACTCGACCGCGATCACTTCGGGCTGGAAAAGGTCAAGGAGCGCATCCTCGAACACTTGGCAGTACTGAAGCTGAAAGGAGACATGAAAGCTCCAATCCTCTGCTTGGTAGGCCCTCCGGGTGTCGGCAAAACCTCCTTGGGCCGCTCGATCGCTAAAGCCCTCAAGCGCAAGTTCATTCGCATGTCGCTCGGTGGCCTGCACGATGAGTCGGAGATCCGCGGGCATCGCAAGACTTACATCGGCGCCATGCCTGGCCGCATCATCCAATCGCTCAAGCGAGCCGGCTCTTCCAACCCGGTTTTCATCCTGGATGAAATCGACAAAGTGGGCAAGGACTTCCGGGGCGACCCTTCCTCTGCGCTATTGGAAGTGCTGGACCCCGAGCAAAACTCCACTTTCTATGACAATTACCTGGAAATGGAGTACGACCTTTCTAAGGTCTTGTTCGTCGCTACCGCCAACTCGCTGAGCACCATCCAGCCCGCCTTGCTCGACCGGATGGAGATTATCGAAATCAATGGCTACTCTACCGAGGAAAAAGTGGAAATTGCGCGGCGGCACCTCATCCCACAGCAGCTTGAAGAACATGGCCTCCAAGCCAAACACGTCAAAGTGGGCAAGCCGGTCATCCGCAATATCATCGAGGAATATACCCGCGAATCTGGCGTGCGCTCGCTCAACCGGCAGATTGCCGGCCTGATGCGTTATATCGCCAAGAAGGTAGCGATGGAAGAGCACTATGAAGTGACTATCAAGCCAGAGACCCTCCCGAATATGCTCGGCCCTACCCGCTTCAGTAAAGATTTGTATCAGGAGGTGCGGGTGCCCGGCGTTTCTATCGGCTTGGCATGGACCCAAACCGGGGGCGACATCCTCTTCATCGAGTGCTTGCTTAGCCGCGGCAATGGCAAGCTCACCCTGACCGGCAACCTGGGCGACGTCATGAAGGAGTCGGCTTCAACCTCCCTGAGTTTTATCAAGGCGCACAGCGAATCGCTCGGTATCCCCCCCTCGCAATTTGAGGAAAAGGATATCCACCTGCACGTTCCCGAAGGCGCTATCCCCAAAGACGGCCCCTCGGCAGGTATCACCATGCTTACAGCCCTCACTTCTGCCTTGACCCAAAGGCCGGTGACGCCTTTTATGGCCATGACCGGCGAAATCACACTGCGGGGTAAGGTGCTGCCGGTAGGCGGTATCAAGGAGAAAATATTGGCAGCCAAGCGCGCCGGCATGAAAGAATTGATCCTTTGCGAGGAAAACCGCAAACATATCGAAGAAATCAATCCGGATTACATCAAGGGGATGCAATTCCACTATGTGAAGCGCATGCAGGAGGTGCTGGAGTTGGCTCTGGGCGTCAAGCCGTAGGCACAGGCCGGGCTAGCGCAGCCCGGGTGGTTATCCATCGCCGATGGCCAGCGCTATCTTACAATTTTGCTACCTTTATGGCCGGCCAACAAACTTTTATTGTTAAATGTTGGTCTAATTGTAAAGCTAGATGTAAACGCCCCGGCCTGACGTTGATGCTGTAAAATCTGAATGACTATGACGCTTCGCATTTTTTCCATTTTGCTGATCCTGCTCGGCGCTATCGCTGCCTCGGCACAGATTGATAGTGATGGCAAACTGATCCAATTCACCGGAATGGTGCTCGATGGCTCCGATGAGCAGCTATATCCCGTACCGTATACCAATATCCTGGTCAAAGACAAAGGGCGAGGCACTTATTCCGACCTGCGGGGCTTCTTCTCCATCGTAGTGGAAAAAGGCGATATCATTGTCTTCTCAGCTATCGGTTATAAAACCGTGGAATACAAAATACCCTCGGATTTGAAGGACGACCGCTACTCCATTATCCAACTCATGACCCAGGATGTCATCAACCTCCCGGAGACTGTCGTTTTCCCTTGGCCCAGCCGCGACCACTTCAAGCTTGAATTCCTGGCTATGGATGTCACCCCTGAACTCCAGGACAGGGCAACCCGCAACCTCGCTAATGATGCCCTGCGCCGCATGCGCAATGAAGTAGGGACTGATGGCAATGAAAATGCGGATTTCTACCTCCGCCAGCAGTCTCGGCAATATTACCATATCGGCCAGCAACCGCCCATGAACATCTTCAGCCCGGTGGCTTGGAAACAATTTTTCGACGCCTGGAAACGTGGAGATTTTAAGCAAAAGGATTAATTACGTCGGCGAATTTCCAAATACTTTCCTCCCCCAAAACAGCACCTGGAAACCGTAAGTGCCCAGCCAGATGCCCAGCGCGGCAAAAGAAAGCATGCCCAAGGCAACATAGAGCCTCACCGCGCGTAGGTTAATCCCCAGAAACTCATAGCAGATGAAATCCGTAAGGATAAAAAGGGCATGGATGACGAACAATTGGAATAAAATCCGGATGAGCGCCCGCTCATATAATACCTTTTTCAACTCCCGCTTTAATTTATAGCGCCCGCCCAGCGCCAAGCGGCGCTGGCGCACGTAGCGGTGCGAAAAATAAAGATAGGCCAGGAAAAGAGATAAGTACAATACCTGTTCAAAAGCACCGTAGAAGGGATTGTAAAAATTGCGGTCCCACTGGCTCTTAATGCTCACGGGCAACAGGAAGAGAACTAGAAAAAACAGGAATTGCAGCCCTGGCAACAGAAAGTGCTTGGCATCAGAAAACCGCAAATGATAGGAGGGGTATAAGCTGAGCTTGACGTGGAAGAACAGCAGGGAGGGGAAAGCAAGCGTATAGTAGAAGGGTAAGAATTTGAGCCGTGGAAATTGCTCGTAGGCCCCGGCAAAATAAAGGATATTGTGCAAGAGCGTCAGGCCGAACAGGATGAGCAGCAAGCCAAAACAGACATTGGCCCGGTAGTCGCCCGAGCGCTTAAAAAAGAACAGCCCCCCAATAGTCAGACATTGAGCGGCCACTGCCCCTAAGACAAAAATCAGCAGAAAGAAAAAGATGCTCTTTTCGCCGAGGTCTAAAAAATCTACCATTGGCCCCGCTTGTTTATCTTTGTGCTAAAGATACGCCATATTTTATGAGCAAGACAAACTTTTCACGCTTTATAGGGGTGATCGCCCTGTCAATGGGGCCGGCCTGGCCGTTGTTGGCCCAAGAAGAAGCCCAAGACACGTCTACCTTTGGGTACCGCGTCGGCTACGAAATTGGAAGCTGGCTGCCCTTCCTCATCATCGTCGTATTAATGCTGCTCATCATCCGCAAAATGGCCCAGCAGCGGCAGGGCTGAGCAGCAAGCTAGGCAGGCTGGCAATTTCGGAGGCCATCTCCCGCATGATAAGCAGTCAAATCCGGCAAGCATGCCGGCTAGCCAGCCTCCAGCCCTGCCCCCAGCGCACGTAAACTTCGGTGTAATACAACTGGATATCCAGGGGTTTCCCTTCAAGGGCGACTTTGAATAAGCCCTTGCCAGTGATGATGGCGCTCGAGCCATAACAGCGGGCCGAAGCCTCCTGTACCTGCACCTCGCGATAGCTCAGCTTGCCGTTAACCAGGTTTTCGAGCACTTCAGCCTTGCTTTCTTTCCAGCCATTAGAGTGGATGTAAGCCAGGCGCTCGTCCAGCAGCAGCGCCAGAGAGTCGGTTTGCGTTTGTACCATCCATTCAAACTTCTGGTGGTGCAAAGCCAATACTTCTGCTTCACAATCTTGCGCCTGGGCGGGCACTAAGCCCCCGCCCAAACACAAGCTAATCAGCAACCATAGTCGGATCATAGTATTATTTTTGTTCTTTGACAACTTTTTGCACTCCTCTTTCAAGTTAACTAAAGCACCTTGGTCACCCCCGGAATTGCAATGGGATACCGTCCCTGTTCATCAGGCAGTACGGGAGGCGGAGCATCCCAGGCAAAGCGCTGAGGCATGAGGCTGAGTGGTGAATTCAGGGCAGTATCCCATCCGATGACCTGCCCAGAATAGGTAGCCATGCGCCCCATGAGCGCAGTTAGCGTGCTTTTAGCCGCATTTTCCGCATCGGCAAAGCGGTACTCCCCCTTTGCTACGGCAGCGAAGAGCACGTCCTGTTCCACCTGATAGGGGTTGGGGTCGCGCCGGGCGTCGTGGTCAAGCAAGCGGAAGCCTTTGCGGGTGAGGATGATGCCAGGTGCCGGAGCGCTGCCATTGGTGCCCTGGAAAGATTCGGTGACGCGATAGTTTGTACCCTCAATATGGCGGCATTGGCTAAACATGCGGCTGCCATCGGCGTATTCATACTCCACGAAATGGTGATCGTATATCTCGCCATGGTCTTTGCCCGTGCGCACCTGCCGCCCCCCCATGCCATGCGCTTTGACAGGGTAAGCCTGCTTCGCCCAGTTGCCCACATCGAGATTGTGGATGTGTTGCTCGTTGATATGGTCGCCACAGAGCCAATTGAAGTAGTACCAGTTGCGCATCTGGTATTCCATCTCCGTTTGGCCGGGTTTCCGCTCGCGCACCCACACGCCGCTGCTGTTCCAATAGACCTGGGCCGTGACGATATCGCCGATGGCACCTTCCTGCAGCAGTTCCATCCATTTGAGGTATTGTGTCTCGTAACGGCGCTGCAGGCCTACCACTACATTGAGTTTTTTCTGCTGGGCCGCTTCGGCCGCCGCCAGTACTTGCCGCACGCCTGGCGAATCAACCGCCACGGGCTTTTCCATAAAAACGTGTTTGCCAGCCTTCACGGCGGCGGCAAAGTGCAGAGGCCGAAATCCGGGAGGGGCTGCCAGAATGACGACATCACAGAGCGGCAAGACCTGCTCATACCCCTCGAAGCCCGAGAATTTGTGCTCCTCCGGAACCGCCAGCCGATCGGCCGGCACCTCGTTATCTGCCAGTTCGCCCTGAATCTGGCGGTAGCTGCTGTCCAGGTTGTCGCGAAAGGCGTCTGCCATAGCGGTGAGGCGCACGTTCTGCCCGCTCATGATAGCTTGCACCGCCGCCCCGGTCCCTCTACCACCACAGCCCACCAGCCCAACCCGGATGACATCGCTGCCTTCTGCATAAGCCTTAGCTGATAGTATTGCAGGGCTCAGCAAAACGCCCCCCGCCGCCAAGCCCGAGCGCTTGACAAAGTCCCTTCGATTGAGTTTTTTCATACCTATTTGAATTGAATGAGTAAATTGCTTGCCCGTGCTAAAATCATTGGGGTTTATTTGACCTTGAAAGCCGGCTTATTTGCACGATCGAAATGGCACCAAGCCTCCTCTCCCCAGCTAATCCCTGATGGCTGCTCTGAAAAAAGCCTCTACCTCTTCCGCTTCCGGTTGCTGAACCGGCCGCAGGAGGCGGAAGCCGACGAAGGGCGAGTCGGTGTTCCACCAGACGCTCTTAGGTATTTGAGGGTCGCGGGCCTGCCAGCGCGGCTGGGATTTGAGGCGGGCCATGCAATGGCAATCTGCTGCGCTGCTATCGAACGAACCGCCTTTGACGGTGCGCGAATGGCGCCTTTCCGGCCGGAGCCAGGGATTGTCCATCACGGCCCCGATAGCTGCCAGATAGTCTTCCCGATAATCATCCAAGGTCCATTCTGCCACATTGCCCAGCATATCGTACAACCCCCAGGGATTGGGGTGCTTTTCACCGGTTTTATGGTATTTGCCCATGCTATTGCCGTCATGCCAGGCATAATCCCGCAACCTTTCCGGCTGCCAATCCTGACCAGCCTGGCAGGCATAAGCCCATTCTGCCTCCGTAGGCAATCGGAAAAACTGCCCCGTCTTTTGGTATAGCCAATAGCAGTAGCGCAAGGCGGCCTGTTGCGTCATGCTCACAGCGGGAAAGCCCCCAGCGGTACCCATGCCATAGGTAAAATCCAGATAGGGCGTGGAGGGCCCGCTCACTGCATCTACCTGGGTAGCCTCCCCGTCTTGCCTGATAACGGCCCCTTGCTGAAAGAGCGCATACTCGTCGTAGGTGAGCTCGCGCACCCCCATCCAGAAGGCGCTCAGTTGTAGCGCAGCCGAACCTCCGCTGCCGTCCTCCAGGAGCAGCTCGCCTGCCGGGATGTAAGCTAGCTCAAAGCTTACTGCAGCGCCAGGGATATTCAGAGTATCCAACTTTTGCGCTCCGGCAAGCTGGGGCCCTAAAAGCGCTAATAGGAAAGATAAATGCCTGATCATTGAAAGCTGGTTTTTACAAAACTTAACGCTTGTACAGGTCTTGTTTTTAAAACCTAAACAAGCTTTTAGCATTAAATTTATAGAAAATCAGCTTTGCCTGTATCTCGGGTGAAGATTTAAATCTGTCTTTTGAAAGCCCGCTGGTCCTATGTGCCGTTTTGGCCTAGGAAAACGGATGTGAAAAGTCAGCGCTTAGTCCTCTTTCTCCTCCGCTCCAATTCTTCACCAATCATCTCCCCCACGCGGCTGAGATGCCCTTTGCCTTTAAAAAAAGTATGCATGAAAGCCAAGCCCGCAAAGAAGACGACAAAAGAAAGGGGAAATAATGCTAACGAGAGCAGCGCCAGAAAATGCCACTTGATCCACTCCAGTAAAAACCAGCCCGCGATCCAAACCGGCGAATAGGCTACGATGCGCAGGAGTAAACGCTGGAAATAGTAAAAGAGATGGTTTTTCACTTCCCACTGCCCACGCAGCCGCAGCAGCTGCTCGGTGGTGAAATATTCAACCCCCACCGATTCGAGGTAGGAAAGCTCATCGGCGGCATTGCCTTCCAGGTGCTTGATAATGCTGTCTATGTCGCGAATGGCCATATTCGATTGCCGTTTTGATGAAGCGTTACCGAAGCAGCATCACCTGGCCACTGACCAATTGCTCCTTGCCAGATAAAAGCACTGCTTCCACCATATATATGTAGATGCCAGGGTCGAGCAGCTTGCCCCGGGCAGTGCCATCCCAGCCGGCGGTTTCATCATTGGGCAGAAAGTTGTCTTTTTGGTACAAGAGCCCGCCCCAGCGGTCAAAAACCAGGAACCGCTTAATACGCCCAACTTGCAGCGTATTGGCATAGATGGTGAAGCGGTCGTTGTGCTGGTCGCCATTCGGGGAAAAAGCATTGGGGATATAGATATCTACCTCGTCGCTGATGCGGATGGCCGTGCTTGCTTCGCTGGAGCACCCGAAAATATCGGTAATCCGAATAGTGTAAACCATTGGTTCAGAAGCGGTGATTTCGGGGTAGAGGCAGTCCACGCAGCTCAGGCCGGCCGCGGGAGTCCAGCGCAGATTGGCAATCAGGGATTCGGGGATGTTGAGCCGGGGCTCCAGTCGGTACTGGCGCCCAATTTTAAATTCCTGTACCCGGGGGAAATCCACAATCTGCTGATAAGCCACCGGCATGATAAAGGCTTGTTCATAAGTACAACCAGCAGCATCCAGGATGGTGAGGGTATAAGCATCACCGCCGGGAAGCCCGTAGAGGAAATCCTCCCCGTAGAAGTTTTGGCCGTCAATGGAGTAGAGGTAGGGCGGCGTGCCGCCACTAATATCCAATTTCAATTCCCCGGCGCTAAGCCGTTCACAATCTGGCTTCACCTCTGATAAAGGGAGCGGGGCGCTCAACTCGATGGCCAACTGTTTTTGGCAGCCGGCCGCATCGTTGACCACCAGATAGTAAAGGCCGGCAGGCAGGCCGCTCAGATCAAGCTCGGCACCAAAACCATTGGCCCAATAATATGAAAAAGGCGGGGTGCCACCGCTCAGGTTGACCCTGATGCTGCCATCGCTGCCCCCAAAGCAGGCCGGGTGTTGAATCGTGACGGCGGCCTGTATGGCCAGTATTTCTACCTCAGCGCTGCCCTGTGCCAGGCCTTCGCAAGCCGCATCGCGGACCGCTACAAGTTCATAAGTGCCGGATAAACTAGCCGCCAAGGCGTAATCTGCGCTCCAGATATCTACCAGCGGAGGCTGAGGCAGGCCATCAATGCTATAGTTGAGCTGCCAGGGCGGAGTGCCGCTGAGCACTAAGGGGAAAAACGCCGTATCCCCTTCGCAAATAACAGCCTGCCCACTGAGGGTTGCCGTAGGAGGGGCTACCAGAAACAAGCGGGCGCTGTCCATAGCGCTATTGCCGCAGGCATCGTGCACGGTGACGGAGTACAGCTCCGGGCCTCCAGGAGAAACCAGCAGTTGGTCGTCCGTACTGCCATCGCTCCATTCATAAGTATAGTCGGCTATGCCTCCCTGCACCTGTGGCCGGAGGAAATTGCTGCTGTTTTCGCAGATGGCCAAATCTGGCAGATCGACCAAGAGCATGGGGCTATCACTAATGTACATGCGGGTGGAATCCGTATAACAGCCGCAGGGGAAGTCCAACTCCAGGCTGATGTGCTCAATGGGCTCAGTTATGCCGTCATTGAAAATCTGGATGGGTAGGCGGGCTAAGGAAGCATTGGCAGGGATGGTGATAGAGCGCGGCAGGGGTGCATAATCAATCCCCTCCTCGGCGGTGCTGTGGGGCAAAATATTGAAGTGTACCGTCTGGGGGAAACTATTGCTACTGCCGGGCTTGCGCCTGAAGATGAAATAATTATCCTCACACCCCTCATAAGCAGGCTCTTCTGGTGACCGCCCCGGGCGGGGCTCTACGATCACCTCTCCCCCCAGGTTGAAGCTCTCGGCTTCCAGAAATACAGCAGAGTCATAAAAGTTATCGCCTACATCGGCCACCACCAGCCGGATCTGGTAGGTCTGGCAAGGGATTAGGCGCAATACGGCGGTGAGTACGCGGGTGAAGCCGTCGTATTGGACCTCCTGATGGTAGTTGGACTGATACTGAGCCAGGTTGCAGGTTTGGGCATCGGCGGGCAATTCGTTATGGATATAAAAACTCTTGTTTTGTAGATGATTGATGGAGTTGATGCTCACATAGTCGTTGGAACCAGGGATGAGAGCTACATTGGCACCACCATTGGGAAAGGGGCCGCTGATGCCCGGCCCGCGGATGAAGAAGCCGAAAACGTCATTGTAGATACTGCCGACAAACTCACAGTATTCTTCAGAAGCAAAGACGTAGCGGAAGGTGACGATGGAATCCAGCGGCATGAAGTCAAAAGAAATGCCGACGGCGTCTTTTACCGCGCCAGTGGCGAGCAGATTGAGATCAGTATCGCCTGAATCGTTGAAGAAGTTGCCGCTTTTATCCGTTACGTCATTGGGCCCCTCGGCATGGGCGTTGGGGCCAGTGGAAAGGATGATACCCCGGCTCATCCCAATGCTTTCTCCGCCATTTTCAAAGTATCCGATGCCGCGCTTGTCCCCAATGGCATTGATATTGGAAATATTGATGCAAGCCCCCCTGACAAAAATATCCTGCACCAGCTCTTCAACCCCTATACTATTGTCGGTACGGATACTGCTCCCCCCCGGCGGCGGCGCCAGGCGGAGCGGCCCGGCCGCCGGGGCGCTAAACAGGAGGTAGGAGCTGATCAGGAAAAGGATGAAGCGCATAGCATATGGTTGCAGTTGGTAATTTATTTTGGAAGCAATAAGACCTAAGCCATCGTTTGTCGGGGGTTAACACTACTACCCTACTGGCTTTCCCTGCGGAAAAGGCTTCCCCGGTAGAGGCCGACAGCCAAAGATGCTATTATTCCGCTACAGATTCATGATTCAAATCTGATGGTCATCAAAAATAATATAAAAAATGCAAAAAAGGGCCCAAAGTTGGCAATTGGGCATTTTTTTGCACAAACTTACCCACAATCTACTGCCTGAACCTGCCATTTTTGATAAGAAAGATGATTTTTTTGTAAAAGGCTGGGATAAAACCCAGAAAAGCTTACCTTTGCGCCGTTAAAAACCCGCCGCTTGATTTTCAAAGGAGGCGGGTATGGTTTCACCAAATATAAAATTTTAACATGCCAGTTAAAATGCGTTTACAGCGTAAGGGCCGCAAGAAAAGCCCTTTTTACCACATCGTGGTAGCGGATGCACGGGCACCGCGCGATGGCAGGTTTATCGAGCAAATCGGCTCTTACAACCCCATGACCAAGCCCGCAACGATCGAGATTGACCGCGACAAAGCCTTCACTTGGCTGGCTCAAGGGGCTCAACCAACGGATACCGTCCGGGCAATACTCCGCTTCAAAGGCATATTTTACAAGAAACACCTGCTCCGCGGCGTGAGCAAAGGCGCGCTGACCGTGGAAGAAGCTGAGCAAAAATACCAGCAGTGGATTGCAGAAAAAGATGCGAAAGCAACTGCCCGTTTCGAAAAGACGGCGGAAGAAACCCGCGCCTTCCATGCTATGGTCGCCGGCACCCCGCCGCCCAAGCAGCAAGCAGTTGTAGCTCCTGTAGCCGAAACAATTGAGGCTCCGGCAGCCGTAGAAGCTGTTGAAGAAGCCGCTGAAGCTACGGAAGAGGAAGAATAGCCCCAGCTTAGGGGGATCGGAACTGTGAAAGGGATAGCCGCCAACCGCGGCAATCCCTTTTACAATTTTAGAGAACTAAGTTGGAGAATGCTTTGAACTTTCCCGGCGATTAGGCTATATTTGCATCACCTTACTAGGCTATACTAATAATTCCAATATACGCAGACCTGGTAGTGCCTTAATTTGCACTATCAGGTTTGCCTTTAAAATAAGATTGTATCATGCAGGAACTGGACAACAAATACCTGAGCAGGCTAGAAGAACTAGCTACCGAAATTCAGGATTCGGATGCGCTGGCACAGTATCTGGAGGAAGAGGAAGAAGAGATGTACATCGCTTTGAAAGAAGAATTTGAACCCCTCATCGGCCTTTTGTATGAGGAAGTAGCTGACAAAGACCCGCTTCAGTTGCCCGCTTTGGAAAGCATCTTGCTGGAGCCGGAGTTCGAGGGCCTATACCTGCCCAAAATACTGGGCTATACCGTGCTGAGAGGGGAAATAGATGAAAATTGCACTTATACCCGCCCCCAAGACCACTTCAAAGCAGTCCTCCTGGCCATCTGCAATTCTTCCAACTTCGACATCCTGCGCAAGCGCATCGGGCAGTCTATCCAAATGGGCTTCGCCATGAGCAGCGATATTTGGGTGACCAACCTCATCAATAGCATCGAAAACAAAAAGGTGCGCTACTTCCTGCAAAGCCAGAAAATTGAGCGTTACTACCGGGTTGAAGAGCGCCGTGCTGCTTTGGCGCGCTACCTCCGCCAATTCGTCAATGACAATTACCAGTCGGCAGAATTCCCGGAAAGCCTCCCCGAGCTAAAAGTGCTGTATTCTGCCTTGAAGCGCTTCCTGCTTTATCGCGCTAGCCGCCGCTCTAACAACAACAGCCTTATCCCTCACCTGAAGGCACTGATTGAAAACGAGGAATTCAAAGGCAGCCAGGAACACCTCGAAATCATGATCATCTATGCCGCATTCTTCGACCTGGATGAGAAAAACCGCAAGCACCTGTCTCAGCATTTCAACGAGGTGCGCCGGTCTATGCCGGAATTCGAAGATAAATTCATGGAATACCTCCTGGAGCTACACCTCAACCCACAGGTGGATGTGACGCCTCTGGCCGACCGCCGCGTCTCAATCCTGTTGGACAAAACCCTGAATGATAAGCTCACTCGCTACTACAACCTCATGGATGAAGTGCACGGCAAAGGTTATATGACCGAAGAGGCTCAAAATGCCGTCAAAGCTTTCTACAGCGGCTTCGAGGGCTTATCCACCATCAATGAGTGCCTGCGGCGAACCATCTACGATTACTTCGCCCGGTTCATCAACCATCTGGAAGAGGAGGACTATACAGAGTTCTTTGACATCTCCAAACTCTTCTCTGCTTACATGTCCATTTTCGTCAACCAGCAGTTCAACCAAAACCTCAAGGAGATTTCACTGGCCTACGTCAAAAAATTGCTGGTGAAATATACCGACAAGCGCGGGAAGGATTATCAGGACATCAAGAAGTTCGTCTCCACCGCTTTCCAGGATTTTGGGTTCCTCAAAGAAAAGGATGTGGTCGAGATGTTCAAAACGCGCCGCAAGCGCAAAAAGGAAGAAGAGTAGAAGCTTAGGGAAGCTGTTGCGCCAGATGCTTCGCACCCGGCCATCCAAGCTGAAAAGCCCGCAAGCAGAGCTGCGGGCTTTTTTTTTCGCCTGCTGAAGGAAATAGCAATAATATTTCCTACTTTTGAGCAACAAGCATACACCGCCTTATGTCTATCTTCGAAAAAATACGTTTGCTCCTGCACCCCCAGCCCCGGGCACAGGCACCTGTACAGGAGCAACCGATCGTCACCAACTTAAAAACCTCTACCATGCTGAACACAATTGCTATCTCACCTGAGATGGAAACTTTCTACCTCATCGACAATGGCAAAGCGATCCCTTTTGCGCTGCTGGAAAGCCGAGGCATCGTCATCGGCCTGATCGAAGGCCAAATCAACGTGGCAACTGCCGCCCGCATACCTAAAATGGAAGAAGAGGCAGAAAGCCCAATGGATTTGAGAGAAGCTGTCGCCTTCAGGTCGGAAGTTATCGAAAAGGACAGGAAAATCCGGATCATCAAATTGTCTCTTGAAAAAACGATATGGTCCGTGGCTTTCCACTCCAAAAATGCCGCCCTCTGCTTCATCGGCGCTACGGAAGTGGAAGTCAGGAAGCCCGGAGAAAAAGAAGAACTGGAGTACAAGCCCTCCGTCGAGTTCTTCGAGCTGAACAAAGAGTCGGTCTATATGCGGCGCTTAAGAGACCATATCGTACTGGTCGGGCTGCCTCGCCCAGAAAAAGACAAGCCCGCTTGAGCCCGTGGGGGTGAAAGACAAGAACAAGTGAAATTGAAGCCCTCTTCCAAGCTCCCTGCCAGCCAAGGGAATTGGCCCCTGATTAGGCCCGCTGGATTATCCTTTTGAACCAGAAGCGACATCCCGCCTTACCGCTGCCTTTATGTTCAGCCGGGATGTCGCTCTACTCCAACTGCCTGCCGCCAATTACCCCCCCGTTGCCGCCTGCCGGACGATATCCCGCATTGGCTTGCCTTCACGGCGGCTTTTTATCCAGGCCAGCGCTAGCTCATCCAAGCCCAAGGGGATGCTCTCCTCCGCCTGGGTGCGCAGGGTATTTATGCTGGCCTCAAATTCCTTGAGCAAAGCTGGCGCTTGTTTCGCTGGTGCATTGCCTAGCCGTTTGACAAATTGGGCAGCAAGGCCGAAGAAACTGCCGCGCTCCTCCTTACTGGAAGCTTTCAGGGCGCGCTGCATAGCACGCAGTGCCGAATCCAGGCCATCGATATCCTCGCTGTCAAAAGCTGCCAATAGGCTGAGGAGGTGGGCGCCTAGCCGGAAGCCCGGATTGTTGACGCTGCGGTTGTAGTCGCGCAGCACTTTTTCGCTCCATTGCTGGCAAAGCTCAAACTTGCCGAGGATGAAAAATAACAACGTGAGGTTGAAAGCGATGATGAGTTGGCTGACCGGGTTGAGCTTATAGGCCGCCATGCCTTCTTCCACCTGCCGTGCCAGGGCTTCATGCCCTTCCTGTATGCCAAAGTTGATATGATACAACAGCTTGTAGTTGGTCAGTTGCTTAAAAATCATGCGCTGATCGTGGTAGCTGCTGGGGCTCTCCTGTTCGATTTTATGTAGCAGATCCTCAAATTGCTGGTACTTTTTCTGGGAATAAGAAGCGTGCAGCAGGTTGAAAACATCCGCCAGGTAACGCACGTATTCCTCCTCCTTAATGGCAGGGTAGCCGTCCCACCATTCCACCATCTCAAAATAATAGGCATTCGCCCGGTCGAAGTCTTCGACCAGGTCGTGGTAATAGGCGGCACTTTGCAGGAAGCGCCGGCGGGCATGGGCCGATTGGGGTTGTTGCGTTGCTCCAAACCATTCCGCGGGGAATAGCTCCTCGATTTTTTCCTGGTTCTGGGTGATTTCGGGATTGTTTTTGGCGATTTGTATCCGGTAAGCCAGCGCCAGATACTTCAGTTCTTCTTCTATATTGGCAATACAATGAGCATTTTCAGTTAAGATACCCTCGATGGTGGCTGCATAATCCTTCTTCTTCATCGTCCAGGCGTGGTAGATCAACTCCCGCCCAATTTGGAATAATGCCAGCTGGTCATCCAGTTCATTGGCCAGCTGGCGAGCCTGCTGCAGCCGCTCTTCGCTCTGCTCGTACAAACCGCGTTCATAGAGCAGCTTGGCATCGAGCAGGAAGTCTTTGATCTTGGCCACCCTGGACTTGGTGCCGTGGTAGTCGCGCAAGCTACGCAGGAGCGCATCATAGAGATAGCCCTTGTCGTAAGGTAAGCTGCGGCCAAATTTTTTGCGGAGCTTATCTTCCTCGTAGGCCTCCATCTCGTTGATGGCTTGAAACAGCTCCAGATACTTATTGGGCTTACGCCCGCCCTTTTGCGCATCGAGCGTGAAGTATCGCTTCTCTGACCGCGACATGGCCTGGATGAGCTTAAACAGATCTTCTTTGCTTTTCATACTTCCGATTTCTTCCCCTTAAGATGCCTGCTGGGTAACGCCGGCGGTTAAATCCAGCCGTTTACTTTAAAAACACGACCGTTAACTAGCCAAAAAGCACCGATAATATGTTAAAATCATGTTTTTTGAAAAAAAATTGCATTTTTTTTTACCGCTTAGAAACCCAAAGTAAAACTTTGCTTTTTACAAACCAAGCCCTTGCGCTAAAAAAAGAAAACATAGACCATAAATAACTGTTTATCAATAAAAAAGAACTTAAAAATCAAAGCATATCGATTGAAAAAAATTGTATGTATGCGATGGAGGAGGCAGTATTATAATCTTTAGAAACCCGAACTACCTCCAAAAGGTGGTTTTGCTAGCCTGCTTCTAGGGTATACTTTTGTATCGTAATCAGAAAACAACGCTGTTTGACAAGGCGGGCAAGATAAAAACAAGCGAAGCGCCAGGCGCTTCATACTATGAGAAAAACGAATAATGTTCATAGGGCAATTCGGAGGCTCTGCGGTTTGAAAATAACCGCAGGGCATCTGCCCTGACAAGTTAGGGTTCAAACAACATGCGACATACTAGGAAAAGATTTTAGTTCCACAACTTTCACGAGAGACAATTTCAAAGAGGAAGGCCTGCAGCAAGGTGGATAAAACCGCCTTGCTCTGGTGCCTTGCCGCAAGACATAGCCTCATAACCAAATGAATAAAGATTTTTTTAGGGTGTTTTATTTTCAGAAGGGCATGCTCACAAAGGTGAGCATACATTTTTAATTGGAGATAAGTAGATAGTTGCTATTATTCCGGGCTGGGTAGCGGTTAAAGGACTGCTGCCCAGTTTTTTTTCTCCTCTTGCCCTTTGCCCCTAAAATCAATTTGAAGGAAAACGCATCCTACGATATATTTATTCCTTTGACAATTTGTATGTTCCCTCGGCAGAGGGAAGCCAGCCGTCAAGTGTTCCTTGTATTCACAAGGCCACCTAGCTTCCCCCTGCCCACACAAATTGTCAATGAAGGAAATATCTCAAGAGCTTACTTGTTATTAGCACATCGCCCAACGGGGCAAGCCAGGGTACAGGCACGGAGGCTGGTATTCATTGGCTGCCTCCGTTGGCGGTGAAACACCACTCAACCCTCTGAAAACCAACGAAAATTTTTTACCTCGCCTTTTTTATCTCATCTATTATTATTATCGCTATCTTGGGCGGTATATCACTTTAGGCCTTGCTGCCCGGGGAATAGCTTGGTTGCTCCTCGCGCGCCTAAGCCCGTAGCGTGCCATTTTTTCACCTAATCCTATAAATTGCGCAACTATGAAGAACCCGCGCTTTCCCATCGCGTCGCCCAGCGCCTACCTCCTGGGTACCCTTTTATTCTTGTCCCTCTCGCTTCATCCATTAATAGGCCAAACGCTCACGGCGAATGACGGCCCGCATTTCACAACGCTAAAAGCAGAAGGCTTGGATGCCTTGACCCCCTTGAACACGAAAGAGGAACTAGATCCGTATTATGAGTTCCTATGGATTTTCAGCGACGGCAATTTCATCAACAAGACCAGGGCCGAAGAAGTCCAATACAAGTACAACCTCAAAGGGGCAGCCAGCGCCCCGACCACAACGCGCGCCATCGCGACCAGTATCTATACTGGCGGTGCCCCGCCCCCCAAGATTGTCGTCAATAATTCTGATGTGACCGATAAAGGCGAGACAACCCCGATGGCCAAAGCGGTCAAAGACGGCGCCATCATCAATCTACAAAGAAACCATACCCGGGCCGTACCTGCACATACGACCACCTGGATCCTGTCGGTGAAGAACAACCTGGAGCCTCAATCCGCACTGAATGGCTACCTCCTCTTGTACTACGACGGCCTCATCGAGCGGATCGTCATCCAGGATGGCGATACTTTACTGATGCCCAAAACGAGTGCAGATGGCGAAAAAATCTATGGTGATTTCACGTACTCCAAAAGCTCGATCTTCTCTAGCGACGATTCGGGCTCCGGCCCTTACTATGTGGCAGACGGGCAAATTGCCGAGTCGTTTAAAAAGCTCTATCTGCTCCGGTATGAGGAGCTTCAGCCCCAGGAAGAGCGGCATTATTTCATTGATATCGTCAATGATAGCGCCCTGCTCGATAAAGCGCCAACGGAAGAAAAAGGCTTGGTGCGCTTCCTGGCGGTAGGGGTAGTAGAAACCCCCTTGAACATTGGCCCGGTGCTTGGCGAGCAGGAACGCGAACGCCTGGCCAAAGTTGGGATACCCGATTTTTTTGAGGGCAACTCCGTGGATACACCCTTTATTAACGGCCGGGTTTATGACATGCATGAGAACATCGTGGCTATCTCCAAAGGGCACGACCCCAACAAGCTCATCATTGATGCCTGCGAATGCCCTGCCGATAGCGAACTAGGCCAGAAATTGCTGATCACGATTGAATTTGAAAACGCCGGCTCAGGAGATGTCGACAAAGTCATCCTGAAAATGGACCTGCCAACGGGCATGGACCCGCTGCGCATACCAGATACCCTGGTGCTTTCTCACCCCAATATCAACCCTGCTGATATCACCATTACCAGAACAGGCAATACCATCAGCTGGGAGCTGCGCAACCTGTTGATCAGGCCGGTGATGGACTATGGCGTAGGGCATCCCTACACCTATGGGGGCATCAGCTTTTATGCCTTTTTGGATAAAGGCGTGGGCATTGAAGCCCTGGATGGCTTACAGGCGAGAATCCACTTCTACTCTGAAACAGAGGAACCCGTCTATACCCCCCCTGCCGAAATCAACTTCCTATCCCCCGATAGCGAGCTGTACCGCCAGGGCGATTTCAACTGCAGCGAATGCCAGGCAACAGGGGCGATGGCCTGCTGGTGGTGGCCCCTACCCTGGTGGCTGGCCTTGCTGCTCATCGTGCTGTTAGTAGGGCTGGCCATCTACTTGATCGTGCGGAGAAACAGCAGCAACTAAAGGCTATTTTCAGGCCAGCCAGGCTTGCTGGTGCAGCTGCACCGGCAAGCCTGGCTTTATCTATATAGGAATATGCAAGCTACTACCCTTTTTATCCTCCTCGCATTTGCCTTGTCATCCTCACCCTGCCAGGCTTGGGGCAAGGCCCGGCAATCTCCGCTAGAATTGGAAAGCGAAGCCCAGCAGCTTTTGAAAGCGGGCGATCCGGATGCCGCAAAAGCCACTTTAGACAAGGCCCTGGGAGCGTACCGAGCTGCCACTCAAGCCGCAAAATGGATTGAAGCACATAAAAACTTTGCCAAAGTGTATCGGGATATCCTCGGCGATCCCTCTGCGGCCGAACAACAGCTCCAACAAGCCCTGGCATACGAGCGATATTTTTCAAAAGCACAGCTGGACTCGAACGCTTGGGAATCGTTGGCCTGGACGCACGTCAACCTGGCTTACCTCTATGCCTACTATCTGAGCAAACCCAACCTGGCCCTGGCCCAGTATCTCGACGCCGCCCAGGTTTTTCAAACTCAACTCCACAAGGAGGACTTAGAAGTCGCTGCTTACGTTTATCGCGAAATGGGCAACTTATATGCCCAAGCTGGTGATTATAAGGCGGCTCAAGTCATCTTATCCAAGGCGGAAAAAATCGCTTTGGACTACGGCGACAACGACTTGGCGGCCCAGATCCTATGCGAATTGGGTACCGTGGCTTTTTGGCTTGAACAGCCTGTGCCTGCCAATAAATATTATGAAAGCGGGCTTGCGTTACAAGGGATTTCCGAATCGTCACGAGCCCTCCTCCTGGCCAACCAGGCTAAGGTGCTGAACAAACTGGGGCAACACCAGCGCGCTTTTCTATCCGCTCAAAAAGCAAAGGGCATTTTCGAGCTAGTCGTATCCAATCCAGGCATGCAATACTTGAGCAGCAACGTACCGGCCTCCATGGAGCTCATGGCAGAATCGCTCCTGCTGGAGGGCAACTATCCGCAAAGCGAAAAGCTGTTGATAGAAGCAGCAAAGTATTATCGTTCTTTGGAAGGGCAGGCGGCGACCCGGAAGCTAGCCAAATGCTACTATGCCCTAGGCAGCCTCTATTTGGCCTGGCAAAGGTTTGAAGACGGGCTGGGCTACCACCAGAAAGCTTTGCAAGTGCTGCTGCCCAATGCCAAGCTCAAGGGCTGGCAACAAAACCCCGAGCCGAAGATGCTCTATTCGGAAAACACCATCATGGATGCCTTGGCGGGCAAAGCAACCATCCTGTATCAATGGTACCAACAGGACCGCGACCCCGCCAAGCTCCAAACCGCCCTGGCTTGCCATGAACTCATCTTTGAAGTAGAGCAATTGCTGCGCCGCACCTACTACTATGAATCTTCCAAGCTCTTCAACGTGGAGGAGGCCCGCGCCCGCAGCGCGCACGGCATCGCCATCGCACTGGAGTTGTGGAAAGCAACCCGGGAAACCCAGTATCAAGAAAAGGCCTTGGCCTTTGCCGAGCGCAGCAAAAGCACCCTTTTGCTGGAGGCCTTTTACAAATCAAGAGCCGAGGTTGGCGCCAATATCCCTCAGGAAGTACTGGCGGTGGAAAAAGGCTTGCAGGAAGAGATTTCCGGCCTGGAAGAAAAGCTCTTTGCCGCCCGCAGCGCGGGCTCGCCCAAAGCGGAGCTGCAAGCCTTGGAAAAAGAGCTCCTGGGCCTGCGGCAAGCTTATGCCGTATGGGTAAAAGGCATCGAACAGGATTATCCAGGCTACTACCGCCTAAAGTATGATATGCACACCCTGAGCTCAGCCCAGATCCGCCAGCAATTGCTGGGCAAGGAGCAGGCTTTCGTGGAATATTTCGTGGCTGAACAGCAAATTTACGTCTTCGTCATCAGCCGGGATAAATTTGAGGTGCTAAGCCTGGAAAAGGATTTCCCCCTGGAAGAATGGGTGGTGGAGTTCCGCCAGTCGATCGAGCAGTTCCAGCATTCCTCTTCCGACCGGGAAGCCCTCTGCGCTACCTATAACCAGCTAGGCTGGGCCTTGTACCAGCGGCTGATCGCCCCGCTGGAAAAGCTGGGCCTGCCCGATCGGCTCCTCATCGTGCCCAGCGGGGTATTGGGCTTCCTGCCCTTCGATGCCCTGCTTACGGCCCAACCTCCAGCTAGCTGCCAGTTTGCCGCTTACCCCTATCTCTTGCACCGCTACACGATCAGCCAAACCTATTCAGCTACTTTGCAGGCAGGCCTATTGGAGCGCCCTACGGCCAACCGCCGCTTTGCGGGCTTCGCCCCATCCTTCCAAAAGGATGGGCCTTTTGCAGAATTGCGCTACAACCAGGCACTACTGGAAGCAATCTGCCGCCTCAATGGCGGGCAGCCTTACCTGGACGATGATGCTACCACCGCTCAGCTGAAGGCCGTGGCAGGCCAGTTTGGCTTGCTGCATTTTGCCACCCACGCCGAGGCCAATACGAAGGAAGGCGATTTTTCCTTTATCCTCCTCGCCGATGGCCAAGGAGGGTATGATTCGCTCTTTGTCAAGGATGTTTACCTGCTTCAGCTCCAGGCTGAAATGGCGGTGCTCAGCGCTTGCGAGACCTCGGTCGGTACCCTCTATCAGGGTGAAGGCATCATCAGCCTGGCGCGCGCCTTCTTCTACGCCGGTGCCAATAGCGTCATCACCACCCTTTGGTCGATCAACGAAGATGCCAACCGCGAATTGATGGAGGCTTTCTACGGTTTCCTCAAAAAAGGCTACGACAAATCTGCCGCGCTCCGGTTAGCTCAGCTGCAACAGATTGAGCAGAGCGGCAAACTCGGCGCCCATCCGGCCTATTGGGCGGCCTTCACCCCTATCGGCAATATGCGCCCGGTTTATGCCAATATCCGGCCCTATTGGGCGGTGGCCCTGGGCATGGGTTTACT
This sequence comes from uncultured Phaeodactylibacter sp., assembly GCA_964432875.1. Classification (GTDB taxonomy): domain Bacteria; phylum Bacteroidota; class Bacteroidia; order Chitinophagales; family Saprospiraceae; genus JACJYE01. The sequence continues at coordinate 42,681 of CAYSPJ010000005.1, read as the reverse complement.
CATGCTAGGGCTAGGAGCTTACCGCTGGCGCAGGAAAAGGTGAGAGCAGGAGCTGTTTTCGAAACTCCGCCTGCTCACTTCCTGACCACTGCCAGCCGCCGCGTCAGCGCCCTATCCGCTCCCGCGAGGTGCAACACATACAAACCCGCTTGCCAGGAAGAAGCATCCAAATCGAGCCTTGCCGGGCCTGCCCCGACGGGGATGGCCCGCGTGGCAACGAGCTGCCCCAGGCTATTGTATACCTCCAGACGGGTATCGGAATCAAAGCCCCCCGGCCGCTGTAGCTCAACGGTGAATCGCTCGCGGGCAGGGTTGGGGTAAACCGTCATAGCAGCAAAATGCTGGGGAGAAAGCGTAGTTGAAACCATACCCTCCGTCACCAATGCCAGGTCGTCAAAGTAGAAACCGTCGGCTTCGCCCCCACCGGAGACCATAGCAAACTGGAGTTGGATCTCATCGCCAGGGCCGGCGTGCTGCGACAAATCGATTTGCTCCTCTACCCAAAAGGGTTGTCGGCCCATGTAGGCAGGCAACCAATCATCCGCAGTATAGTACAGGCGCTGGGTATAGTTGCCGCAAACCGGGAAGGAAGGCCCGCCATTGACCGAGAGGCTCAACTGGGCATAATCCGTTTCGGAGGCGATATCCCACTGGGCTTTGAAGGCCAGTAGTGCTTCGCCCGATTCGGGCATGAGCAGCGGCTCAGCTAAGGTGAGGATGTTTTCCGATAATACGATATAATTGCCGTCTGGGGAATCTGTAAAAGCAGTGGGGGCGGAGAAAAACTGCTTGGTGGTCAGCCCCCAATTACCGGCCAGGGCATCCCAGTTGTCAAGGCTATTTGCCGGGTCGTAAAAGCCCGGCTCGCCGCCCGTGTAATAGGTGCGCCAGATGGTATCGCGGCGCTGCCAGTTGGTACCCGCCAGTTCGAGCAGCAGGATAGCCTCTTCACCCTCTGCCACATCCTCAGCCAGGCGGAGGAGGAAGCTGCCAGTGCTGGTTTCACCCAGACCCAGGGTGTAAATGCGCTGGGGGTCTTCAACGCTGACGTTTTCAGAGAGGGGAGTTAAAGACAATTGGAATGTCCCCCCGTCCAGGCCATAGCGGGTGAGGGAGTAATCCAGGCGGCTCTCAAGTTGTGCTACATAGCGGGCATCACTGCGCTTTAGTTCAGCATAGTCGAGTGCAGCGCGGGCAGCGCCAAGGTTCATGAGCATAGAAGCCTTGCAATTGGTTTCGATATCGCTGATGGCGGGCCAAAAGCCCCCCTGGCCTACCTCGGGCGTGAAGGAGAAGATGCCTGGTTTTTCGTCCATTTCGCCGTACATCCAGTCGTCAGAGCCACCATTGACCAGATAGCCCACGGTCTGCGGGGGCGTGCCGGCCAGATAATCATTTTGTGCGGTCATCAGGCCCGCCAGGGTGGAGAAGGTGAAATCGTCGGGGCAAACTTCGCCGGAGAAGCCCCAGGGGTACACCAGCAGGTTGCCAAAAGTGTGGTAATTGAGCGCCAGGCGGAATTGATGCTGATTGCAAAAAGCGCGCACCGCTTGGGTTTCCGGCTCTGAAAAGGCCTCTGGGCCGTGATAGACCTGTGAGTTGGGGTTGCTGGATGAACCGGGGCCCGCCGCCCACTCGTAGTCGTAGTTGCGGTTGAGGTCTACGCCGAAGGAGCCGTTGCCGTTGTCGCGGCGATTTTTACGCCACAAGCCACCACCTTCGGGCGCGATGGTTTCATTGTAGATATAGCCATCGGGATTGAGGCAGGGCAAGAAATAAAGCTCTAGCCCATCCACCAAGGCTTTCACCTCGGGGTCGGTTGCGTAATTTTCCAGCATGTACCACATAAAGAAGATGAGCTGCGACAAGCTGTTCGGCTCCCGGGCATGGTGCAGAGCGGTGTAGAGCACTTCGGGCTTAGCTTCGTCTACATTCGGGTTGTTAGACAAGCGCATCCAGTAGATAGGCCGGCCTTCATGGCTGAGGAAGCCCTCGATAGGCTGGCGGGCAGAAATGAGGTGGGGGTATTCAGCAGCCATAGCATCCAGGTGTTCCAGCATCTCCTGGTAGGTAAAAAAACCAGCCATCGACCCCAGCCCGAAGTGTTCGGGCGTAGCATAAGGATAGCGCTGGGTACCCAGAAAATCACAACTGTCACTCTCCGGAGAACGGAAGGCTATCGCTTCCCGGCTCCTGGATACATAAAAAGCCTGTACATCCTCAATCAGGATTTCCACTTCGAAACCCGCCTGGCGCAACTGCTGAATCTCGGCCTCGGAAAAATCGGAGGAGAACTGCCCCCCCGCCGCCCAATCGCCATGGGTCAGGTCGATGCCCACCGCAGCCAGCTCGTGTACCGGGCGGCCATGCAGGTGAACAGCTGCTCGGGAGTAAAGCCCTTCTTGGGCAGTTAGGAAAATAGGGAGTGCCGCCAGGGCCAGAAGGAGTAAGCGAAGTTGCATAAGCCTGAAATTTTATGTTTTGACAGATAAAATACCAAATTTATGTTATTTAAAAAACATTCCCCCCGAAAACCGTATTTTTGGCGGCTAAAATGCAAACCTTATGCGCGCTATTGTACTGTTTTTCTCCGCCTGCTTCCTCAACTTCTTCGTGCTCCATGCTCAGCCCCCCTGCCCGGGTGACGAGCTATCCCTCATTGTAGAAATCAGGACGGACCAGTATGCCAACGAAACGGCCTGGGCCGTGGGCGATGCTCAGGGCAATATCTATGCCAGCGTCGGCTACAACACCTATGCCAATAATACGCTCTACCAGACCCAGGTCTGTGTGCCCGAAAACACTTGTATCTATTTCTCCATCTACGACTCATATGGCGACGGCATCTTCAACCCCGGCTTCTACCGGCTCATCTTGGAAGGCGACACCCTGGCCATGGGCAATGCTTTTGGCAGCTACGATAACTTTAACTTTAACTGCCAGCCCGGCGAGGTCTGCGAAAATGCGATCCCCCTGGATAGCCTGGGGCTTTATGAAACCCTCTTTGACGATACCTGGTACCTGTTTGTACCCGACTCTACCGGTATTTACACCATCACCACCTGCGGGCTGAATGACTGCGACACCAAGATATGGGTCTATGAAACCTGCGCCGGCATCCTCATCTCTGAAAACAATACCGGGACGATCTCTTACAATGACGACGGAAAAGACTGCGCCCCACAGGCCGAGCTCACCACCCATTTCGTCGCTGGCAGTACCTACTACATCCGTATGGGCGACAATATGGATGCCTGCCCGGACAGCATCCCCATCATCTGGGAAATTTTCTACGAAGGGCCCGTAATCGGCTGTACTGACCCCAACTCCTGTAATTATGACCCGCTGGCGACCATCGACGATGGCTCTTGCCTGCCCCAGACTCACCCCGATTGCCCCGATGGGCCGGATTTGTCTATCCGCCAGGACGTGCTGATCAACTCGCTGCAGCTTACTACCATCAACTCCACCAATGCCTGCCTCATCAACGAAGGCTGCCTGCGCGGCTATGGCCTGCGCAATATCATCCGCTTTACTACCTGGATCGACAATGAGGGCGAGCTTGACTACTATATCGGCACACCCTCTGCGACGAATAACCAATTCACCTGGGATAACTGCCACAACCACTACCACTACGATTCCTATGCCGAGTATATCCTATTCCGCGATGATGGCCACGAAATCCCCATCGGATTCAAGAATGGCTTCTGCGTCTTAGACCTCGGCTGCGATACCGGCTCCGCCCAATATGGCTGCAACAACATGGGCATCACCGCCGGCTGCTATGATATCTATTCCTCGGGGCTGGAATGCCAGTGGATCGACGTGACCGACGTGCCCGACGGGCGCTACGTTTTTGTTGCCCGCGTCAATTGGCGCAATGCTCCGGATAAGCTGGGCCGCCTCGAGAAAGATACGCTCAACAACTGGGCGCAAGCCTGCATTATCCTGGACCGCTCCTCGGGCAACCTCCAAATGACTGTTGACCCAGATTGCGAGCCTTATTCTGACTGCTTCGGCACTCCATATGGCACTGCTCAGGAAGACTGTACCGGTCAGTGTGGCGGCAGCATACTGCGCGGCGATATGGACCAAAATGGTGCTCAGGAAATCGTGGATGCCCAGGATTATGTGACGCATATCCTCGCCAACGATATCGAACCTACTTCCTGCAACGACCTCAATGCCGACGGGCGCATCAGCGTTTACGACGCCTCTTTATTGACCAGTTGCGTCAATTACGGCACTATCCACTGGCATCCGGATGCCGGCTCGCACGACCACTGCCGTTTCCCCGCTGGCGTGTTGAACCCCTCCGACACGGCTACCCTCAGCATCATCGATGCCGATTTTGATGCGCAATATATTGATATTGGCATCTTCAACCCCTCTACCCGTATCAATGCCTACGAGTTCAAACTGAGCGGCCTGCAAATTATGCGGGTGGAAAACCTGGCTGATAATCCGGATGGATACCCCATCATGCCGGCCGGCAGCATCAATCACGTCATCGGCATCTCTTATCAGGATTCCTCTTTAGTCAAAACCAATGCCGTGCAGCCGCTCTGCCGCATCTACTATACCGAGTTGACCGACAACTTCATCTGTATCAGCGAGATCGTGGACATCGTCAACTACCACCAGGAGCAGGTAGTGAGCCTGATTGGAGACGCTTGCGTCGAGTATGTGCCCGTCAACAGCTTATCCGACCCGCTGACGGAGGCGCTACAGCCCAAGCTTTTCCCCAACCCCTTCAGCCGCCAGGCTCGCCTGGCTTTCAACAACCCTAGCGGCGATACGTTCCGCCTGGAAGTAATCGGAGCTGACGGCCGGATGTGGCGCGCCTACGAAGGCATCACTGCTGAGGAGGTTATGATTGATGGAAATGGCCTACCGGAGGGGATGTATTGGTACCGCCTCATCGGCAGCCAGGGCTACGTGAGCGGGAAGATGAGTTTACAGCGGCAGTAAAAAGGGGGAGAGGGCAGGGCTTACTCCGCCACATCTACCGCCCGATAAGCCGCGATTAGCCCCAATTCCCCTTCCTTACCAGGGCGGGAGTTGCCGTGCTCCATGCCGAGGATGCCCTCGAAGCCTTTGCCATGGATAAACTGCAAGACGTTTTTGTAGTTGATTTCGCCAGTCGTAGGCTCATTGCGGCCTGGGTTGTCACCGATTTGGAAGTAGGCGATTTCGCTCCAAGCTTTCTCGATATTGGGGATGAGGTTGCCCTCCTGGATTTGCTGGTGGTAAATATCGAAGAGTATCTTGCAAGCCGGGCTATCCACCGCCTGGCAGATGGCGTAGGCCTGCGCGGCTTTGGTGAGGAACAAGCCGGGGTGATCGCGGAAGTTGAGGGGCTCCAGTACCATGGCTAGCCCATGAGGCTCCAGGATCGCGCTAGCTTGCCGGAGGGTTTCAACCACATTAGCTGTTTGGTAGCCCAAGTCTTGCCGTAGGTCCAGGTGGCCGGGCACCACCGTCATCCAGGTTGCGTTGACGCGCTTGGCTACTTCGACCGACTCCCGGATATCCTGCAAAAACTCTTCGCGCTTACCGATATCTCCGCTGGCCAGATTGGGCTCATGCCAATAGATCTTATGGGCCACGAAAACGCCCATCTGGATGCCCAGTTGCTCCATAATACCCCCCATTTTGCGCTGCATGCCTTCTTCGCGCTCTTTCATGCCATTGTCTTCAAAAGCTCGGAAGCCCATCTCGGCCATAAATTCCAGTTGCCGCACCGGGTCGTCGCCAGCATGGGCGCGGAACATGCCCAGATGAGGGGCGAATTTCATCCTGAATGGCTCAGCAACGGCTAAGCCTTGCCCCGATGCGGCCAGCACCGAGCTGCCGGTCAGGGCTGCCCCTGCTAAGAGGCTACCAGATTTAAGGAATTTCCTGCGCTCCATAATCTCGTTTTTTGATTGTTTTTTTTACTATTTAGCTGCTGTCTCGAGTTTCGAGTTTCGAGTTCAGCCTTGGTAAAAGGGGGGCGCCAAGTTTCAACCGTAGAAAAGAAGATTTTCTAAACTTAATCCTGAAGGCATGGCCAAAAACTCGCCCCCTGGAATAGCGAAGCTTTTTTCTGCCGGGCGAGTAGCTCGTGGCTCGTAGCTCAAAACTCGAAGCTAGCTAAATAGTTTCGTTTATTTCAAGCTACGAACTGTCACCGCTCTGCCCCTTATCTTCTCTGCTATTTACTCCTCCACTTCCACCACCATCTCAATCTCCACCGCTACATTGAACGGCAGTGCGAACATGCCCACGGCTGAGCGGGCATGGCGGCCGCGCTCGCCAAATACTTCGACCATCAAATCGGAGAAGGCATTCATCACCGCAGGTTGCTGCTCAAAGCCTGCCGTGCAGTTGACCATGCCGAGTACTTTGACGATGCGCTTGACTTTGCCCAGATCGCCCAATTCATTTTTGAGCACGCTCAGCAGGTTGATGGCGGTTTCGCGGGCTGCCTCCCGCCCCTCCTCTAAACTCAAGTCTCCTCCTACCTTACCGCGGATGAGCGTGCCGTCGGCTTTGTAGGGGATATTGCCGGAGGTGAACACCAGCTGGCCCGTGCGCACCGCGGGTACGTAGTTATTCACTGAAGCGCGAGGTGGGCGCAGTTCGATACCCAGCTCTTCCAGCCGCTTTTCGGGGTGGATTTGCTCCTGTGCCAGCAGCGGGCTGGCCAGCAGCATGGCAAATGCCCAAAGGGCCCCAAATCTCAAGTTTTTGCTAAATTTCCACATAATTGCTGTTTTTGTAAAATGCCTCTTTCAGGTTTTTCAAAGCAGGAAGTCAACCACGGCAAAGCAGATCAATCCTCACCAGCTGGTAGCCTCCATATCGCAAAGATACGCACAACGGCACCCAATATGACGAGCAGGAAGCATTTAAAGGAGCGCAAGGAAGGTAGCGAGTGAATATTTTTGGTAAATTTGCGATGCGGGAAGGCCTAATATAAGCCTTGCCAGATCGCGAAACCAAAAACAGAAACAAGCCGGTGTTAGCCTTATTCCGAACCAACCAACTGCTGGCCAGCATATTACTAGCTTTTTATGTGGTGCTGATGCGCATTTCTATCTGGTTTGTGCCCGATGGCGCTGAGCCGCTCGCTTACGGGCCACTATCCGGCTGGGTATATGGGATGGTCGGCCCTCATGGGCTCACGGCCGATATTATAGCGATGGCCTTGCTGCTGCTCCAGGCCACTTACATCAACTACTTGGTCATCGAGCACCGGCTTGCCGAGGAAACCAGCCTTTTCCCAGGGCTTTTTTACATCCTCATTAGCAGTGCTTTGCCCGAATTCCTCTACCTTTCCCCATCGCTGCTAGCCAACACCTTCCTAATCATCGCACTGGGCGAAATCTTCAGCATCTATAAAAAGGCCGATTGCGCCGACCGCATCTTCAACATCGGCTTCTGGGTAGGCATCGCGGCTTTGTTTTACGCTTCTTATTTAGTCTTTGTCGTCTTGGGTTTCGTAGGGCTAAACTCTTTTCGCGCCTTCAAGCTTCGGGAGCGCCTGATGGTGGTCATCGGCCTGTTGACCCCCTACTTGTTGCTATCAGTTTATGCCTTTTGGCAGGACAGCCTGCCAGCGCTCTGGCAGGAAGGCATCCTCCAAAGCTTTGGCTTTTTGGATTTCACCCCCCAAGCGGATGTGAATTCTATTTACTTCAGCCTGGCTATTTTCGCTATTGTCATCCTGATTATATTATTCAGCTATGGCAGCTACCTCTTCAAACAAGTCATTGAAGTTCAGCGCAAAATCAATCTTATCTATTGGGCTTTACTGCTCTCCGCTCTAGCGCTACTGGTGCAAGCGGATATCCAGTTGTCCCTATTGATGATTACGGCAGTGCCCATCGGCATCATGTTGTCCTTCAATTTCATCAAGCTGCCGCCTCGCATTGCCGAAATCATCCACCTACTCATCGTAGTGGGGGTATTGGCGCTACAGTTCAAAGATTGGCTGCTGCTGCGCTAGGCGGCAAGGCGCCAGAGCAAGACAAGATGTATATAAAATCTTGGCACTAAGCCGCAAGCCTGTACGGCTTCTCGGAAAACGAATGCATTGTATTACCCGGGTGGCTGTTCTTATGAAGATTACCGCGCCTCCTTAAGCGAAGGTGTAGGCTTACACTTCCATCACGCTCCAGGCCTCCGCTTTTTCCGCAAAAAGCGCCTTGGTGCGTTGCCAGGTATCCCGGAAGAATTCCGAATAGCGATAATGGTCGAGCTGCTCCTGGCCATCCCAAATACTATAGGTGAAGAAAATATTGGCTGGCTGGTCACAGCGCAATAGCTCGAGGTGCTGGCAGCCGGGGAAGCTGCGGATGCGCTCATTGGTTTCTGCAAAAAGTGCCAGAAATTCGGTGACTTGGTCTTCCCTAAAAGTGAGTTTGACGATGCGTTTGATCATGAGTGGAAGTCTATTTGAATATTATCATCGACCTTTAGCCCCAGCAAACTGGCGGCTTTGCCCATATTGACGGCCAGCTCCAGGTATCCTGCAGAGTTGAAACGGCAAAGCGGCTCTCCTACCGGCACCTCGTGGTAGTCCCGGGAAAGCCGGCGGATGGGGTCGTTGCGTTTGAAGAATAAAGCAAACTGGCGCTGCCCTCTGCCTTTTTCAAATAAATCTTGGGAAACATTAGAAATCGCATTCTCGAAATTGTCAATATAGACGATAGAGCCGCGGATGTGTGAGCTGCCGATAACTGGCTGTAAAGCAATACGCTGCACCACATCTCGTGCTGGCGGGCCTAGCTCGGCGAGCGGCAAGCCTTGCCCCAGGCGGCCGATAGCAGTTGAATAGACCTCCTTTAGCGGGAAAGAGTCCGCAGAGTCGTATTCCAGCTCGATGATCTGTGCCGGGAGCTCATCAAAAATCAGCGAAAACAAGCCGTTATCTGGTGCTATAAAGTAGTGCCCCTGATACTCCGTAGCCAGATAGCGCTTCTCCAAAGCATAGTAATCATTGACACTGATGAGGTGGATGGCCCCGGCCGGGAAACTAGGCCAGGCGCTGCGGAACAGGAAAGCCGCCTGCACAATATCGTAATTCTTGATGCCATGGGTGATATCGACAAGCGTCAGCTGGGGGCATTTGCACAGCAGCGCCCCCTTGATGGTGGCCAGGTAGTGGTCGTGCCAGCCAAAGTCGGTCGTAAACGTTACAATGGGCATAGTCGGAAGCATTGGTTTTTTGTTATTTGGCAGGCGTAAATTTAGGAGAATATTTCTTTGTGGAGAAATACTTGCGAAAAGGAGTATCAAAACTCTGGCACGGTACAGATAATCGCCGTACTTTTGTTTTGCGCCAAGTGCCCGGGCAGCAGCCCCGGTTTTTCGCGCCCTGGAAACCGCTTTTACTGAACTTTTCAAGCGCAAAAAGGGTTTCCTTGCTGCAAACAGATTCATTGATCAAAAACAAAGGTTCCGTATTGAGCGAAATTATCCTGACCGTTGACAGCGTAGATTTAGTCGAGCTGTACGGCGAAAATAATGCCAAGCTAAACTTGCTGCGCAAGGCATTCCCCGAGGTGGCGATCACCTCCCGGGGCAATAGCGTTAAAATCGTCGGCGAAAAAAAGTTTACCCAGAAAGCAAAAGACAAGTTCGAGGTCATGGTGCGCTTGCTCCAGGAGCACGAGGAGTTGCCCATGCAAATGGTGGAGGACTTGCTCAGCGGCACCAATCCCTTTGAGACCCGCCTGAGCAGTACCAGCTCGAACAAAACTATCCTTTATGGCCGGGAAGGTAAACCCATTAAAGCTAAGACGCGCAACCAGAAAAAGCTCATCGAGGCTTCAGAGCAGAGCGACATCGTCTTTGCCGTAGGCCCCGCCGGTACTGGCAAAACTTATACCGCAGTCGCGCTTGCCGTGCGCGCGCTGAAAAACCGCCAGGTCAAAAAAATCATCCTGACCCGGCCGGCCGTTGAAGCCGGCGAAAGCCTTGGCTTCTTACCCGGCGACCTCAAGGAAAAGGTGGACCCCTACCTGCGCCCGCTCTATGATGCCCTGGATGATATGCTGCCGGTGGAAAAACTACAGCAGTTTATGACCAACCGCATCATCGAAATCGCTCCCCTGGCATTCATGCGGGGCCGCACCCTCGATAACGCCTTCATCATCCTCGACGAGGCGCAGAACTGCTCCACCATGCAGCTCAAAATGTTCCTTACTCGCCTGGGGCCTTCTGCCCAGTGCATCATCACTGGCGACCTTTCCCAAATAGACCTGCCTTTTCACCAAAAATCTGGCCTCCGCCGCGCCATTGACCTCCTCGAACACCTGGAGGGCATCCAGACCATTTACCTCGATGCCGAAGACGTGGTGCGCCACCGCCTGGTAAAGGAAATCATCCGCGCCTACGAAAAAGCAGATGAGGAAATGCGCCAGCATCACTTGGAAAAGGAAGAGAAAAAAGGGAAAAGGATTGAACCTGCGCCAGCGCCAGCGCCGCCCCCTCAAACCGAAAAAGACGTCTTCCCCTGGGCACCCCTGGTGGAAGAAGAGGAGTAATCGGCTGGTTTGCTGCTGCATTTTGCCCCAGCTTATCCACTGCCTCAGCTCTATGAGCGAGTGAATAAGCCAGGCTTTTTGAACCTTTGCCCGCCAATTTGCTTTTACCTTGAAGTAGGGATCCTCTTTAACCCAAGTACGCTCCTAATAACATTACTAAATCAACACAATGGACTACTGCATCCGAATCAAAGAAGGAAAAGAGCGCGCTTTCCTGGATATTATCCACGCCTTGCAAGCCTTAGGCGTAGTGGAACAGTTCGAGCTGGCTACACCGCAAGAAGTATATGAACTAGAGGCGCTCCATAGCATTACTGTGGATGACTTCGCCCGCCAGTACCGCGACCTCGTGGATTAGTTGCCATGCCAAAGTTTTTTGTTATTTTTGAAGCCAGGTGCCTCGAGCACTCGTGCATCCCACTAATTCATCTTTGTGTATGGAAGCTGCGGCCAATATCAACGATTTCGTCAACAACCTGCTTTTGGGGTTCCTGACCGTAGAGCAGGAAGATTTCTACGTGCCCATTTACGAGCAGAAGCTCCTGGAGATTAAAGACCGCATTATTTATGACCGGCAGGAGCAGCATACCATTTACATCATGGGCCAGGTCGGCACGGGTAAGACTACGGCGCTCAATTTCCTGCCCGACAAGGAGGTGCGTCAGCACTTCGAGGTAGTGACCTTCTTCGCTACCGACCTCTTTGACATGAACGATGTGGACATCGCCGACGTGCTGCTCACGGTAGCTTACAAGCTGATGAAAGGGCATCGCAACCTGGAGCGCAAGTTTGAAGCCGAGCTCCAAAAAATCAAAAAAAAGCTGGAAGGGGTAAGCTTTGAGAGCATTGAAGAATCCGGTGTCAAGCGCGAAGGTGGTGCCGGCTTGCAGGCGGGCCTTGGCAACAGCCCCATCGGGCGCTTCCTGGGATTGCTCAAAGCAGGCATCGACGTCTTTGCGAATATCCGCATGGATAGCCACTCCCGGGAAATCGTCCGCGAGGTCTTCAACGTTAGCCCGCGCGATGTCTTTGAGGCGACCAATAAAATCATCCAGGCTTATCGGGAGGAGGTGCTGCAATATAAAAAGCAACTGCTACTGGTCTTTAACGAGCTGGATCATGTGCGCAACGCGGATAAAATCCGCAAACTATTCATCGATAACCGGCACTATATCGACCGCCTGCACTGCAAGAAAATCGTCTCGGTCCCGGTCGTGCTGATGACTTATGGCCAATTCCAGGAAACCGGCGAGGTAACCAATGAGTACCTGGGGCTAAAGCTCTTCCCCAACCCCATCACTCGGCAATCAACCGCAAAAACACAGCAGGAAATCGCTCAAAACCGCAAGCTATTCCACGATATTGTCTATAAGCGCATCGCCCCGGGCAGCCACTTGATTGACGAAGCGGCCATCGCCTATGCCATCGACAAATCCGGCGGTATCATCCGGCAATTCATCAAAATCATCTCTTATGCCGGGCGGCGGGTACGCATGCTGAATCGCCCGCATATCACCCTGGAAGATGTGGACTACGGTGCCAGCCGGATGCGGGAGGAGTTAGAGTCTTCACTAATCGGTATGGAAAAAATCCAGCTCTTGGAGAGCGTGCGCATCCACAACACGCCATCGGTAAAAAATGAAGACCTGCTGATCGAGGCCTTCCTCGCCAACCAGATTATCGGCGTGCGCAATGAGCCGACTTGGTATAGCCTCAACCCATTGATTGAAGAAACGGTGAAAATCTATGCCAGAAAAAACGAGGAAGCCGATAGTTGAAAGCTTGCTGCCCCGGCAGCAGTGGCCGCGCTACCAGTATTTTCTGGACAACTTGCGCTACCTGCGCCCCAGTACGCCTTTTCTGGCTACGATCGGGGTTGACACCCCCCGGCTGGGCGATGCCATCGTAGAGGATATCCTCGCTCAGCACCCCGACTGGTACCTGGAGCCGCAAAGCCAGGAAATCAGCCAAAATCTCTACCAACTATTGCATAGCTATGGCAGCATGCAACAGCCGATTGTCTTGCCGATTTATCACGAGCCGATCGCTGACCTCCAGCTGGCAGCAGAGCAATTACTCTGGCACCGCGATATCGTAACACGTGAACGCCTCAACCTGATTGTGCTCGTTAGCCAGCCGCTCTACATGGCGCTGTTATCCAAAGCTTATGATTTTATTTCTTATAGCAACGTCGCCGAACAATTTTCCGATGAGGCTGCCCGGGTGCAAGAAAACCTCGACCAGGAGCGGCAGCCCTCTTCTGGCAAAAGAGCTTTTGAAGAAGCTGAGCGCGAGCTAAAGAAATACCTGAAAGCCCCCAAGCCCTTGCGCCAAGCCCTGCTGCACCGCTACTACGAAGCTGGCGAGGCCGCCTACCAAATTTCCCGGCTCGACAAAGCCCAGGCTTATTTTGAGGAAGCCAAACGGCTGGCCCAACGCCTCAAGGATGAAGGCACCCTCTCCAACGCCCTAAGCAGGTTGGGGGGTATCTGCCACCGCAAGCAAGACTACAAGCAAGCGATGGCCCTCTATCGACGCGCCCTGGAGCTGGACCGCCGCACTGGTGACCTGAAAGGCGAGGGGGACGACCTGGGCTATATCGGCTTGGCACATTATCATCAGGAGCAGAAGGAAGATGCGCTGGAATACTTTCGGCAAGCCCTGGAAGTTCACCGCGCCATGGGCTATCCCGAAGGGCAGGCCAACCACCTGGGGCATATCGGCCTGGTGCTCATGGACCGGGAAGAGTTTGACGAGGCTTTGCAGCACATCAAACAAGCCTTGCAAATCCATACCGAAATGGGCTTCCTACGTGGCGCGTCCGTACAAATGGGCAACATCGGCCTGATTTATCAGAAAAAAAACGAATTGGATAAAGCACTAAAATACCACAAACAAGCCCTTGAAATAGACCGCCAAATCGGCTTTGCCGAAGGCGAAGGGGAAGACCTTTTCAATATCGGCGATGTTTATCTGCTGATGGGTGAAAAAAATACTGCCCGGGATTATTTTAATTTGGCCCTCGAAATATTCCAGGCGGCTAAACTGGAAAGCAAAGCCCAGGAAACCCGCCAGAAACTGGATGAGCTGGATGATGAAGAGAAAACTCAACAAAACATCCCTCCAGTACCCTAAAAAAGTTAGTTCTTTGGCCATTGGAGTGCGCTATCGCTAGTAGGGAGCCAGCCCCGTGAAATAAATGTGCTAGAGGCAAAGCCCTTGTCTCACGCGGCCCCCCCCACTCCAATTTTGCCAAAGAAAAAAGTTTTATCCTATGATCTATACCCTGCACCGCAAGCCACAGGCACTGAAAGGAGAAATCAGCCTGGCCGGCTCAAAGAGTATCAGCAATCGGGCATTGCTCATCCGCGCTTTGAGCGGCGAAGATTTCCCGATTCATTGCCTGGCTAATGCCCGGGACACCGAACTGCTGCTCAACCTCCTGCAGAGCAGCGACACCTTGTTCGATGCCGGGGCGGCCGGCACTACTTTCCGCTTCATGACTGCATACCTGGCCTTACAGCCAGGCACCCAAGTGCTCACCGGCACTGAACGCATGAAACAACGCCCTATCGGCCTGCTGGTTGAAGCCCTGCGCCAGTTAGGCGCTCATATCGACTACCTGGAAAAGGAGGGCTATCCGCCCTTGCGCATCGGCAGCCCGCAAGGGTTGGGGCATAAACAGGAGCTATCCATTTCCGCCAGTACTAGCAGCCAGTACATTTCAGCCTTGCTGATGATCGCCCCGGTTTTACCTTCAGGCTGTACGCTGCGCTTGGAAGGGCGGGTCGTGTCGCGCCCCTACATCGAGATGACCCTCAATCTCATGGCGTATTTTGGCGTGCACTGCCGCTGGGAAGGCAATACCATCGATGTGCCGCCTCAGGCCTATCGCGCCCGCTCATTTACGGTAGAAGCCGACTGGTCGGCCGCTTCTTACTACTACGCGATGGCCGCACTAGCCGATGAAGTAGATTTACAGCTCAACGGCTTGTTTGAACTAAGCGTCCAAGGCGATGCCGTACTGGTGCCGATGATGGAAAACTTCGGAGTGCAGACTACTTTCAACCAGGGGGGCATCCGCCTGTCTAAAACCGGCCCGGCACGGCCCATAGCCTTTGAACAAGATTTCCTGCGCTGCCCCGACCTGGCCCAAACTTTGGCGGTGGTGTGTGCTGCCCTGGGCGTGCCAGCTGCATTTACTGGACTGGAAACCTTGCGCATCAAGGAGACCGACCGCATCGCCGCTTTGCATGCCGAGCTGGCCAAAGTGGGAGCAAGCCTAACCCCAAGCCCGGGCCTCGAGGGCGATAGCTCGGACGCTCAGCATTATCAAATATCAGGTAAAGCTCAAGTAGCGGGGCTTCCCGTGTTTGACACCTATGAAGACCATCGCATGGCGATGGCTTTTGCACCACTGGCGATCTTGGGGCCCATCCGCATTGCCGAGCCGGAAGTCGTGGTGAAATCTTATCCTGCCTTCTGGGAGGATTTACAGCGCTTGGGCTTCGTAGTAGAGGAGCGCTAAGCAGGCTTGCTGCTATACAGGAGCATGTTCAAGCCCTGATCATGATAACGGCAAGCGGCTAAAAAGAGGCTGGACACTCAACCACTACCATCTTTCAAGTCCAGGATTTTAATCTCAACCCGCTGGTTTTTACTGCGCCCGTATGGCGTTTTGTTGGAAGCGATAGGGTCTCGCTTGCCATATCCTTTGTACTGGAGGCGCTTGCGGGAAATGCCTTTGCTCGCCAGGTAATCCACCACGGATTTTGCCCGTTCGGTAGAGAGGCGGTCGCAATAATCCTCCGGGGGGAGGCTATTCGTATGGCCCCCGACTTCGACTACTACATCGGCATTTTTGGCGAGGAATTCGTAGACCTCATCCAGTAGTTTATAAGATTCCCTTCGGATGCGGCTACTGTCAGACTCGAAGTAGAGGTTATCCAGGCGGATGGTTTGCCCCTTCGACAAATCAGCGCGTTTTACGCCTGCCAAAGTCTTTTCGGGCTCTGGCTCCGGCTTAGGAGCAGGAGACTTAGGCGTAGTATCGGTATTGGCCGGGCTGGGCGGGGTAGGCCGCGGGCGAGGCTGCTCTGGCTGGCGGGGCTGTTCTACCTGGCTTATCTCGGGCTGAGACTCCACTGGCTCATCCGGCACTGTCTCCTTACAAGATATGGGCTTGATGGGCGAAGCATTATCCACCAGCACATTTCCATTATAAGGGAATAGGGTAGGCGTTTCGTAGAAAGCCTGGATCGTGATGTAGGTATAATCTGCTATCGGCTCAAATTTGAAGTTGTACTGCAGCCAACGGTGGCTGATTACCAGCGGGCTCTCTCCTAGCAGATACTTCTTGTCGCAAGGCCCAAACCCGCCATAGATACGCACCTTGGCCGGCGTGGCGTAGTTGGTCGTCTCATTACTGACGCGGCTCATGCTGATATACAATTCAGAACGCGCCAGGTGCAGGCTAAATTCATAACATTGCCCTTTTTTCATAGGGCGGCTGAGCCGTTGGGCCACCGCCTCCCAGGTATCGTTGTCGCGTACCACCAACCCCAGGTAAGTATTGCCGTGGAAAGCAGCCTTGGTGACGCTAAAGTCGCCACTGGGCTGCACATCAGGTTCAGATTCGCCCGGGAAGCCACAGTCCGCCCAGCCAGTTGGGGCTTTACTATGGCGGGGCATATCCTCAAAAGAAGGATTGGTGAGATAAATAGGTTCCTCCTGGCTAATCCCCCAGGAAGAGGTGAATATGGCCAAAAGGAGAATAAGAGCAGTGCGTTTCCTCATTTCTGAAATTTATTTGCTTTTGTATCAACGCCAAGCAGGGGCGATTTTGTTGTAAAATCGGCACCTATTGTACAGAAAAAGCAACTTTTTGGCGATTATCGCCTGAAAAGTTGCTTTTTCAAAGGGGGAAACTGCTATTCAAAGGCATTCAAGCCAGTGACGTCCATGCCGGTAATCAGCAGGTGGATATCGTGGGTGCCTTCGTAAGTCAGTACCGTTTCCAGGTTCATCAGGTGGCGCATTACGGGGTATTCGTTGGTGATGCCCATGCCGCCGTGGATTTGCCGGGCTTCGCGAGCGATTTCCAGGGCGATTTGTACGTTGTTGCGCTTGGCCATGGATATCTGGGCCGGCGTGGCCTTACCCTCGTTGGCCAGGCTGCCGAGCCGCCAGGCCAGCAACTGTGCTTTGGTGATTTCGGTAATCATCTCCGCCAATTTTTTCTGGGTCAACTGGAAAGCTCCGATGGGGCGGCCAAACTGCTCTCTCTCCAGCGAATAGCGCAGGGCCGAATCATAACAGTCCATTGCTGCACCGATGACGCCCCAGGCGATGCCATAACGGGCTTTTGATAAACAGGACAAGGGCCCCTTCATCCCCCTGATTTCCGGGAAGACGTTTTCCTTGGGCACACGCACGTCTTCAAAGACCAATTCGCCGGTAATAGAAGCCCGCAACGACCACTTGCCGTGGATTTCCGGTGCAGAGAATCCCGGCATGTCTTTTTCGACAATCATGCCGCGCACTACACCTTCCTCATCCTTAGCCCACACCACCGCCAGATCGGCGATAGGTGAGTTGGTAATCCACATCTTGGCGCCATTGAGGATGTAGGCGTCGCCGTCATCTTTGATATTGGTGATCATGCCGCTGGGGTTAGAGCCGTGGTCTGGCTCCGTCAGGCCAAAGCAGCCGATCAGTTCTCCCCGCCCTAGCTTGGGCAAGTACTTCCGCTTTTGCTCCTCCGAGCCAAACCGGTAGATGGGGTACATCACCAGCGAGCCTTGCACCGAAGCCATGGAGCGGATGCCGGAATCGCCGCGCTCGAGCTCCTGCATGATGATGCCATAAGCCATTTCATCCATGCCGCCGCCGCCGTATTCTTCCGGCAGGCTGGGGCCAAAAGCTCCGATTTCCGCCAGCCCTTTAAACAGGTGGGTGGGGCACTGGGCCTTTTCAGCATATTCTTCGATAATGGGGCTCACTTCCTGCTTCACCCAAGTGCGCACAGCATCGCGGGCCAAAAGGTGGCCATCATCTAGCAATGCATCAATATTGTAGTAATCATGCCCCTGGAAGCGGTCTTCCCGAGCTTTCTTTGCGATTACGCCTGCGGCGCCATTTGTTTTGTTATCCATCGTATTTCTTTTTTGGATTTTGGCCAGGGTTGGCTCTCCTTTCGCAGGCCGAGCCAAAAATCAAGGCAAAGGTAAGCAATTAGCCCCTTTTAAACTATGGCAAGTAAATTATGCTGCCTAAATTTGACATAATAAAACACCTGCTATGGCTTTAATCATTTTGGAAGGGATGCGCTTTTTTGCCTATCATGGCTACTACGAAGAAGAAAATATAATCGGCAATGATTTTGTCGTTGACCTCATTATCCAAACTGATGCGGAAGCCGCCGCTGAAACGGATGAGCTCTACCAGAGCGAAGGCGAAGAGGAACACAAGCCTACCACCGTCAACTATGAAACGGCTTTCCTGATCTGCCAGGCCGAGATGCGCAAGCCAGCCAAGCTCCTCGAGACTCTCGCCAGCCGTATCATTAACCGCATCGATGATTACTTCGACGACGTAGAGGGCGTGATGGTGCGCCTCCAAAAGCTGCACCCTCCTCTCGGCGGCCGGGTATATAGCGCAGCTGTGGTAACCTCTATTGGCACAATAGATTTCACCTATTTGGAGTTAGTCAAGAAATTGGGGAAATAAACGCAAGAAAACTTAAGCACAAAACAATGGTAAAAAAAATCACCGCGCTCCTGTCCATCCTAGCCCTTTCGGCCTGTACAGCCCAGCAAATCCAAAGCACGCTGGATACCCTATCGGGCAGCGGCCAGGGCCTGACTACTGCCGAGATAGCCTCCGGCTTGAAACAAGCCCTCGAATTGGGCATCGGTGAAGGCGCTGAGCGCCTCTCCAGGCAAGATGGCTACTTTAAAAGCCCTTATAAAATATTGCTGCCGCCCGAGGCCCGTAATGTCGCCGATAAACTGAGGAATGTACCCGGTTTTAACGACCTGGAATCCAATATCCTGGAAAGGATCAACCGCGGGGCCGAAGACGCCGCCAAACGAGCCAAGCCTATCTTTACGGACGCCATCAAGCAAATGACCTTCACTGATGCCCTGGACATCCTCATGGGGAGCGATAACGCCGCTACTCAATATCTCAATCGCACGACTTACAGCAGACTATACCAGGAGTTCAACCCCGTCATCGTCGAATCTCTTGACCGGTTCAACGCACGCACTTACTGGGCTGACGCGGTCAATACCTACAATAAAATCCCCTTCGTGGAAAAAGCTAACCCTAGCCTCGACGACTATGTCACCAGCGAAGCGCTCAAGGGGCTGTTCTCGATGGTGGAAAAAAAAGAGAAGCAGATCCGCACAGACGTCAGCTCCCGCACGACGGACTTATTGCGCAAAGTCTTTGCCCGGCAGGATAACAAATGAGTTGGGAGGACTCATAACCATCTGCGGGGGGAGAGTAGCCTCTTCTGTTATATGCGAGAAATTATTTTACAACAGAAGCCGCATTTCTTGTGCAAGCTTCACCTCATTCAGGCGAGATGTCACTTCGTCCCATTTGAGACAGCCTCTTCTCCGAATCAGCTGCACGTACACGATCGTGTTTCGCGCGTTTTCCACAGCTAATCGCTCCTGCCTACGGCGGCGGCACGCTGGTGGCCTCATCGCAAAAGGAGCACAACAGCCCATTGAAACAAAAAACTCCCAGATTATCGCGCAGCGACAATCGGGAGCGAGTATTAAACAGCAGGATATTACTTAAATGCGTCTGATGGCCTTAGAGGCAGGGCTTGCATAGGGGAGCCGCACCAGGCCTTTACGATAGGCAGGCTTTTTGAATTTTTTGTATTGTCATAAACGCGAAGGAGCAGCCTTTGCCTCATCGTGGCAGATTGAGGCTTAGAGCTTATCCCCCCTTTACCCGTAAAAGCGACATCTTTGCCAACAAAACGCAATCATTTGTTTCAACAAAATCACAAATCGCTGATGCGGCGCACGACCTGATAGAGCCGGGTGTACTCGTTGACCTCTTCGACAAAGGGGTCGTGTTCGAGGTGGTTGGCGGAAATAAGCTTTAGGTGCGTCGTACGCCCACGAGAATCAGAGATACGCTGCACATACTTGACCCACACCTGGCCATTATTTTTGATGGCGTATATTTTATTGTCTTTCAACTCGTACATGCCGCTGATTTCGCGGCAGACGACCACGTCTCCATCAATAATGACCGGCTCCATGCTATTGCCTTTGATCGGGAAGGCGACGAGCCCGCTACCTAACAGGCCCGGGATGCTGAAGTATTCCAGGCCTTCGCGGGCGAAGCTGCCGACATCAACGGCGCTACCGGCGAAAGCCTCCGTGGAAGTAAAGAGGATATTGCCTTTAGGCCGGGGGCTCTCGCCTTCGTCGAAGAAGTATTTTGGCGCCTCCATGCCGAAGGGCTCGCCCTGGCCATCGATCATGTACGATTCATTGACGCCGTACTCTTCACAAAGCACGCGGGCGTGCCGGTAGTCAATACAGCGCTTGTCTTCGGGGTTGAGGAAAGCCCGGATAATATGGCCATAAGATTTATTGCCGAGGATGCGCTCGGCAAAATCGCCCATGCCTTTGCCGGCGCGGTCGTTTTTGACGATTTCGCCCTTCTCCTCCAGCATTTTGAAAACCTTGATAAAACGCTCGTTTAACTCGAGCCTGTCTTCTCGTATCATAATGGCTACGTTGTTGTTTTAAACAAAAGTAAAGCTTTTGGTTTGCAAATTAAAACAAAATATTTCACAAAACAAATCAATTCAATGTTTTTTTTTAATTTTTTTTAGCTAACTTGCCGCTAATAGGTTTTCATAAACCCAATTAATGTCTATTTTTGTAGGAAATTGAGCAGACAGAGCAAAACAGAATGGCGGCAAAAAATCGGAAGAAAACAGGGCAGTTGAGTTTAAGGCTTGGGATCAATGATGAGCGAGTCCCCAAACTCGTTGGCATACTTTGCTTATTTTCCGCCTTGTACCTCTTTATTGCGTTCACCTCCTACCTCTTCACCTGGAGCCAAGACCAAGATCGCGTACTGCGTTTTTCCTGGGCATTGCTACTGGAGAGCGGCATGGATATGGCCAACTGGCTGGGCCGCTTGGGCGCCATCATATCGAATATGTTTTTCTACTGGGGTTTTGGCCTCCCCTCCTATATATTAATAGTGATCCTGGTGACGATGGGCCTGGCACTGATCAGGCGTGCACCGCTGCACACCTTATGGCCAAGGTTCCGACTGTGGCTATTGATCATGCTGGCCGCCTCGGTCTTCTTTGAATTCGTAGGCGGCAGCGTGGCTTTCCCAGTAGGCGGCGCCTTTGGGGAAGCGGTGAGCAAGTGGCTGGTCAGCTTTGTAGGCACAGCAGGTATGATCGTCTTACTGTTCTTCTTGCTTTTCGGGATTATCGTGTGGAATATCAACCCCAACTTTAATGAAGTCACGTTCCAAAGTGCGGTGCGGGACAGTCAAGCCTACCTCACTGACTGGGTGACGGGGCGCCTGCCAAACCGCAAAGCTGAAGGCGATCGGCGGCAGCCCGCTGCTGTGCTGCACCCCGGTGATCAAGATGAAGAGGACTTATTTGGGGAAAGCAGCAGTTATCAAGGCAAGCCTGCCGCAGTGCCGGTGGGGAAACCAGGCCAATTGTCGCTCGAGTTGTCAGAGGAAGAGCTGCGAAAAATCGCTGAATCCCAGCGCCAAAGCGAAACCGAGCTGGAAATACACCAGGGGCAGCCCAGCCCCGGGCCTTCGGCCAGCAACGCCAGCCCTTTTACCCCGCCTGAGCTGATGCCGTTCCAGGAGGAGAATGCCAACCATAGCGAACCCTATGACCCTACGCTGGAGTTGTCCTCCTACGAGCACCCCGTCCTGGCCTTACTCGAAGATTATTCCAGCCAGCGCGTCGAGATCGACCGGGCCGAACTGGAAGCGAACAAAGAACAAATCATCGAGACGCTCCTCAATTATAAAATCGAAATCACCAAAATCAGAGCCACGATCGGGCCTACCGTCACCCTTTATGAAATCATCCCAGCGCCGGGTGTCCGCATCTCCAAAATCAAAAACCTGGAAGATGATATCGCCTTGAGCCTGGCTGCACTGGGCATCCGCATCATCGCCCCTATCCCTGGTAAAGGCACCATCGGCATCGAAGTACCCAACAAGAAGAAGCAGGTCGTCTCCATGCGTGAGGTGCTACAGTCCGATAAATTCAAGCGCGCCAAAATGGACCTGCCCATCGCGCTGGGCAAGACCATCTCCAACGAGGTCTTTGTCGCTGATTTGGCTAAGATGCCCCACTTGCTGGTAGCCGGTGCCACCGGCCAGGGCAAGTCCGTAGGTATCAATGCCATTATCCTGTCTTTGCTCTACAAGAAGCACCCCTCTCAGGTCAAGCTGGTGTTGATCGACCCCAAAAAGGTCGAGCTTTCGCCCTACAGCAAGTTGGAAAACCACTTTTTGGCCTTCCTGCCAGAACAGGAGGAACCGATTACTACCGAGACCAGCCGCGTAATCCATACCCTCAACTCGCTCTGTATCGAGATGGATCAGCGCTACGACCTGCTCAAAAAAGCCTCGGCGCGTAATATCCGGGAGTACAACGAGAAATTCGTGCAGCGCCGCCTCAACCCCCTGAAAGGCCATCGCTTCCTTCCCTTTATCGTCTTGATTATTGATGAGTTTGCCGATATGATCATGACCGCCGGCAAAGAAGTCGAATTGCCCATCGGGCGCCTGGCGCAATTGGCCCGCGCAGTCGGCATCCACCTCATCATCGCCACGCAGCGCCCTTCGGTCAATATTATCACCGGCGTGATCAAAGCTAACTTCCCTGCCCGCATCGCTTATAAAGTAGCTTCAAAAGTGGACTCCCGTACCATTCTAGATGGCGGAGGAGCCGACCAGTTGATTGGCCAGGGTGATATGTTGCTTTCGGTTGGTGGCGAGACGATCCGCCTGCAGGGCGCCTACGTAGACACCCCGGAAGTGGAGCAAGTGGTAGAATTCATCGCCCAACAGCCCGGCTACCCGGAGCCCCACTTCTTGCCCGAATTCCATGGCGACAACGAGGCCATCACCGGTACCCAAGGCCTGACCTATGCTGAACTGGATGAAATGATCGAAGATGCTGCCCGCGTCATCGTGCAGAACCAACATGGCTCTACCTCGATGATACAACGCCGCCTTAAACTAGGCTACAACCGCGCTGGCCGCATCATGGACCAATTAGAAGCGCTCGGCATCGTGGGGCCTAGCGAGGGCAGTAAAGCTCGCGAGGTGCTCATCTATGACGAACTGGAATTGGAGCGGTACCTCGAAGACCTGCGCAACCGCAAATAATCAACTTGAGCGGGCTGCCCTACGCCTTAAGTTTCAACTAAAAACGGGAAAGGTTCAATGTCAATGCCCGGCTCAAGAGCTTTGCGGTAGGCGATATGCACCCGGTCCACTTCAACCGCTAAATTCTCATAAGCACTGATGGCATCCTTATTGTGCGCCCTGATGGTGGTGAGGTACATCCAGGGGTAGCGCGCCTGATTCTCGGGGGTAGTCATGAAATCTACGATGATAGCAAAGGTGCCCTTGCTGCGGAAATCAGGATGGATGCCAAAGCCGACGCCTTTGGCGTTAAATGTTTTCGCGAAGCGCCGGCGAAGCAGGAAGCCGGGGAGCGTAAGCCAATTGAGCTTGCCACGGGCACCTTTTAAGAAAGGGTTGATATCGGGGAAAAAAGCGCAGAAGCCGGCCGGCTGGCCATCACAATAAGCCATGGCCATGATGTTAGGGTCGACGATGCTTTTCGCCTGATTCAGCATGGTGACCACCTGATCGGGCATAATGGGCTTGAAATGGCCATACTGGTTGAAAGCAGCATTATAAGCCTCGCAAAAGTCCCGTGCATACTTATCCAGATCGGCATAGTCCAGCTTCTCGGCAGTGAGGTTGTAGCGTTCTTTCATCCGGCTGGCCACCCGTGACAAGCGCTCGGCCGGGATATCGCTGGTATAGCCTTTATACGTGAGGATTTGTTCGAAAGGCACAAACCCGTAGCGCTCGAAGAAGCCCCGGTAGTAGCGGGGCTGGTAGTTTTCCTGGAAAAGGGGCGGATAAAAACCCTTGACCAAGAGGCCCCAGTATTTATCGCGCTCGCCGAAGTTTACCGGGCCGTCTACCGCTTTGGCACCGCGCTGGCGCAGCCATTCTATCGCTTTGTCCAAAAGGGCAAAGGCGTAGCTTTGGTTGTCCACACATTCAAAAAAACCGATGCCGCCAATGGGGTAGCTTTGAGTCTGGTTGCGCTCGTGGTCGATAAAAGCCGCGATGCGGCCTACCAACTTGCCCGCATAGTCCCGTAACACATAACAGACTGCTTCACCCCCAGCAAAGGCTTTATTTTGAGCCGGGTTGAAAATGGACTGCACATCGGCCTCCAGTGGGCAGATCCAATTAGGGTCACCTTTATAGATGATGCGCGGCACTTTGTGGAACCATCTCCAACCTTTCCGATCTTTTACTTCTAGAAACTGCATAGCAATATTCTCTGCTGGTTTAGGAAGGCCAAGTTAAATAGAAAAAATGGAAAAGCGAAAAAGCCGCGCGCCGGCCAACCCCGCAGCATGGTTTGCACAAGACTGCCAGCGGGGCGGCCGGGCGCTGCTTCACCCAACTAACCTTTAGCGCCTCAGGTGTATAGCCTCCTGACGCCCTAAGCAGCAGCCGGGGCAGCCGGCCGCAACAGCAGCCAACTGCCCACTTCTACTGCCTCCATTCTATTGCCTAAGAGAAAAAAGCCTACTGTGAAATCGCCAGGCATAACTGCGCCAGGCCGCCTGTAGGCACGCCTGCCACAGCGCTGTGTTAAATCAACCTAAAAAGCCTGGGCAAAAATCTTTGGTTTTCATTGGTATTGTTATTATTATTGCGATACGGAAATGACCATTGACTTGGCAAATATACTACTTTTGGTTTTATTTTGCAATAGCTCAAATGGTCTTATTATAACATTTTTTTATTTACAATACACCAGTGGCTGATAATCAATCGAAAGAACAAGGAAGCAGGCTAAAAAAATTGCGCAAAGCCCTGGGCAAAACCCAGGTCCAATTTGCTGAGGAAGTCGATGTCACCCAATCGCTCATCTCGGCGATCGAGCATGGCAACCGGGCTATATCCAGTGGTATCGCCCAGTCTATCATGCTGGCTTATCCCAATATTAATATGGACTGGCTGCTCACGGGGCGGGGCAGCATCATGATAGACACCAATACCCTACAAAATGAGGCTGACCCTGTTTTCTTCCCGCCTGGCATGGTACGCCAATTGCGCGGCTCCGATGCCGAAGAGCCTACGGGCAACTATGCCGTCACCCAGGCAGATGTGGATAACCTACGCCGAAAAATCAAGCGCCTGGAACAGTTCATCACCAAAAAATTCCCGGATTTTTCTGCGGACTAGCAGCAAGGGAGCCATACTGCCCCCATGCCCCAAAAATCGCCTTCGTCTCGCATTACCCCCCTCCTGATGCCCCCTTATCTCAAGGTGGCCGAATCCTTTTACCTAAAAGAGGCTGCTTTTTGGAATTATCGCTTTTTCCCCCTATCTTCACCCACACAAAATGAAATCTGCCCGTACATATTATCCAATCATCTTCCTGACCTTATAAAAGAAATGAAACATGTCAAGACAAAATGATCCCTTTCAACAGTATGGCTACCTTTTGAGGAAGCACCTCAAAAAAATAGTCCTTGCCATAGCCGTGCTCGCCATTGTGCTCACCTCCGTCAAGACGGTCGGCCCCGAAGAAGAAGGCGTCGTGCTCAACCTGGGCCAGTACAACCGCACGGTGCAGCCAGGCCTGAATTTCATCCTCCCCTTTGGCGTAGAGAGGATGTACAAAATCCCCGTACAGCGGCAGTTGAAGCATGAATTTGGCTTCCGCACCGCTTCGGCTGGCGTCCGCACGGAGTATGTCAAATCGAGCTACATCGACGAATCTTCCATGCTCAGCGGTGACCTCAATATGGCCGATGTGGAATGGGTAGTGCAGTACCGTATCATCAATTCCTATCAATACCTCTTCCGGGTTAGAAATGCGGAGAAAACCTTGCGCGACATGTCGGAATCCGTCATGCGCAAAGTAGTCGGCGACCGCACCGTCAATGAGGTGCTGACCGTGGGCCGTCAGGAAGTGGCCTCCCGTGCCGAAGTACTATTGCAAAAACTATGTGACGAATACCAAAACGGCATCCGCATCGACCAGGTAGTACTCCAAGACGTCAACCCGCCCCAAACCGTAAAGCCTTCCTTCAATGCCGTCAACCAAGCCCAACAGGAACGGGAAACCCTCATTAATGAGGCAGAATCGGAATACAATCAAGTCGTGCCGCGCGCCCGCGGGGAAGCTGAAGAGACCATCCAGTTGGCTGAAGCCTATGCCTTGAACCGGGTGAACGGCGCCAAAGGGGAAGCCGCCCGCTTTAACGCCCTCTATGAAGAATACGCCAAAGCCCCGGATGTGACCAAAAAACGCATCTACCTCGAAACCATGGAGCGGATACTGCCCAAGCTGGGCAACAAAATCATCGTGGATGAAAAGGGCAACAGCGTCCTGCCTTTGTTGAACCTCCAGCCAGCCAACTAAAACTTGAATGATTTTTCAACCGGCATCCAGCGCCGGTTTAATACCAAAAAAAAGCGACCATGAAAAATATGTCGGCAATCGGCCTCGGAATACTGTTAGTCTTGGTTTTACTCCTACTCTCCGAGAGCCTATTCATCATTGACGAAACCAAGCAGGCCATCGTCACCCAATTTGGCAAACCGGTGGGCCAACCCCGCACGGAGCCGGGCATGAACTTTAAAGTACCCTTTATCCAGAAAGTCCAGTTCTTCGACAAGCGCTACCTGGAATGGGATGGCGACGCCAACCAGGTGCCTACCAAAGACAAAAAATTCATCTTTGTAGATACCTATGCGCGCTGGGAAATCACCAACCCCCTCCAATTCTTTATCCGCTTGCGCGACGAGCGCTCTGCCCAATCTCGCCTGGATGACATCCTCGATGGCGAAACCCGCAATGCCGTAGCCGGCCATGAACTCCTGGACATCGTGCGTTCTTCCAACCGTACGCCCGAAATCGCCGAGGAATTCATGGAGGAACTGGAAGTGCTGGAAAACATCTCCGTGGGTAGAGACTCCATCGAAGCCATGATACTGAGAAGGGCCAATGCCCGCACCACCGACCTGGGCATCCGCATCCTGGATTTCCGCTTCAAGCGCATGAACTACGTGGAAGAGGTGCGCAACCGCGTCTATGAAAGAATGATCAGCGAGCGCAACCGAATCGCCGACCAGTTCCGCTCTGAAGGACAGGGGGAAGCCCGCAAAATCCTCGGCAACAAGGAACGCGACTTGGCGCAAATCCAGTCGGAGGCCATCCGTGAGTCAGAAGTCATCCGCGGTAAAGCCGATGCCGAGGCTACGGCAATCTATGCCAGCGCTTACAACAAGAACGCCCAATCCAGAGATTTGTATGGCTTCTTGAAATCCATGGAAACCCTCGAGAAATCGCTGGATGATAAAACCAGCATTATCCTCTCGACTAATAGCGAGCTGTTCCGCTTTTTGAAGAATACCAATTAAGCTGCCTTGGCTCCTCGATGCCCACCGATGCCGTATTTGCGCCCCGGTGGGCATCGTCTTTTTCCCCACCTTTGCAAAACGGCTGTGCCCCAAAGCCTCCAGCCCCCGCCTACTCGCTGCGTATCGCCTCCACCGGGTCGAGCCGGGCGGCTTTCATGTCCGGGCAGGTGCCGAAGACGATGCCGATGAAGACCGCCACGGCACCGATGACCAGAAAGGTATTGAGGGTGAAAGCTGCCGAAAAAGGCATCTCCACCAGGGCCTTGATAATGGCCACAGCAAGCATGGTACCCAACATGCCAAAAATCAGGCCTAACAGGCTGCCCAAAGCAGAAATAGTAATAGACTCAGCCAGGAACAGGCGTAAGATATCGCGGCGATTGGCCCCAATAGCTTTGCGCAAACCGATTTCGGAGGTGCGCTCGCCTACAGAGATTAGCAGCACGTTCATCACACCGATGCCACCAACCAATACCGAGATGCCTACAATCATGCCCATCACGATGCGGAAGAGCCGAAATCCCTGAAGCGCCTACGGATGTTGTCCAGTGCTTCCGCGAATACCGGCCACATTTTTTTCATGATCGATGGGTATGGTTTTAGCGATTTACGCACAAAGTAAAGCGCTCGGGCAAGCTTGCCCATCCCTTCTTCGACCAGGAGCAGGCTTGGCTAGACCAAAGCTGCCATTGATGAGCGCCCCTTTACAGGCTTGGTTTGCAGCGGTTAAAACCGGATGAGCGAGCGCCAGCAAGAAGCCTCGGCACAACCATTTGGCCGTTTAACTGTATATCCTTCTATAACCTGAAACACCGCCAATGCAATTTATAGCTAAAACCACCGAACTGCGCGCCACCCTCCAAGGCTTCGATACCTTTCGGAATATTGCCCCCGCCGCACTGGACTGGCTCGTCGAACGCTCCGAATACAAGCTTTACGATACCGGCGAGCTGCTCTTCTATCCCGGCCAGCCCGTAGAACACATGCAAATCATCATGCAGGGGCGCTATGTGGTGCGCCTTGAACAAAAGGGCGAAGCCCGGGAGCTCGGCGTGTGGGAAGCTGGCTACATTACCGGAGTGCTGCCTTTCTCGCGCATGAAAGAAGCCCGCGCCAAAGGGCAAGCCCTGGAGCCTACTTATACCCTTGAACTGCATAAGGATCATTTTGTTGAAATGGTCAACGTGAGCTACGAGCTCACCCAGGCCCTGGTAGCCGCCATGAGCGATCGGGTGCGGGACTTCACCACCATGCAGTTCCAAAACGAAAAGCTGATGGCTTTGGGGCGCATGTCCGCGGGCCTGGCGCACGAGCTGAACAACCCAGCCTCGGCAATGGTACGCAATGCAGAGGAGCTTTATAAGCGCATCCACGCCTCACCGGAAAAATTCAAAGCTATCATCTCCATGCGCATCACCCCCGAGCAAACCGATCAGGTGAATGCCATCCTCTTTGATAAAATCAATAACCCGCAGCCAACCTCCCTCTCCTTGATGCAACGTGAAGCTTGTAAAGACGCCATCCTGGACTGGCTGGAGGAGCGCAATATCACGGATGCAGAGGATATCGCCGAGACCTTTGCCGATTTCGGCCTGGCTGAGGATGACCTTGACCGGATCGATGCTATGGTTGGTGGGAATTCCCTGCCTGCACTGATGTGGTGGCTCGAAAGCACCCTAAGCTTGGAGGGCCTGGTCGGTGAAATCCAGGAAGCGTCCAGCCGCATCTCCCAGCTCGTCCAGTCTATCAAAGACTACTCCCACATGGATCGAGGGGTGGCGATGGAGCCGTTCAATGTACATGAGGGTATTCATTCTACCCTCACCATGCTCAAGCACAAACTCCGCGGGAAGCACATCGAGCTGGTTTTAGAATTGGAGGATGCCCTGCCCAAAGTCAACGGCTTTTCCAGCGAACTGAACCAGGTGTGGACCAACCTCTTTGCCAATGCCATTGATGCGCTACCGCCTGGCGGGCAATTGAGCGTGCACACCTATGTGGACCGAGGGCTGGTTTGCATCGATGTCATCGACAACGGCCATGGCATCCCGGATGACATTAAAAACCATATCTTTGAACCTTTCTTTACGACCAAATCCATGGGCGAAGGCACGGGTATGGGGCTGGATATCGTCAAGAAAATCGTGGACCGCCACAAAGGGCAGATCAGCGTAGCCTCCCGCCCTGGGCGGACGGCTTTCACGCTTTGCCTGCCGCCTTGTAAATAACGCGAATTACCTTTATTCCCTATGGCAGAAGATAGAAAACCCATCATTTTTTCCGTTGACGACGACCCGCAGGTGCTGCGCTCGCTCAAAAGCGACCTGCGTACGCAATACAAGCAGGATTACCGCATCATCAGTACCGGATCGGCGCAGGAAGCTCTGGAAGCCCTGCCCGATTTAAAAAAGCAAGGCGAAGAGGTTGCCCTGTTCATTTCCGATCAACGCATGCCGGAAATGCCGGGCGTAGATTTCCTCGAGCAGGCGCGCAAGCTCTACCCCAAGGCCAAGCTCGTACTCCTCACCGCCTATTCCGACACTGATGCTGCCATCAAGGCCATCAATGAGCTCCAGCTCGATTACTACCTGATGAAGCCCTGGGACCCGCCCGGCGAGCGCCTCTATCCGGTATTGAACGACTTGCTCGACGACTGGCAGGCGGGCTACCGCCCGCCTTTCCGGGGCATCCGCATGCTGGGGTATCAATACTCCCCCAAATCGCATCGCCTCAAGGATTTCCTGGCAGGCAACCTGATCCCTTATCAATGGCTGGATATCGAGAGCAACCCCGAGGCCAAAACTTTGCTGGAGCTACATGGATTGGAACGCAAGAGCTTGCCCATCGTCTTTTTTGAAGAGGGTGATTTCCTGGCTGACCCTGATACGGCCGCCCTGGCCGTCCGCCTGGGCAAGTCTCCCAAAGCTAGTTTGGACCTCTATGATGTCGCCATCATCGGCGCGGGCCCGGCGGGCCTGGCAGCAGCTGTCTATGGCGGCTCGGAGGGGCTTAAGACGCTCTTGATTGAGAAGCGCGCACCCGGCGGCCAGGCTGGCACCAGTTCCCGAATCGAGAATTACCTGGGCTTCCCCAAGGGGCTGAGCGGCTCCGATTTGGCACGGCGGGCTATTTCGCAAGCCGAGCGCTTCGGCATCGAATTCCTCTCCCCCCAGGAAGTCGTTGGCATCTCCGTGGAAGGCAACTATAAAACAATCCACCTGAGCAACGGTGCCACCGTCAACGCCAGGGCGATCATCATCACGACTGGCGTGGACTACCGCAAGCTGCCCGCTGCCGGGGTGGACGATTTCACCGGCGCAGGCATCTACTACGGTGCCGCCATGACCGAAGCTAATTCCTGCCGCGACAAAAAAGTCTATGTCGTAGGTGGAGGAAACTCAGCAGGGCAAGGTGCGGTTTACCTCTCCCAGTTTGCCGAAAAAGTCACTATCCTCATCCGCCGCGAAGATTTGCACGCCACCATGTCTTCCTATCTCATCGACCAAATCGATGCAATCGAAAATATTGAGGTCTGCAGCCTGCGGGAAGTCGTCGAGGCAAGGGGAGATGGGCGGCTACAGCAGCTCGTTTTGCGAAACTGTGCAGATGGCGCTACTGACGAGGCCGATGCCGATGCCCTGTTCATCTTCATCGGTGCCCGCCCCTTCACTGACTGGCTGGGAGATTCGGTGCTGCGCAACGAGAAGGGCTACATTAAAACCGGTAAAGACCTCATGGCCGATGAAGCATTCCCGCGCATCTGGAAGCGCGAGCGTGAGCCTTTCCTACTAGAGACCTGCCAGCCCGGTATCTTCGCCGCCGGCGACGTGCGCTCCGGCGCCATGAATCGGGTAGCCTCCGCGGTGGGCGAAGGGGCGATGGCGATCAAGTTTGTGCACGAGTATCTGGCGGAGGTTTGATGGAGTGATTCTGCTGCACGTCGGACTGGGCGTGCAAATCTCAGGCTTTTGCACCGCGTCCTGAGATTGAATCAGCCCAGGATCGCCTCGGTTGCCAAGCTATCTACCGTCGGGGTGTGAATGACATCGCCGTGGCGGAAAATCTGGATATTGGAGTACCCTTGCGCAGAAGGCTGGGTATGTACCTCTACGGCTGAGGCGTTCAAGTCCACCAGCCAAGCTTCGGGGATGCCGGCGGCGGCGTAGAGCGGCAGCTTGATCTGGCGGTCTTTTTCTGCCGAAGTATCAGCTACTTCGATGACGAGCAGCACTTCCTCTGGTTTTGGGTGGGCATTGGCATAAAAATCGGCACGTACCCTCAAGACGGCTACGTCCGGTTCTGGCTCAGAATGGGAGGTGATAGCAACCGGGTTTTGGACGCTGATAAGCGCGGTTTCTCCCAATAGCGCATTCAGCAAGCGGTTAAGCCGGTTAACGGCACCAGAGTGGGGGCTGTTGATTGGGCTCATCTCGATGATTTCTCCATGAATCAATTCTACACGGGGGGCGGCGGCGAAAAGGCCCAACTCCCCCATGCGGTGGTATTGCTCGACGGTGAAGCGGTACCTCTGGACAGGTACCGGCTTGGCGATGGTTTCGGCGGCTGCTTTCATAGGGTTAAAGATACGTGATTTTTCTCAAACCGCAAGCGGGAAGTTGCGAGTCCCGATTTACGCGATGCTAGAAGCTCGCAACTGGCCACCTTACACCTTAATATAAATCCGCTTCCAATACAGCACCCACACTGCTGCCAGGCAGACCAGTACATTGGCCAAGGCGAAGGCCAGAGAGGCGTTGTAGGGGGAGAAAACCGGCTCGAACCAGTGTTGATAAATCCAGCTCCAGGCATTTTGGGTGCCTTCCACCGTCTCCCACTTGATGTTCATAAAAGTTTTCACCAATAAGCCAGAGAGGACGTAGGCAAACAGTGGATTGACCCCATATACCACGAAAGGTTTGGCCCAGCGCTGGATGCCCAACACATCGACCAGCCAGTAGATGACGCCCAGCAGCAGCATGGCGATGCCACCGGTGTAGAGCACGTAGGAGCTGGTCCAGATTTTTTTATTGATGGGGAAGAATGGATCCCAAATCAAACCTGCGGCCAATAGGATGGCCCCGGCCGCCAATAGTACAGTGAGCATCTGATAAGCATCGCGCTGCACTCTGATCCACATGCCAGTCAGCACGCCCAGCAGCCCAGTGCCGATGCTGGGCAAGGTGCTGAGCAAGCCTTCGGGGTCCCAGGTCTTGGACTGGCTCCAAAGGTGGCCACTCAGCAGCGTGCGGTCGAGCCAGGCACCGAGGTTGGTTTCGGCATCGAGGTTGGGCGGGTAGCCGCCGGGCACGGGCACCAGGGCCATCAATGCCCAATAGAGCAGCAGTACGCCGGCCGTAGCCCAGGCCAGCCCCTTCCAGCCCAGCTTCAGGAAGAGCAGACAACAGGCGCCATACACCAGGGCGATGCGCTGCAAGACACCCGGGATGCGCAGGCTGCTGAAATCATAGGCAAAAAAGCCCAAACCGATCATCGCTACCAAGCTTATCAGGGCAGCAATGCCAAGGATGCGGCGCCAACGGATGTGCCGGGTTTTATCATATTGCTTCTGGTTGAGCGCCTCGCGGATAAAGACCGCTAGCATCGCGATGGCCAGCAAGATGTAGTGCAACTTTAGCAGGGGCGCATCGGCTGCCATACCAAAGTGGGGGTAAGCCGCCAGGAAAAGCCCCAGCCCAAAGATGATGAGCGTACGGCTGCCTACTTTTTTCAAAATGGCGCTATGCGCATCGCCCCGCTCCACCCGCCGGCCGACAGATAGCGGGATCGCTACCCCCACGATGAAAAGGAAGAAGGGGAAAACCCAGTCGGTTGGCGTACAGCCATGCCAGTCAGCATGCAGCAAGGGTGCATAGGTCGTGGACCAACTGCCCGGGTTGTTGACCAGGATCATGAAGGCAATCGTCAAGCCCCGGAAGATGTCCAGGGAAAGCAAGCGTTGTGGAGGTGTTACCATTTTCGTTTTGTTTTTGACCCTGGAAATTTAGGCGATTTTTTTGAAATATTGATTTTTTTTAAAACGAACAAAGCCAGGCTTTGCGAGAAAGCCTGGCTTTGATGAAATGCTCAAAGAGCAAAGTTTACATGCAAATCTTCGGATAGTTGACACCACCAAAGGACACACTTCCGCAAGTGCTCGGGCTACCATTTGTAGCAAGGATAACACCAGCTGCGTGCGGGGCGGCCATAGAAGTGCCGCTATAGCTGGTATAGCCACCTCCATTAATCGTCGAGCACACGCTAACACCAGGTGCGATATAATCAATGGGCGGCATGCCGTAGTTGGAGAATGAAGCCCACCCGCTGGAGCAGTCCATTGCAGCTATGGTGCGGATGTAGGTTCCATTAGCCCTTGCTGGCGAGCTGTTATTGGCATCAGCGCTGCTGTTGCCAGCGGCGAGGACAAACCAGATGCCGCCGCTGGAAGCGCTGATAACAGCATTGTCCAGGCTGGTAGAAACACCGCCACCCAAGCTCATGTTGGCCACGTCGCCTGCAGAGCCGTTAGCGCCTACGTAGTCCACCCCAGCAATAACGCCGGAAGTGCTGCCACTGCCGCGGCGATCGAGTACTTTTACCGGGACAACCAGCGCGCCGGCAGCTACACCCACTACACCAATACCGTTGCCCCCGATAGCAGCGATGGTGCCAGAAACGTGTGTGCCATGACCATTGCCGTCATCGAGGCTGCTTGCATCCGGGCCGCTCGTAAAGGCATTATACCCATAGTTTGCTACATTCAGGTCTGCGTGGTCGAGGTCAATCCCGGTATCCAGTACATAGGCTTTTTTACTGCCGGTGTAGTTGGCTCCGCCTCCTACCACGCTGATGCCGCAGGGTACGGTTTCACTGTTGTTTGTAGCACAGCTACTGCTACCGCCGCCTGGAGGGCCGCCCTGCAGGCGGATTTCCTGATCTTGCTCCACGTACTTGACGCTGGGGTCAGCCAATAATTTTTGCAGCTCTGCATCGGAAAAATCCGACACGACGAAGCCCTGAGCTACAAAGCTGTAAGCCAACGTCATTTTGCTGCTGGCGATTCCATGCTTGCTCAGCAACTTGCTGCTTTCTTCTTTCACCATCTTTTGGCTTTCCGTATAGGGCATTTCTGCGGCACGGAAACCTACGGGCAAAGCGGCTTCTTCAAGCATCACGATGTACTGGCCATCGATGACGTTGCTGGAATAACTAATGAGTTTGGATGCCTCCTCAGCAGGCACGAGCTGGCTCTCGACCAAGCCTTCGCGGTTACAGCCATAAGCGAAAGCTAGTGCCAAGCTCAAGGCTAAGAGAAATTTGGTAAGATTTGAAATTTTCATACTAACCTGTTTTTGATTGTTATAAAAAAAGTAGTTCTTGACGTTATTTGCCATTTTATCTTTATTATCGCTGCCTGTCAAGCGATTACAATAAAATGTCGGCAAGTATACAAATAAAAAAGTTATTAATGCTATTTTTTTATGTCATTTTTTTGTGGCCATTGTTAAACCCAAAATATTAAGTTGCACTTTTAGTGATTCATCTGTATAAAATAGGCATTATACAGCCGCCTCCACTGCATGGCAGCGCTGGCAAAAAGTTTCAACTGTGGTTTTTCATCGGTCAATACCAGCGCATCGCTCAAGTCGGGGCTAGGCATGGGGATAGGCTCATAGGAAAGCGCAGGCCGCCGGTTTGGCGCTGTTTGGCGCTCCAGAGGCGAAGAGCTATCTTGCCGCCATGCTGCCAATACGATATTGCGCTGGTCGGGCGGCCCGGGGGTGGCGTAGAGTTGAAAATCAAAGCCACTGCTCTGCAAGGTTTTAGCGATGGAACGGGTTAGCAGCCCAAGGCTCCCGTCCAGATAGCCATAGAAATTGATGAGTATCAGCCCATCAGATGCCAGTACTTTCTTAGCTTCCTCCAGACCATCCTGGGTCAGCACATGTTCGGGTGCCGATTCTCCTTTGAAGACGTCATAGATGATGACGCTATAAGCAGTTTCAGCAATGCGCACAAAATGGCGCGCATCATCAATCGCGATATTATATCCCTCGCCCAATCCAAAATATTCAATGGCCACGTCCTTAATGCGCTTGTCGATTTCCACGATATCCTGCTCGAACTGCAGCGAGTCGAGCCGCCGCACCAGGGTGCCGCCGCCCATGCCCAGCAGCAGGGTGCGGCTGCCCGCCGGATAAGCGGCAGCAAAGTAAGGGATGAGCCGGGTATAAGGCCAGTAGTCATACTCGGAGTCGGAAACATCCATCATGGTCTGCAAGGTGTTGTTGACAACCATACTCCGGATTTCACGGCCAGTTTCGGGCATGTGAAAGTCAATCACTTTGAGCTGCCCCATGATGCCTTCCGAATAGTAGAGCGTCTTGTATTCCCAGGCGGCTTCCGGGTGGGGCGGGCGGGCCAGCCCCAAGACGGCCATGAGGAGGAGCACAGCCATGCCCGTCAGGTTCTTGTTGTGCCGCAGCAGCGAAATCGCCGGCAGCACTCCTAGTATAAAGCCGCTGATGATGGCCGGGCGGGAGATGCCAAATTCAGGGATGACGTAAAAGCCCATCAGGAAAGTGACCAGTATACCGCCCAGGGTCGAAATGGCATATACATTGCCCGCGCTATTGCCGGCACCTTTCACCTCTCTGGTGAGTAAATTGATAATGAGAGGTGACACCATGCCCATAAACACCAGGGGAGGAAACATGAAGATGAACAGCGATAGCACTGCGCCCGGCTGCAGGCCCAGGCCCAAGGCCGATTCCATGATCCAATCGCTGGTGAAAGGCATCAGGAACAAAAAGGCTGCTGCAGCTATCAGCACGAGATACAAGGCCTTCAGGTTGTCGGCCATCCGGCGGGAAACGATACCGCCCAGGAAGTAGCCCGTCATCAAGCCGCCCAGGGTGATGCCCAGCGCGGCGGCCCATACGTAAAGGGAAGTGCCAAAGTAAGGAGCCAGCATTTTGGCCCCAATCAGTTCGCAAGCCATCACGCAGCCACCTTCCAGGAAGGATAGCAAGTATAAGTAGGATCGGCTGGTCGGTTTCATACTAGTCGTCATAACACCATATAATTATAATAATGTGCCTGAAACCTGCCTTATCAGCAAAAAATATTCACCATTACAGCCCAAGCACGCGCAAAGAAGCGAATATTCCCCGAAAAGCCAAAATAAAAAATCAAATGAAATATAACCAGCCCAGCTCGTATCGCTTTTATTGCTGCGCGCATAGGGGGGGAAGGCATCCATTTGCATCCTTTTCCTGGCAGCTCTCGTCTAATGAGTTACCCCGTTTCCAAAAAGATGTCAAACCGCATTTTTTCAAACATAAAAACCACCTACCATGAAAAAGATGTCATTCCTGCTCCTTGCACTTGCGTTGCTGAATGTCGCCTGCGTTGCACAGAGCAGTTCTAAAAGAAACGTGTCCGTAAATGGTGACTTTACTTCTATCGGGCTGAGCATCTCGGCAAAAGTTTACCTGATGCAAGGCGAAAACAAAGTAGAGGCTGAGGGCCCCGACAGCCAGCTCGATGAGATTGAGTACGTCGTCAAAAACGGCAGCCTGCAGATCAAGCACAAAAACAAAACCATGCGCAGCAGCAACACGAAAGGCGTCACCCTATACATCACCATGCCTCAGGTCGAGGGCATTTCCATCGCCGGATCGGGGGATATCATTGGCAAAAACAAATTCGACAGCCAGAAGAACCTCGATATTTCTATCGCCGGCAGCGGCAACATCCAGCTTGAAGGCAGCGGCAAAAACATCAGCGTCAGCGTGGCCGGCAGCGGCGATGTGGACCTGTCTGACTTCAATGGGCAGGACTGCTCGGTCGATATTTCCGGAAGCGGCAGCACGATGGTAGGCACCGTAAAAAAGCTCAGTGTTTCCATCGCCGGCAGCGGCAAAGTGAAGTATAGGAGCGCGGAAAAAGTATCCTCCAGCGTAGCGGGCAGCGGCAAAGTGGAGACGATGTAGGCCTATAGCCCCTCTGGTAAACTTGACTGCAACCCACCATCCTTGCCCAGAAAGCGTGCAGCGCTGTGGTTCAAATCACCCTTGCTCCCTTTCTGGGCAAGTTTATTTTGGGAAACCTTACAGGGACCGCGCTATAAACTTCCCTGATGTTACCAGCAGAAATCCGGCAAAAACTTTATCTTTGCGGCTTCATTGACGGAAAAAACAGAGCTATGTCCGCAGAAATTTTTGCCAAAGTCAGCAGCCTGCAGGCTGATATCGAGGCGGCGCAGCCGCAAACCCGGGAGGAACTGGAGCAATTCCGCATCCAATATATAGGCTCAAAGAATATCATCAAGCCACTTTTTGGAGAGATCCGCCATATCGAGGACGAGCGCAAGAAAGAGTACGGCCAATTGGTCAACGCGGCAAAGGAAGCGGCCGAGGCAAAATACGAGGCTCTCAAGGCTCAACTGGATGGCGCCGCCGAGGAAAGCGGCCCCCTCAAGCTAGACCTCAGCGCCCCCGGTGAACCGCTGGAACTAGGTGCCCGCCACCCCATCGCCATCACCCTCAACCGCATCGTCAAAATTTTTGAGCGCATCGGCTTCGTGGTGGCCGACGACCGCGAGATTGAAGACGACTGGCACAACTTTACGGCTATGAATACGCCGGAAGACCATCCAGCCCGCGACATGCAGGACACTTTCTACCTGCAGGGTAGCACCGAGATGCTGCTGCGCACCCATACCTCGCCGGTGCAGGCGCGGGTGATGACCCGGCAGAAGCCGCCCATCCGCATCATCGCACCGGGGCGGGTGTATCGCAACGAAACGATCTCGGCCCGCTCGCACTGCCAGTTCCACCAGGTAGAGGGCTTGTACGTGGACGAGAACGTCTCTTTCGCCGACCTGAAACAGACGCTGCTCTACTTCGCCCGCGAAATGTTTGGCCCCGAGGCTAAAATCCGCCTGCGGCCGTCTTTCTTCCCCTTCACCGAGCCCAGCGCTGAGATGGATGTATACCTCGGCACGGCTACCGAGAAGGATTACCGGCTCACCAAGGGCACCGGCTGGCTGGAAATCCTCGGCTGCGGTATGGTAGACCCAGCGACGCTCGAGGCCTGCGGCATCGATTCTGAAAAATATACCGGCTTTGCTTTTGGCATGGGCATCGAGCGGCAGGCACTGCGCCTTTATGACATCGGCGACATCCGCCTCTTCTTCGAAAACGATGTGCGCTTTTTGCGGCAGTTCGCGTCGGCTTGGTAAAGCCCTCAAAACGCTGCGCAGAAAGTGCTCTCTTACGCGGTCTTTTACCTGGGCTTCGCCTGGGCTTTTTGGGATGAGAGACAGCAAGGGTGGCACGATAAAATCGCCAAAACTTTTGTCATCAGCCGCAAAGCGGCACCAAATGAGGATTTAGTACCATGATGAAACCTAGCATCCCCAAAGGCACCCGGGATTTCACGCCCGAGCAAGTGCTCAAGCGCCAATACATCTTCGACATCATGCGCGAGGTCTTTGTCCGCTATGGCTATCAGCCCATCGAGACGCCGGCCATGGAAGACCTCAGCACCCTGACCGGCAAGTACGGCGAGGAGGGCGACAAGCTCCTCTTCAAAGTGCTGAACAACGGCGACTATCTGGCCAAAGCCGACGAGCAGGCCCTGTCTGCCCGCGATTCGGCCCGCCTGGCGCCTTCCATCTCCAAGCGCGGCCTGCGTTACGACCTCACCGTGCCCTTCGCCCGCTACGTAGTGATGCACCAGCATGAGATCACCTTCCCCTTCAAGCGCTACCAGATCCAACCGGTATGGCGGGCCGACCGACCGCAGAAAGGGCGTTACCAGGAATTTTACCAGTGCGATGTGGATGTGGTCGGCTCGGATTCGCTTTTGTACGAAGCGGAACTGGCACAGATTTACGACGAGGTATTCGCCAAGCTAGGGCTGGAGGTCGCTATCAAGGTCAACAACCGTAAAGTGCTGGCTGGCATCGCCGAAGCGGCGGGCATCAGCGAACGGTTCATGGACATGACCATCGCCATCGACAAGCTGGACAAAATTGGGCTGGAGGGCGTTAAAAAGGAGATGGGCGAGCGGGGCATCCCGGAAACGGCCATCGAAAAAATCAGCGCCATCTTACAGGTAAGCGAGCTGCAAGAGTTGCCAGGCTTGCTGGCCACTAGCCCCACCGGACTGAAGGGCGTGGAAGAATTACAGGCCTTTTTCGACTACCTCGGCGCGGGAGAGGTGAAAAACGAAGTGCGCTTCGACATCACCCTGGCGCGGGGGCTGAGCTACTATACCGGCTGCATCTTCGAGGTGCAGGCCAAGGGCGCGCAGATGGGCAGCATCGGCGGCGGCGGCCGCTACGACGGGCTGACCAGCGTGTTTGGGCTGGAGGGCGTATCGGGCGTGGGCGTCTCCTTTGGGGCCGAGCGCATCTTCGATGTCATGGAGGAGCTGAGCCTTTTCCCGGCGGGCACTGGCAGTAGCCTGCAAGCCCTGATCATCGCCTTTGACGAGGCAGCCCACCGCTACGCCCTGCCCTGCTTAGCCAAGCTGCGCGCCGCCGGCATCAACTCGGAGCTGTACCCCGAGCCGGCTAAGCTAAAAAAACAGATGAAATACGCCAACGCCCGCCAGGCGCCCTACGTCATCCTCATCGGCGCCGAGGAGATGCAGAGCGG
The DNA here is from genome assembly GCA_964432875.1 of uncultured Phaeodactylibacter sp. Taxonomy (GTDB): domain Bacteria; phylum Bacteroidota; class Bacteroidia; order Chitinophagales; family Saprospiraceae; genus JACJYE01. The sequence continues at coordinate 2,753 of CAYSPJ010000005.1, read as the reverse complement.
CCAGCTCGCCCTGAAGGATATGGCGACGGGTGGGCAGGAAAATCTGGCGCTGGAGGAGATCGTGCGGCGTTTAGTGGCGGCTAGGGGCTAGTGAGCCGCGAGTTTCGAGCTACGAGCCGGAGAGCGCCTCAGAACTCGAAACTCGGAACTATTAACACCACAATTATGAAACACACTCCTATCCTCTTCTATCTCCTTGCTGCTGCGTTGTGCTTACCTGCGGGTAGCCTGCACGGGCAAGCTGAGCTGCGCTTGGTCGGCGGCAAGCGCGTCATAAAGCTACAAGCAGGCAGCTATGTCTGCCTGCAAATGCCTGTCACTGAGGTTGAACTCAAGTCTGGTAAACGGCAGGTCGCAGGCAAGCTCCAGCAGGTCTCCGGCGATCTCGTTTCCATCATGCCCGAAAATGAGGGCCAATGGTTGACTTATACCAATGGCGTCAAGAAGGAGGAGCAGGTAGATTTCAAGCAGCTAAACAACCGCCAGCCCATGAACTTCCAGATCAATCAGATCGAAAGCATGTGCTACCGTAGCGTGAGCGCCGAAGAGTTGCACAACCTGGGAGGCATCATCATGACGCTGGGCACCTTGTCTGCGCTGGTCGTCGCCCCGTTGGTAAGCCTCAACTATAGCGGAAAGGGTTTCAACGGGCAACGCTACGAGCAGGTGGCCGGCTACAGCTTGGCCGCGACGGGCTTGGGCACGGCGATTTTGCTTAGTACTCCGAAGCGGCGGTTCAGGCTGAAATCGGCAGCAGTCTCTGAAAAAAGAGAAAGAATTTGGGCGCTACAGGCAAAGTGAATAGAGGTTTTAGCCGTCATGGATGCCAGGGAAAGCCGGGAAACCTTTAATTGCCGCAAGGCGTTCATAAAAAGAAACGCTCCACCGATGAATGTCGAAATAGAAATCCAAGACCTCAAGCAATTGTTGGCTGAGCTCATCCTGAGCCAGAAAGAGACGGACGTGAAGTTCAAAGAAACGGACCGCGCCGAAACTATGGCTGAAAACAAAGGACTGTTTGTCATCCGTGCCACGGGCGACAGCGCGGCTATCGTCAACCGCGAAGAATTTGTGCCGAAAGCTTTCTGATGCGCTCAAAACCACCGAACCAGCCGATGCCTAAATACAACACCCTCTCTGAAGTCCAACAATCCATCCGCAACGGCGCGGAAAGCTGCGAATCCCTCGTACAGTACTACCTGGCGCAGATCGAGGCGCATCAACACCTGAATGCTTACGTGGAGGTTTATGCCGAAGAAGCCCTGGCCCGCGCCCGGGAACTGGACGCCTGCTACCGGGAAGCACCCGATTCCGTCGGGCGGCTGCACGGCATGGTGCTTGCGCACAAAGACGTCATCTGCTATGCGGGGCATGGCGTATCAGCCGGCTCGAAGATACTCGATGGCTTCACCTCGCTCTACTCCGCCACCGCGGTGGAGCGCCTGCTGGCCGAAGGCGCAATCTTCATCGGGCGCAACAATTGCGACGAGTTTGCCATGGGCTCTTCCAACGAGACGTCTTATTACGGTACGGTCAAAAACGCCGCCGACCCTACGCGGGTGCCGGGCGGCTCCTCTGGCGGCTCGGCGGTGGCAGTGCAGGCAGATACTTGCCTGGCCTCGCTCGGCTCCGATACGGGCGGCTCGGTGCGCCAGCCGGCGGCCTTTTGCGGGGTGGTCGGCTTCAAGCCCACTTACGGGCGCATCTCGCGCTACGGCCTGCTGGCTTATGGGTCTTCTTTCGACCAGATCGGCATCTTGTCTCATTCGGTGGAAGATGCCGCCCTACTGCTGGAAATTATGGCCGGACCGGACGAATATGACAGCACCGCCAGCCAGCGGGATGTGCCGCCTTATTCCCAGCAGCTGGCCTTTGAAGGGCCCGCCCGCATCGCCTACTACCGCAGTGCGCTGGAGCACCCTAGCCTCGACCCTGGTATTCGCCAGGCTTGCGAAGATTTCATCGCCAGGCTGCGCACCGTCGGCCATACCGTCGAGGGCATCGAGTTCGACTACCTCGATTACATCATCCCCGCCTACTACGTGCTCACCACCGCCGAGGCTTCTTCCAACCTCTCGCGCTACGACGGCATCCGCTACGGCTACCGCAGCCCCCATGCCGACGACCTGATGAGCACCTACAAGCGCTCGCGCAGCGAGGGCTTCGGCGCCGAGGTCAAGCGCCGCATCATGCTGGGCACCTTCGTGCTCAGCGCTGGCTACTACGATGCGTATTACGCCAAGGCCCAGAAGGTGCGCCGCCTGATCAAGGACAAGACCGAGGCGATTTTCCAGGACTACGATTTCATCCTCATGCCTGCTGCCCCCGGCACCGCCTGGCCCTTGGGCGAAAAGCTGGACGACCCGGTGGCCATGTTCCTGGCCGACATCTTCACCGTGCAGGCCAACATGGCGGGTATCCCGGCCATCGCCTTGCCCGTAGGCACCCACCCCGAGGACGGGCTGCCAATCGGCTTGCAGATTATGGCACCGAAGTTTGAGGAGGCGCGGCTGTTGGCGTTTGGGAAGAGGGTGATGGGCAATGGTGCCAGTGAGGCCACCTCAAGAAAATAATAATCAGCCCTAAGCAACTATTTAGCTAGTGCCCCATGGACGAAGTTATTGATAGTTAAGCCGCCGCCATTTCGCCGTCAGGCAAGGCGGGAAGAGGGAGCATAGCCAATGCTATGCGACCGATGAGCAACGCAGCATGGCGGTGAAAGGGCAAGGCTTGGGCTGTCAAGAATTTCGTTC
>CAYSPJ010000004.1:22779-99005 GCA_964432875.1 uncultured Phaeodactylibacter sp. | reverse complement strand
GAGGCCCAACGTTGGCAGGAGCGGGCATGGCTTGCACATGAAGCCGTTGCCGGCGGCAGCAGCATGCTGGATAGAGGGAGCAAATAGATGCCTGTAGCTTGGCTGCCTGGGCAACATTAGGCCTCTCCAAAGCCGGCTCCAGCAGAGCCCGAGCTAGGTGTAAATGGCCGCTATTGGCAGGAGAGGGCGGAGTTGAACCGCCGACACCAGGATTTTTCCCGCTTTTTTCAATAAAAAAGCGGGATGCTCTACCAACAGAGCCTCCCGCTTGACGGTTGGTGGTGCGGGGCGGAGTTGAACCGCCGACACCAGGATTTTCAGTCCTGTGCTCTACCAACTGAGCTACCGCACCTCTTGCTTTACGCCTTACAGCGAAAGCGGCTGCAAAGTTAAACCATTTTTCAAAGTCAGTCAACCCTGCACGTGTTTTTTTTGCAAAAAAAATCTAACTTAGCGTTTCAATTAACCAGAGCGAGCATTTATGCCGACAAGAATCCTCTCCATCCCTTTCATCATCATAGCGTTGGTGCTGCTTTTTCTCACTTGGGAAATAGACCCTGGGTATAGTTGGTATATCATCCCTCCGGTCCTCATGCTCGCGTTGATCCACGTGATGGGGCCGCAGATCAACTGGTGGTGGTACCGGCGGCACCCACCCGTGCTCAAGCCGAAGATCCGCATGTTGATTGAGCGGCACCTGCCCTATTACCAACGGCTGGCAGAGCCAGAACAGGATCGCTTCCTCAAACGCGTAGCCCTGTATATGCAAGCCAATGACTTCATGCCTCAAGGTATGGAATCGGTGCCCGAAGACCTCAAAGCGGTAGTGGCAGCTTGTGCGGTACAGCTCACTTTCGGCCATAAAGACTTTCTATTGCCCCAATTTGAACACATTATCTTTTATCCCCACCCCTTCCCCTCGCCACAATATCCCGAAAATTTTCATGCTTCGGAGATTTTCCAGGAAGATGGCGTCATCCTGTTTTCAATCGAGCAACTCATGCCGGGCTTCCTCAGGCCTTTTCAATACTACAACATCGGCTTGCACGAATACGCCAAGGCCTTTATGGCCAGCTATCCAGATATCGAATACCCTGATTTGCCTGACAATATCTGGGAGGCGCTGGAGCAAATCAGCGGCTATAGCAAAGCGGCCATCCACCGCTGGATCAACCTCAAGGTAATCGGGCCAGAAGCCGTAGCCATAGTGCACTTCTTTACTTTTCCGGAGGCCTTTCAAGCAGCTATGCCACACTTATACGAGCAATATGCCCTCGTTTTCAACCAATCGCCAGCCAATGCAGCCGCACCGGTACTGGCGAGCCTGCGGGAATAGCCCTGAAGAATAATTGTGCCCTATCATTTGCTGATCTGTTGCAATTTCTCTATTTTAGCAGGCTGGCAAATAGCCGCGTAAAGTGAATAGGATATGTCAGAAAAGGAAATACCGGAGGAACCAGACTTGTTGCGCAACATCGGCATTGCAGCGCACATCGATGCTGGCAAAACGACCCTGACCGAACGCGTACTCTTCTACACTGGCCGCACCCACCGCATCGGCGAAGTCCATGATGGTAATACGGTGATGGACTATCTGGAAGAAGAGCGCGAACGCGGCATCACGATCACGGCCGCCGCTACTCAAGCGGATTGGGACTGGCAGGGCCAGCGCTACGCCATTAATATCATCGACACGCCGGGGCACGTAGATTTCACGGTGGAAGTAGAACGCTCCATGCGGGTAATTGACGGGCTGGTGGTGTTGTTCAGCGCGGCGCACGGCGTAGAGTCGCAGTCGGAAACCGTTTGGCGGCAAGCCGATCGTTATCAGGTACCGCGCCTGGCTTTTATTAACAAAATGGACTTGGTGGGCGCCAATTTTGACGAGGTGCTGGCGCAGATGCGCAAGCGGCTCGCCACTCGGCCGCTGCCAGTGCAGATACCAATAGGAGAGGAAGAAAATTTTCGGGGCCTCATCGACCTGGTTAGCCAGCAGGCCATTTTTTGGGAGGAAGACGAGCCGTCTTTTGCGGCCATCCCATTGGAGCTGGCAGCCGAAGCGCAGGCTGCCCGGCTGAAAATGCTGGAAGTGCTGGCTGAATACGATGAGAATATCTTTTCCAAGGTTTTTGACGCACCAAGCACTATCACCGAGGCGGAAATCCGGGCGGCCATCCGCCGAGCAGCAGTAAGCCGGGAAATCGTGCCGGTGCTCTGTGGCAGCGCCTACAAAAATAAAGGCATAGAGCCTGTACTCGATGCCATTTGTGCTTATTTACCTTCACCAGTGGATGTCGCTACAGTAAAAGGGGTTCACCCTGAGCATGGCACGGAGGAAATCAGGCCGCTGAATGAAAAAGCCCCCTTTGCTGCGCTGGTATTCAAGATCGTACTTGACGAGCAAGGCCGCAAGTTGGCTTTCTTTCGGGTTTACTCCGGCCAGGCCCGCCGCGGGCAAATTATGCACAACCCACGCAGCGGGCAGCGGGAGCGCCTGGCCAACCTTTACCAGCTCAATGGCGGAAAACACAAAGCTGTTTGGGAAGTCAAAGCCGGAGATATTGCGGCCTTGGGTGGGGTCAAGGATATTAAAACGGGTGACACCCTCTGTGCTCCCGAAGCGCCCATCATCCTGGAGTCCATCCAGTTTCCCGAGCCGGTGGTGGGCATGGTCATTGAAGCCCGCCACAGCCGCGATTTGGACCGCCTGCATGAAATCCTGCACGAGATTGAAGAAGAAGACCCTTCCTTCCGCGTCCTGGAAGATGAAGAGACCGGCCAGACCATCATCCGTGGCATGGGGGAATTGCATCTGGAGGTCATCTCCCACCGCCTGCAACAAGATTTTAAACTCGAAGCCAACCTCGGCCGCCCCCAGGTCAACTACATGGAACAGTTGAGCCAGCCGCTGGAATATGAGTACGAATTTGTTCGAGAAGTAGGCGAGCGGTTGCATGCGCAACTCCGTTTTGAACTCGGCCCGGCCGATGCGCACTTCCTGGAAAGCTCCGACTTCCGCCTGGGGCGCACTCGCCTGCAATTTGAATCCGATTTGCCCACAGGAGGGCTGAAAGCGGATTACCTTTTGGCCATCCGGCGCGGTTTTGAAAATATGATGCCCATCGGCGTACAAGCCGGTTTTGAACTCCATAGTATGAAAGCCAGGCTCATCGAAGCGCGCCAATTTCCCGACTCCAACGAGCTGGCTTTTGAATTGTGCGCGCGCGAGGGCTTCCGTGCTACCGCCCCGCGATGCACCCCTATCCTCGTCGAGCCGGTCATGTTTATCGAAATAGCCTGCCCGGAAGAATACATCAGCGCCATCATGAGCGACCTCAACCGCCGACGGGGTATCCCTAAGGGCGTAGAACCTATCCTCAGCCATACCCTCGTCAAAGCGGAAGCGCCCTTAGCAGAGCTCTTTGGCTATGCCGTTGATATCCGTACGCTTAGCGCTGGCCGCGCTACCGTAGCCTTGACGTTCTCGCACTATGCCCCGGTACCAGAGCATGTTGCCAAAGGGATTTTAGAACAGCGCAGGGGGTTTATGTTGAAGTGAAGCAAGAGAAACAGCAAGTGGGAAGTTAGCGGCACCCCTTCTTTTGGGCGCCCAATTAAAATCACAAAGCACGGGCATGAAGCGCGAATTCCTCATCAATATCATCTTCCTGCTTGCCATCAACCTCCTGATCAAGCCCTTTTACCTATTTGGTATTGACCGCACGATACAGAATACCGTGCCGACCGGGGAGTACGGCATCTACTTTGCGCTTTTCAACTTTACTTTTCTCTTTCAAATCGTCACCGACTTTGGGATACAACACTATAACAACCGCAATATTTCCCAACACCGGCACCTAATCGGCAAGTACCTTCCAAATCTGCTGATTTTGAAAAGCCTGCTCGCGCTGGGTTACTTTGCCCTGGTATTTTCTACAGCGCGCCTGGCTGGTTATGGCGGCCCGTTGCTGAGCCTGCTGTCCATCCTGGCCGTCAACCAAGTACTCAATTCTTTGGTGCTCTTCTTGCGCTCCAACATCTCCGGACTGGGCTTGTATAGGGTTGACAGCCTGATCTCCGTGGCAGACCGGCTGCTGCTCATCCTGATCTGTGGGATATTGTTGTGGGCTCCGGCTTTTCAGGGCAGGTTTCAAATCGTATGGTTTGCCTGGGCACAGACGGCAGCGCTGGGCTTCACCGCCTTGTTTGCTTTTTTCATCGTGAGGTCACGCTTAAAAGCACTGCGCTTTCGTTTCCATCCGCCTTTCCTGCTGCTGCTGCTGCGCCGCAGCGCGCCTTACGCACTGGCAGTCTTCCTGATGTCGGTTTACAACCGTATCGACGGGGTGATGATCGAACGGATGCTGCCCGATGGCCGGCTCGAAGCGGATATCTACGCTTCCGCCTTCCGCCTCTTCGAAGCCGGCAATATCGTAGGCTTCCTCTTTGCAGGCCTGTTACTGCCCATTTTTTCCCGCATGTTGTATCAAAAAGAAGACGTAGGAGGGCTGGTGCGCCTCAGCTTCCAGATGATCGCTGCTGGTGCGCTGACGGTCTGTTGCGCCCTGGGCTTCTACCGGGTGGAAGTGATGCAAGCCTTGTACTCTAGCGGCTCGGTTTATTCCGGGCAAGTGCTGCTTTATTTGATGGCCAGCTTTTTTGCCGTTTGCGGCACTTATATTTATGGTACGCTACTGGTAGCCAATGGCAATCTACGAGAACTAAACTACCTCTTTGCCCTCAGCCTGCTGCTGAATGTAGGGTTAAACCTGCTGCTCATACCTGGCATGAAGGCGGAAGGCGCGGCAATAGCGACCTGCATCACACAATTTGCTGTTTTCCTGGGGGAGGCCAGCCTGGCCAGGTATAAGCTCCGGCTTCCTGCGGCGTATGGGATGATCGGCCGGCTGCTGGGCTTTGCGGCCTTCTTAGGAGGCACAGCCTGGCTCCTCTATAGCCATGCCTCCTTCCCGTGGCTGTGGCGTTTCCTGTTGACTTTGGCGGCTGGCGGCCTGCTGGCTTTCCCCTTTGGCTTAATCAGCCTGCGCGGGCTGCGGGAGCAGGGGTTGGCAGCAAAGGGAAAAGGATGATATCTCACCTTTAAAATCGAGGGGGCAGCTGTAAATATCATTAAGTTGGCCATCAATTGGTGAACAGCCAATATTCTTTGCGCGCTGCTGCGTTGAAGGGCGATGCCTGCTATCTTCGACGAAATTTCCTGTGATAGCCGCCGTTTTTCTTATTTTTGCGCTTGCTTATAAAAAACTGAGCGGGCCTCCGCCAGGCTTTTCGCAACTTATAACGTTTATGACCAGGATCAATGAAGCCCAAGCATAACCTCCTCGAAGTACTCAAGACGCTTTTCAAATGGAAAAAGCAAATCTTTTTTGTATGCGCCGCTGCAGTTGTCGGTACAGCAATAGCCAGCCTTTTCCTGCCTAATTATTACCAGTCGGCAACGACTTTTCTGGCCGTGAGCCCCGACCAGGCCAAGCCGGAAGCACTCTATGGCAAAGGCCAACTGCGCACCGAATACTACGGCAACGAAAACGACATTGACCGCATCCTCACCATCGCCAGCTCAACCGACCTTGCCAATTTCATGGTAGATTCTTTTGGGCTTTACGAGCATTATAAAATTAAGCCCGGTTCGCCGAAGGCGGCCTTTAAGGTGCGCCAAAAATTCTCTAGCCTGTACGAAGTGACCAAAACCAAGCGCGATGCTATCGAGTTATCGGTCGAAGACAAGGACAAGGAGCTTGCCGCCCGGATGGCAACAGGCGCCCGCGAAAAAATCGAAGCCGTCGCCCAGCAATTAATCCGGGAGGGTTTGGAAAAGACCATCCGTTCTTATCAGGAAAATATCAATGCCAAAGAAGCCAGCCTGACAATCCTTAGCGATAGCTTGTCTCATCTGCGGCGCGAGTATGGCATCTTCAATATCTTAGGGCAAACGGAGTCTTTGCCCAGCCAGGTTTCTGAAACGGAGGGTAACTTGATCCGCAATCAAGCCAGGCTGGAAGCCTTGAAAAATACGCCGGGAATCGCTAAGGACACCATCAAAATGCTGCAGGCTAATGTAGCCGGTTTGCAAGAAGAATTTAAAGTGCTATCCTCCAAAATGGAGAACCTAAACGAAGGGCTGGGCAAGTTTGGCATCTTTGAGCGCCAATTTATCGAAGCCAATCAAGCATTGAGCGAGGATAAGGAAAGGCTCAAACAAACCCTGGCTATATACACCTCCGACATACCGGCGATTGTAATCGTGGAAGAAGCCCAGGTACCCGTAATCAAATCGCGCCCCAAGCGCAGCATCATCGTACTGGCGGCAGGCGCCCTCGCTTTCTTCTTCAGCGTGCTGGCCGTTTTACTCTTTGATACCTATCAGGATGTGGACTGGCGGGAGGTTTACCATGCAAAGTAAGCTGCAACAGCTTTGGGGGGACGGAGCAAGCATGCCGCATGCCTTCTTCCGCGTCTTTGCGGGTGTCCTGTTGTTGTGCCTATTCGCCGCAGTTGCTACTGAATGGTACTTTCTGGCAGGCATCCCGGCCTTTTTGTTGCTGGCTTATGTGACGATCGTGGATTTCCGCCTGGTCTTTTTCTTATTGATCGCGTCCATCCCGCTGTCCACTGAAATCTTTCTGCCCAACGGCTTCGCCATTGACCTGCCCGACGAGCCGCTCATGGTTGGGCTGATGATAGTTGGCGCTATTTATACTATCCGGCATTTCAAAGAGCTGGATGGCCGGTTCCTCCGCCACCCGATCAGCTTGATCTTGCTCTTCCATCTGGCCTGGATTGCCGTTGTAGCAATTACCTCTCAGGAAGTCGTCGTGTCCGTAAAGTTTTTGCTGGCGAAGATCTGGTATGTGGCCGTTTTTTATTTCCTGGCCAGCCGCATGGTCGAAGGGGAAAAGGGCCTGCGCACTTTATTCTGGGCCGCTTTTATCCCCCTGATGTTTACCGTTGTCGTAACCATTGTGCGGCATGCCGCTTACGGTTTTTCCTTTGCCGATGTTTTCCGGGTGATGCACCCCTTTTATCGCAACCACGTAGCCTACGCTTCGATTATCGCCTTGTTTTTGCCTTTTGCCTGGTACTTGCGCAAGTGGTATCGCCCCAACAGCTGGCCTCGGCTAGCCCTTACTGCCAGCCTGCCCGTGCTGCTAGTCGCCATCCAGCTCTCTTATACCCGGGCGGCATACCTGGCGGTATTTATTGCTATCGGGGCGTATTTCATCATCAAATGGCGGGTAGTGCGCTATGCCCTGGTGATAGCTGCCATCGGGGCAGGAAGTTTGATAGCCTATCTGGCGCAAGACAACCGTTTTTTGGACTATGCCCCCAATTACGAAACGACCATCACCCACCAGGATTTCAACAACCTCATCGCCGCCACTTCCAAAATGGAAGATATTTCCACGATGGAGCGCCTCTACCGCTGGATGGCGGGCTTCCAAATGGCTGAAGCCCGCCCGGTTTTCGGCTTCGGCCCGGGCAATTTTTACAATTTTTACCGCCCCTATACCATCACCAGCTTCAAAACATACGTGAGCAACAACCCCGATCAGTCCGGGATACACAGCTATTACCTCATGACCCTGGTGGAACAGGGTCTGCCCGGCCTGATTTTCTTCCTGATTTTGTGCGGCTATGCCTTGCTGCGCGGCGAAGCTATATACCACCGCGCCCTGGGTGAAAAAGACAAGCACATCGCCATGATGGCGATGCTGGCATTGATTGTCATCCTATCGCTATGCATTATTAACGACTTGATTGAAACAGATAAAGTCGGTTCCTTTTTCTTCATCAGCCTGGCCTTACTGGTCAATCTGGATCTAAAAAGGTCTGAACAAATTAAAACCTGACCGCCTTGGAGTACTCCGTCCGGCACGATTACCTGAAGCGCCTGGCTGCCGTTGAAGCCGCCGCCCGTGGCAACCACTTACAGCGCCTGGCTTATGCCCCTTGGCGCTATTTGGTAGGCATGGTTTGTGCTAAAGTACTCTACCCCCTTAGCGGGCAGCCCTGTCATCGGCAAGCACCTACCTTTTTTGGGCGGCCTATGCAGGTAGCCCTACCAGCCGGGCTCGACATCTTCCTGCTGGGGGCCAAGACCCACGATTCGGAAATACGCCTGGCTCGTTACCTGGTCAAGAACCTGGCAACTGGCAGCGAGGTGCTGGACATCGGCGCGCACTTTGGTTTTTATAGCTTGCTCTGCGCCCAGCTAGTTGGCCCCCAAGGCCGGGTACTGGCAGTAGAAGCCTCTCCCGCCACTTTTGCGGTTTTGGAAAAAAACCTCAAAACCGCTGACAATATCCAAGGCTTGCGCGCGGCTGCCAGCAAAACGGAAGGCGAGTTGATTTTTATGGAATTCCCCCTGCTTTATTCCGAGTTCAACACTTTACAGAGCAGCCCACTAGAAGATGAGCCCTATTTGAGGGGGATGAAGCCCAAGGCCATCCCAACTCTAGCCTATCGCATGGATCAGGTGTTAGAAACCTATCGCTTGTCCCCTGCTTTCATCAAAATCGATGTGGAAGGTGCCGAAGACTTGGTGATTGAAGGCCTGAGCGAATGGCTGGAGCGCCGCCCGCCGGCAGCAGTCGCCATGGAATACCTGGCCGGGCGCGAAACGGATACTTACCGTAAAGCAACAACTATACTGGCAAGTTTTGGCTGGCAAGCCTTTTCTATTACGGCTACGGGCAGCCTGTGCGCCTGCCCGGATATCGAAGCTTATCTGGAGCTCAGTCGGCTCGATTCGGACAATATTATTTTCCAACCCCTCGCCTAATCCACACCACGGGTACAGCCATCACTTTGCTGCTTCCCCAAACTTGACCCTCCGGCCCCATTTCTCCATATCCTCTGCCGCCCACAAGGCCGGGAAGAAGATGACGCGCTGATGCCGGGGCGGCAAATACTCCTGCCAATTGGTACCACCAGTGGCTTTGATCACCTCAGGCTTGGCATCGAGGTAGCGGATGGCCGAGCGCATGTGCGATAAAGGCCATCGCACGTTGGCATTAAAGTCGTATTCCCGCATCAGTTGCCGCAGCCCCTCGTCTTCCTGATCGGCGGGGCTGAGCTTCAAGTACAACTGCCAGAGGTTCTTTTCCCGCATCTCCTCGCTCAGCTGCAAGAACTCACGGGCGTACTTTTGCTCGAATTGCCGCAGCGTCAACGTCTTTTTACCCGTGGCCAGTTCTGTGGCACCCGACTTCCAATAGAGGTGCTCGTATAGCTCCTTCACCGGCAGGTCAGCTTGCAACTTATCCCGCTTGCTATGGTGTACCAGGCGGTAAAGATCAGCGCTCATGATTTCGATGCGGCGGTACTGGGCCGACTGGAAGCCGCTGGCGGGCAACAGGCTCATGCGAAACTTGAGGAACTCGTCCCGGTCCATGCCATGCTCCATGATATCGAAGGAATGGATGAGATGCTCAAAATAGCTGTTGAGCCGAGTGACTTGCCGCTTGAAGAAATCCAGCTTAGGGGTTTCCTCCTTGATCAGCTGCTCCATGGCCAGGATGGCGAGCTTGAAGTACAACTCCGTGATTTGGTGATACAGGATAAAAATATTCTCATCGGGGAAAGGCGTCTCAGGCTTTTGCAGGCTGAGCAGGGTATCTAGATTGATGTACTCCCAATAGGTGAGGTAATCAGCATAGAGCAGGCCGTCCAGGTAGGAGAGCATATCTTGGCCCATCACGGCGTATTTCTGCTCGAGTTGGTTGAGGCGGTCGAGTATTTCGTGTGTCAGTTGCATAAATAAGTTGGTTAGGGTAAGGTACAAAGCCCGAAAATAGCTTTTTTGTGTTATTTACCCCACCACAAGCCCAGCTTAATTCCTAAAAATATACCAACCAGGCACAAGAGCAGGCTGCCGCCGACATTGAGCAGGGCCAGGCCCGTATGCCCGGATTCCAACAGGCTAAAGGTTTCGTTACTGAAAGTAGAGAAGGTGCTGAACCCACCGCAAAAGCCAGCCATAAGGAAAAGCTTGTAGTTATCCGACATTAGCCCGCGCAAACTGAGGCCCACCAAAAACCCGAGGATGATGCAGCTCGCCAAATTGGCCAATAGGGTTGCCAGGGGGAAAAGCGGCCGCTGCCCATCCAACAGCTGGGCGATGCCATAACGGCAGATGCTGCCGATGCCGCCGCCGAGGAAGATGAGAATGTAGGGAATCATGCCAATCAGCTTGTCGCGGTGGTTAGTAGCTCGCCATCATAGGGAAAGCAGTTTTCGCCTCAGAGTTGCCCATACCGCCCGCGGTAATCGGCCGGAGAAACCCCTGTTGTCTTTTTGAAAGCATCCCGGAAGGCTTTCGCGTCGGAGTACCCCACCTCAAACATCACTTCATTCACCGTTGTACGGCTAATCTCTAAATGTTTTTTAGCCGCTTCGATACGCACTCTTTGTAAGTATTCTGCTGGAGAGTTGCGCGTGGCTTTTTTGAAACGCCGCTCAAAGGTGCGTCTCCCGAGGTTGAAGTGTCCTGCCAGCTCATCCACCGTGATTTTTTCCGGGAAGTGCTCCTCCAGAAAATCCTGCGCCTGCAAAATCTCGGGGTCACCATGGTGCCTTTGCCCCCTAAAGATGGTGAAGGGGGATTGGCTATGCCGAGCAATATCAAGTACAAAAAACTTAGAGGCCAGTATGGCCATCTCACGGCTGGTATATTTCTCGACGAGATGCAACAGGAGATTCCAATATGAATTGGCCCCGCCGCTCGAATAAATGCCTTTGTGCTCGCAAATGATCTTCTGCTCTGCCAATTCCACCTTGGGGAAACGACGGCGGAACTCCCCGGCAAATAACCAGTGCGTGGAGCAAGATTTCCCATCAAGCAAGCCCGTAGCAGCCAACAAGAAAGCCCCCAAGCATAGGCTCGCCACTTCCGCGCCCCGATTGTACTGCGCCAATATCCAGGGATACAAAGGCCGATTGGTGGCGATGGCAGCGTCCAGGTCACCGCTCACCGCCGGGATGATGACCAAATCAGGCTGCTGGGCGTTCTCCAAGGTGGCATCGGCATGGATACTAAACGCCCCCCCGCCCAAGCGGACTTCGGGGGTCATACCCACCAACTGCAGATGGAACAGCGGCGGCTTGCCCTCATTAATCAAAAATCCATTGACCGCCGAGAACATGTATCGAGGATCGGCAACGGCTTCTACTACCGCCGTTTCAGGCACGAGTATGGCGATTTGCTTCATGTAGGCAAAAATAAAACAAATTTGTCGCATTTACCCCACGATTCTGTCGCAAATACAATACTTTTTGTTTTAAAAAACACTGTATATTTGCATCGACCAACATTTAAAACATTTTTCATCGTCAAAAAAATCAAATCATGGCAAAAGTCAGCACCTACCTTAACTTCCCTCGCCAGACAGAAGAAGCTTTCCATTTTTACAAATCAGTTTTCGGGGGCGAGTTTGAGGGCGACATTAACCGCTTCGGCGATATGCCGCCGCAGGAGGGGATGCCCCCCATGCCTGAAGCCGACCAGCAGCTTGTGTTGCATATGGCTCTACCCATCCTCGGTGGCGCTCATGTCCTCATGGGGTCGGATGCACCAGAATCGATGGGGTTCAAGGTCATTTTCGGCAACAGCGTAAACATCAACCTCGAGACGGATACCCGGGCCGAAACCCGCCGTTTATTTGAGGCGCTCTCAGCAGGAGGCACCGTGACGATGCCGCTGCAGGATATGTTCTGGGGCGATTATTTTGGCAGCTGCATCGATAAATTTGGCATCAATTGGATGATTAATTGCGCAGAAAAACCCTGAGGCAACTGATGCCGAGATTTCAATCACCTGACCTAACACATTAGACTATGGCAAACAAACAAAAAATCACCCCCTGCCTCTGGTTCGACCAGCAAGCCGAAGAAGCGGCTGATTTCTACGTATCCCTCTTCCCCGATTCGGAAATCACCGGCGCGCTGCGCCATGGCGATACGACGGTGCTCGTCCACTTTTCGCTCGGCGGGCAGCAGTTTTCAGCCTTGAACGGCGGGCCTCACTTCCAGATTAACCCCTCCATTTCTTTATTCGTGATGTGCTCCACGGAAGCGGAGACCGATGCCGTATGGCAGGCTTTGGCGGAAGGCGGCGCGGTGCTCATGCCGCTCGACAAGTACGAATGGAGCGCCAAATACGGCTGGATACAGGACCGCTACGGTATGACTTGGCAGATTAGCCTGGGCGATAAAAAAGAGACTGGCGGGAAGAAGTTCTCCCCATCTCTGCTGTTCACGGGTCCGCAGGCGGGCAGGGCCGAGGCTGCTCTACGGTTTTATACCGAGGTGTTCCAGCCCTCAGCAGTGGATGGCATCTTGCACTATGTCGAAGGGGAGGCAGGCAAACCAGGCATGGTGAAACACGCCCAATTTCGACTGCTCGGCGAGACTTTTATGGTCATGGACAACCCAATGGACCAAGATTTCACCTTCAATGAGGCCGTCTCGTTTGTCGTGGACTGTCAAGACCAGGCCGAGGTCGATTACTTTTGGGAAAATCTCACCGCTCAGGGTGGCGAAGAAAGCCAGTGCGGCTGGCTGAAAGACCCATTTGGGGTATCGTGGCAAATCGTACCTGAAGCCTTGCCCAAGCTCCTCGCCGACCCCGACCCGGCGCGCGCCCAAACGGCCATGGCGGCCCTGTTGCGGATGAAAAAAATCGAAATCGATAAGTTGGAACAGATGCCGGAGAAGGCCCACCTCACCGTCAAAACCACCGTTGATGCCCCGGCCGAGCAAGTTTGGCCGCTCTGGACGGAGCCCGAACACGTCATGCGCTGGAACCATGCCAGCGAAGATTGGCACTGCCCTAAGGTTGAAAACGATTTGCGCCCCGGCGGCACTTTCTGCTTTACCATGGCCGCCAAAGATGACAGCTTCAGCTTCGACTTCAAAGGCACTTACGATGAGGTGGTGGCCAACGAGCACATCGCCTATACCCTCGACGATGGCCGGAAGGTGGAAATCCGGTTTGCTACGAACGGAGACCAAACGGAAATCACCCAAGTGTTCGAAGCCGAAAACACCCACCCGCTCGACCTGCAGCAAGCCGGATGGCAGACTATTATGGACAATTTCAGGAAATATGCGGAGGGGTGAGCGTGTTTTTAACCCATATTTAGCGCTAACCACCTTCCAATCTCCCGTTTTTTAGCAGGCAAGGTGGAGTTTGCTATTGAGGCCTGTTCCCAACTACACTCTCGCCCCGCACAAACTCCCTCGCTACCGCCGCCGCGAGGCGGGCATTATTCAATACCAGTTGGATATTGGCTTCCAAGCTTTTGCCTCCGGTCAGTTCTTCTACTTTGGCCAGCAAGAAGGGGGTGATGGCCTTGCCTTTGACCCCTCGTGCCTCCGCGGCGGCCAGTGCTTGCGCGATGGCCTGCTCAATCAGCTCGGGCGGCAAGGCGTAGGCTTCGGGGATGGGGTTGGCAATAAGCAGGCCACCCTCCAGCCCCAAGCCCCACTTGGCTTGCATGGCGCTGGCGATATCCCTGGGCGAATCCAGTCGAAAATTAACGGGAAGGCCGCTGCGGCGGGTATAGAAAGCCGGGAATTCATCAGTTTGGTAGCCCAATACAGGTATGCCAAAAGTCTCCAGATATTCCAGGGTCAGCTCCAGGTCGAGGATAGCTTTGGCACCGGCGCAGACTACGGCGACGCTGGTTCTGGCCAGCTCCTGCAAATCTGCTGAAATATCCATGGTTTGGGCTGCTTTGCGATGCACACCGCCGATGCCGCCAGTGGCAAACACCCGGATGCCCGCCCGCTCGGCGGCAATCATGGTGGCGGCTACGGTTGTGGCGCCGGCTTTGCCCTGAGATAAAAGCACGGGCAGGTCGCGCCGGCTGGCTTTTTCCGCCCGGGGCCCCAATTGGCCGAGCTGTTCGATTTCGAGGGTACTGAGCCCTATTATGAGCTTCCCCTGAAGGATAGCAATGGTAGCCGGCACCGCACCGCACGCATGCAGCTGCGCCTCTACCTGGAGCGCGGTTTCCACATTTCGAGGATAAGGCATGCCGTGCGTAATGATGGTAGATTCCAGGGCGACTACTGGTCGGCCGTCATCCAGGGCAGCCTGTACTTCAGGAGCGATGTTGAGGAACGCAGCTTCCACCATTAGTTCAAGCTTTGCAGGTACTGCGGGTCAACGGCGATGCCGAGCGCCTGGGCACGCTGGGCGTCCTGCAAAGCTTGAGCCTTACGCCCTGTGCGATTGTAAAAAATCGAACGGTTGAGGTAAAGAGAGCCATCATTGGGGGCCAGTTGGATAGCGCGGTTGAAAGCCTCTTCCGCTTCAGGCAGGCGGTTCAGCTCCAGCAAGCTGAGCGCCTTCATGTTGACCATGTCGGCAGCACCAGGCTGCAGGCTTAGGTAGTGGTCGATATCGGGCAGCGCCAGGGCGTATTGGCGCAGGGTGTAGTATGTCAGGGCTCGGTTGGCAACCGCATCGGCGAAGTTGGGGTCCAAGGCGATGGCGCGGTTGAAATCCTCAAGGGCCGGATTGAGCCGGTTGAGGCTGGCCAAGGCGCTGCCGCGGCTGGAATAGGCCTGCGCCTGGGTGCTATCCAGTTGTAGTGACAGATTGTAGTCTTTCAAAGACTCCTCGAACTGCCCGGCGCTAAAGGCGACATTGGCCCGGTTGAGGTAAGCCCTGGCATAGTTGGCGTTGGAGGCGATCGCTTGGCTGTAATCAGCCAGTGCACCCTGGATATCGCCGGCATTCTTACGGGCGATGCCGCGATTGTTGTAGGCCAGCGCCAGAAAGGGGTTGTATTTACCCTGTTCCTCCTGCCCTTTTTCAATGGCATCGGAAAAAAGGGTAATGGAATTTTCCCAAACCTGGGCGCGCTGGTAAGTGAGGGATGCCAGTACCAGCCCATAAATCGCCAGGCTACCCCAGGCGATTTTTTGCAGCTCAGGCCAGCGTTTGGAAAGCTGGCCAATGCCGTAAGCAGCCAGGAGGAAGAAGCCGATGGACGGCAGGTAAACGTAGCGGTCGGCCATCAGCACTTCGCGTACCGACATGACCTGCGACAGGATGGTCAGGAAGATATTGATCAGGAAGAACAGGATGCCGAAGGCGATAATCCGCTGATCCTTTTTCCAGGCGTAGTACAAGGCATAGAGCACGGCGGCGGCTACTATCGGGGTAAAGAAATAATGAGCCGGGATGGCACCTTTGAGCGGGTAGGTGTAAAAAGCCGACAAATTAAGTGGTAGCACCAATTTGACCAGGTAGCTGGCAAATGCAAAGGAGGCGAAAACCAGCCGCTCCCAGGCGCTGTAATACACCACCATCTGCGCGCTTTGCATATCCTCCTTCACGGAAAGCGTGATGAAGCCAAAAACCAGCGCGATGAGGAAAAAAGGCGCTTTTTCTAACAGTACCGCCCGGCTTAGCAACTGGCGCCCCTTGAGGTAATCAATGGCTAGCAGCACTGGCGCCAGGGCAATGGCTTGCTCTTTGGAGAAACAGGAAAGCAGGAACAGAAAAACCGACAAGATGAGCAGCCCGGTGTTTTTCTTTTGCAGATAGTACAGATAGGCCAGCAAGGACCCCAAGAAAAAAAGCGAATACGCACCAATTTTCATCGACGCGGTCAACCAAGCTACTGACTCGACTTGCAAGGCATGCAGCCCAAAAAGGCCCGCGGTGATAATGGCGTAGTCAAACCGCTTGAATAATAGCCTGATGAACAGGAAAACTAACCAGGTATTAGCCAAGTGCAACAGGATGCTGATGAATTTAAGCGCAGCAGGGCTGCCCCCCAATACTTTGAACTGCACCGCCATCAGCACCATCGCTATTGGCGAGTATTGGTTGTAGTAATAATCCGTAAAAAGCAGCCGGAGGTTTGCGGCATTCAAGTTTTGGATCAAGGGGTTTTCGGTGATGTAGATATCATCATCATAGTTGATGAAATCCGTTTTCAAGACTGGCGAATAGGCCAGGAAAATAACCAGCATTAGCCCGGTCAGGGACAGCAGCATAGCCTTTTTGCTGATTGTTGCCGAAGGGGGCGCACTAGCTTTACGGCGGGTGGTTTTTTGTTTTGTTTTACTCATCGCATCAGTTATTATAGCGAATCAATCAGGCATTTAGGCGCGTACAGCTAGGCATTAATACACATAGGTCTTGACCCAAGACCAGATATCCAGGCGGTTGCGGAAGGCCCATACACACATACCCAGTGCCAGGAAAATTACAATGATCCGAGTGTTGCGCACCGTATGCTGAAAGCGCTCGCGCCTGCTTTTGTATCCTGTTTTGCGGCTCTTATACCCCATCGTTTTACTTAATTGAATTTGTGTTCGAGTTGTCTCTAAAAAAGTAAAAAGTGAAAAGTTTGTCAAATCGAAAAAGGCTGCATGATTCTTCAAAACCTAGCCGACTTCCTGCCGATAATCAAAATTTCGCTGTTAGCATTTAATTGTTGCCTTTTGAGCCCACCTCTAAAAATCGCTGCTATGCCTTTCCCAATAATTTTGGGTTTCGATTTCTTCCAACAGAGCCAGGTAATTCATGTAGCGCAGATCGCTGATTTCTTCGGCTTCCACCGCTTGTTTGACGGCACAGCCCGGCTCGTTGCGATGCAGGCAATTGCCGCCGAACTTGCACTGTTCGGAATACTTAAAAAATTCGCGGAAATTGTGCGCCACATCCATCGGCTCCAGGTGGTTGAACGAAAGCGTCTTGATTCCTGGCGTATCGATGATGCTACCACCAAAATCGAGCGCGTGCATCTCGGCAAAGGTAGTGGTATGCTGGCCCTTGCCGGAATAGTCGCTGATTTCGCCGGTGCGCAACTCCAATTGTGGCTGTATAGCGTTGACCAGCGTCGATTTGCCTACGCCAGACTGGCCGGCGATGAGAGTGGTTTGATCGCGCAGCAGTTCCCTTAGCTCTTCCAGCCCTTGCCCGGCCGTAGCCGATACCAACAACACCGTATAGCCGATTTCTACGTAGATATCCCTCAGGAAGGCAAAGATAGCCATTTCCTCTTCGCCGTACAAATCCGCTTTATTGAAGGCGATGACCGTCGGGATTTCATACGGCTCAGTCATGAGCAGGAAGCGGTCGATGAAGCCTTGTTTGAGGTTGGGCTCAACAATAGTGACGATGACGAGCGCCTGGCTGATGTTGCTGGCCAGCAGATGCAGGTCGTGTTTGCGGCGCGGCGATTGGCGCACTACATAGTTGCGCCGCGGCAGTATCGTTTTGATGGTGCCGATTTGTTCTTGGGGGTCTATTTCCAGCTCCACCTCATCTCCTACTGCTACGGGGTTGGTAATGCGCCTGCCGTGAAGGCGGAATTTACCGATAATGCGGCTGCTGACCACCTCCCCACTTTTCAGCATGACCTGATACCAACTGCCGGTCGATTTTATGACAATTCCTGTTTCCAATGCCTTGTTAAGTTAGTTCTTTGACAATTGGTGTGCCTTGTCGTCAGCAGCCAGCCCACACCAATTGTCAAAGAACGGTTAAGTTTTTACAAGCGATAAAGCTGATACAACCTTGCCGCCTATCCAAAAATTCCCTGTATGCACATATATCTAACATCAGGCTTCTTTTACCGCTGCCGCCATTTCTGCCAGCAAGCCACTATCTTGTTCGATGGCATTCCCAGCGACGATTACATTGGCACCAGCCCGGGCGGCGGCCTGAGCCAGAGCCGGCGTCCGGATACCACCACCAACGATTAGTGGCGAGGCAAGCTCCTGGCTAAGCCTGCTGATCATAGCCTCGGAAACTGGCTGGCGCGCACCGCTGCCAGCGTCCAGGTAGATAATACGCATGCCCAGCATTTCGCCGGCCAGGGCAGTAGCCAGGGCGATGTCGGGTTTATCAGCGGGTATCGGGTTGGTATGGCTCATATAGGAAACCGTAGTGGGCACCCCACCATCGATGAGCAAATACCCGGTGCCGATGACCTCTAGCGGGCTGCGGTGTAAATAAGGCGCACTGATGACTTGCTGCCCGATGAGCAATTCCGGATTGCGGCCGGAAAGGAGGGAAAGGAACAGCAAGGCGTCGGCGCTATGGTGGATCTGGAGTGGGCTGCCGGGAAAAATCACCAGCGGCAAGCTACAGGATTGGCGTAAAAAGTTGAGGCAGTAGCCCATGCGTTCCGCCATGACGAGGCTGCCACCAACAAAGATGAAGTCGGCGCCGGCTGCCGCGCTACCCTCAGCCACTGCTGCGAGTTGATTGTCACTTGCTTTATCGGGGTCAACGAGGATAGCAAAACGGGCTTCTTGCTTTTGTTTTGCCTCCTGCATCGCCCGGTAAATTTTACCCAGGCCGGACATAGTATCGTTTTGATGCAAGAGCAAAGATAAGGATTATTATCCGGCTTGGCTACTCCCTTTTGCTCGGGCTATATTGTAGCAACATTTGATCGCTGCTTTCGTTTTTAAAAACAGGCGCTATTGATCCATATAAGCACTCAACTCATGCCTCATCCAAGCACTCATGCACTTCCTGTTACCGCTTTACGCGAAGAGCGAGCCAATGCCTTAACTCACGCGCTGGGCCTGGCGCTTAGCATGGTCGCCGTCCCCTTATTGCTATACTATGCAGGCGACAAAGCGAGCGCTGCGCAATGGTACAGCTTGCTGGCCTACAGCCTGTCGCTACTCCTGGTATATGGCATTTCCACCCTCTATCATAGCGTGCGGGCACCACGCATCAAATACCTCTGCCACGTAGCCGACCACATCAGTATTTACTTCCTCATCGCTGGTACGCATACGCCTTTTTTGGTGTATTATCCCTTGGGTGGTGCCAGCCAGTACTACCTCTACCTGCTTTGGTCGATGGTTGGCCTGGGGCTATTGTACAAGCTGTTTTTTTTCGGCCGTTGGGAGTGGCTATCCCTAGCCGCCTACCTGGCGATGGGCTGGATGGGCGTGCTGACCATACCGGCCATGATGGAGCAGATGCCTCCGCTGACGCTCAACGGCGTGGTGTTTGGCGGCTTATCCTATACCATCGGCATCGTTTTTTACGTGTGGCGGCGCATCCCTTACCACCACGCAATCTGGCACCTCTTCGTCATCGGTGGCAGCACCGCTCATTTCCTGGCTGTATGGGCGATGGCTATCGGCGCCTAATTAGTGTCTGTATGATGCAATTATTGGTATGGCAAAGGAGTAGCACTCAACTGTTTACCGCCGGGGTATAATGCCGGTTAAATGCTGGCAGGAATATCAGCGAGAAAATACCAATCAGTACGTTGCAACCCAGCTGTACGGAGAAAAACGAAATATTTGCCCAAGAGAAGCCATCCTCGCCGCTGACGCCATACATGACCAGTGCCGTTTGAGCCAGGAAGTGGTAGGTGCCCATACCTCCGGGCGAAGGGATGACAACCCCCCAGCCCCCAAACACAAAAACCACCAGCGCTGCCATGGGTGAAAGCCCGGAAGTAGGCTCGAAGGCGAAAAAACAGAGGTAGGTCATGAAGTAGTACATCAACCAGATATTGATGCTATGCAATAAAAACAGCCCGGGGCGATCCAGGCGGCGCACGGTCTTAATGCCTTCCCAAAAACCCCGGGCTATCTCCACAACTCGGCGATAAAAACGGAGCTGAGCAATCTGTCGGCGCAACAGCCACAATACGAACAAGCCGAGCAAGCCAGCCAGCGCCAGAGACAATAACAACAGGCCAGAACTTTGCCAGCGCTCGCCCAGGGAAACGTATTGCCGGGCAAACGACCAGATGGTCTCAAACTGCAGCAAGAATGCCAGCCCACTGATGATGAGGATGCTTATCACGTCGAAAACCCGGTCCACCACGATGGTCCCCATCACCTTTTCCACTGGGATTTTTTCATATCTGGCCAGCGTAGCCCCACGTACGATTTCCCCCATGCGGGGCAGGCCTAAATTGGCAAAGTAGCCCAGCACGGTAGTCAGGAAGGAATTAAGCAGGCGTGGTGAATAGCCCAGTGGCTTTATGAGCATGTTCCAGCGGATAGATCGGCTGATGTTGCTGATGATGAAAGCGATGATCATCAATAATATCCACCAGTAATTAGCCCCCTGGAAATCGGTGATGACCTTATGTAATAGGCTGCATTCTTCCAGGCTGATGCCCTTTAGGGCGCATTCCTCCTGGTAGGCAATGTTTTGCTGGCGGTACACCGCATAAAGTATCCCAACCCCCAGCCCTAAAAAGAGCAAAAATTTGAGAAAATTGACGAGATGCTTCTTCACTTTTGGCTTCATTTTGATTGTGGCCGGCCTGCCTGCTGACGTTTAAAAGCGCAAAGATAGGGCCATGCCGGGGAAAACAAGCGAAGAAGCATTTTTTAATGGCGCTCGGCAGTACTTAAACTTTGGGAAGCTCTGGCAGAGAAGGACTTCAGCTTGTCCAGGAATTGCAGCAAATGGTCCAGGCTAGGCAAGATAGAAAAATTTTGTGGGAGGTTGACTTTTTGAGCTACTACCTGATAGCCCGACAACAGCACCTGAGCGTCTTTAAAGCTGGCTGCCAGGCGGTCGATGTACTGCTGTACAGATTCCCGGGCGAAGGTTTCCGTAATCATGGTGAAGATATAATCCGGGTGGTGGATATTGCAGGCATCACGCAGGTCGGGCAGGGTGATATCTTGCCCGATGTAAATGACCCGGTTGCGGCGGGCTTTCAATAGATAATGCATGAACAGCAAGCTGAGCTCCTGCTTTTCCCCTTCGGGCAAATAAACCAGGAATTTAGGGTCCTTTGGGTTATTGACCAACGGCTCCTTGTCGATGGCGGCGATAATTTTTTGGCGGATCTGATAGCTGATGAAGTTCTCCTGTACCGGGTTGATGGAGCCCGTAAGCCAGAGGATGCTGAGCTTATCCAGGAAAGGGTAGATGATTTCAAGCATGGTGCGTTCGAACCCCAGCTGATGGATATTGGTGCTCACGATGCGGTCGAACTTGTATTCGTCCATCTCGATCATTGAGATCGTCAGGGCGTCCAACTGTGTAGCATACTCAAAGTTGACTTCAGAGATAGCCGCCACCTTTTCGGCGATCTCATCTTTGCCCATCGTGGCAATTTTGGATATCTTAATGCCATTCTTGTTGAGCAGGGCCACATTGAGGATGAACTTCAGGTCTTCGTCCAGATAATAGCGGATATTGGTCTTGGTACGGCGCGGCTCGATAATGCCATATCGCTGCTCCCAAATGCGGAGCGTGTGGGCTTTTATGCCGGAAAGCTTCTCGAGGTCTTTTATGGAATACACCGCCACTTGCAATAGGTTTTGTACCAATTATTTACGCTATGCGATTTTGACAATAAATGCTATCTTTAACAATTAGGCTCTAACAAAAAGCCCGGTAAAAGGTTTACGGAATTTGTAACTTTAATGACGAATCTCTACCCATTGCCGCCAAAGAAAACCGCATTATCAATTTTTTGACTAATTTTAAGCCGTTTAAGGAGGGCTGATTGTGTTCCCGGTAAAAAAGCTGCTTTAAACGAGCAGCGCCCATGGGCAAGCAGCAACTATCAGCTTCAACATACTTGAATGAAATACAAATGACACTAAAAAAATCTCTTATGAAGTGGAGTTTTACACTTTTACCTTTGCTCTTTGCGCTCCTTCTAAACACAGCAGCCACTGCCCAGCTTGTCTGTGAGTACACCCTCATTATGGAAGACGATTTTGGGGACGGCTGGAACGGAGGCGAGCTCACCATTACCATCAATGGTAATGCTACCACTTATACCCTCGATTTTGCCAACCCCTCCTATCAGGAAGTCAGCATCCCGACTATGGGCGGGAGCTCACTTGTGCTGTCCTATGTAGCGGGCAACTTCCCAACCGAGGTCTCTTATGCCCTCTACGATGCGGACGGTTTGCTGGTCTTTCAAGACGGGCAAGGAGGGCTCGCCCCGCAGCAGGGCACGGTCTTCACCGGCACGACCTCCTGCCCGAGTTGTCCGGCGGTACCAGCTAGCTCCGTTACGACCGAAAGGATTAGGGCCTACACTGCCGATATTAGCTGGATCCCCTCCGACCCGATGGGGCAATTCGCCATCGAATACGGCCTGGCCGGTTTCGACCCCGACACCGCCCTGGTGAAAATCGTCAGCGGTGCGACGACCCGCCTGTTCAACCTGGAGGAAAAAACCGAGTATGAGTATTATATCACAGCGCTATGCTCCAATGGAGATACTAGCGTCACCGTCGGGCCTTATCGCTTCGAGACCTTGTTTGCCATCGATGTAGGTGTCACAGCTATCCTCTCGCCCGTTACTGGTTGTGGGCTTGGCGCCTTTGAAGCCATCTCCCTGGCCATCTCCAACTTCGGCGGCTTACCTCAGTCGCTCATCCCTTTCAACTTTAGCCTCAATGGCAACTCCGGCGGCGTCAATCAGCCTATCGATGGCTTCTTCACTGGTGTTATTGGTACCGACAGCACCAGAGTGACCGAGTTTGACGTGAGGGTTGACCTGTCTGACCCCGGCGAGTACTTGCTTCAGGTGTGGACCGAGATGGAGGGCGATAGTGTTCTGGCCAATGACACCACTAGCTTGTTGATCGTGAGTATCCCTTTCATCGATGAATACCCCTACTACGATGATTTTGAAGCTTGGAGCGGCGGCTGGACGGTAGAGCGTGATGGCGTAGGCCAGGCTAGTTGGGCCTATGGCACCCCCAGCGGCAACATCATCAACTCCGCCGTCAGCGGCACGGCGGCCTGGGTCACTAACCCGAACGGCAACTACAACAATAGCGAACGATCTTACTTGGTTTCGCCTTGTCTGGACTTTAGTAGCCTAAACGAAGACCCCCGCATCGCCTTCCATTTTAATTTCGATTCGGAAGACTGCTGCGACCGTGGCTGGGTTGAAGTCTCCACGGATGATGGTGAAACCTGGGCAAAGGTCGGGGCTGGTGGCACCGGTCTTAATTGGTACAACGACGCTATCAGCAACTGGTGGCGCGGCACTGGCGGCTCTACTGGCTGGGTCTATGCCCAAAATGTACTGACCGGCACGGCTAATGCGGCCGATGTGCGCGTGCGATTCGTCTTTACCTCCGATGGCTCGGTGGTTAGAGAGGGTATGGGCATTGATAATTTCCTCATCGCACCTTTACTTGACAACGACTTGGCAGCATCTTCGGCGCGCAATACCTCTACGGCAGAATGCGGCAGCTCCGAAGACGAAGTCGTGATGGCCATTGCCAACGTCGGCTCTAGCCCTCAGACGGGCTTCGATGTAGGCTACTCCGTCAACGGCGGCCCAGCCATCATCGAGAATGTAGGCAACTTATCCGTCGCGCCCAATACTACACAGCTGTATACCTTCAGCCAGACCTTTGATTCTTCCATCCCTGGCAAGTATGAAATCAAAGCCTGGGTGCTGCTCAATGGCGATGATTTCCCGTTCAACGACACCGTCACGATTGTCTATGAAACTGCCGTCAGCCCGCCATTCCGCGAAGACTTCGAGGCTGGCGTGATACCAGCAAACTTTACGACGAGCCAGGGCATCATCGTTGGCAATACACACAACAACAGCAGCTTTGTCATCTACAGCAACCTCTGGAGTAGCAACCCGAATATGTCTTTCTCCTCACCGGTTATCGGCCCCATTGGCGCTGAAGATACCTTGAGCTTTGACTATCGCATCACCAATTTCTCACCCGGTACCATCCCGACTATACTGACCCCGGCGGATACCCTGGAGGTACGGCTTTCCCTAGACTGCGGCGAGACCTTCTTCCCCATCTTCGTCATCAATGGCAATAACCACACTCCGATGGTGGGCATGCAGACCGTTGAACTACCGCTGGGCGATTATGAAGGGCTTTTCCTTAAAGTAGGATTCCGCGGCCGCTGGGCCGTTGGCGATTACTTTGTGGATGTCGATAACATCAATATCCGCTCTTGCCCGCCTTCACTTGAGCTTGAAGCAGAAGTGACCAAGGTAAGTACACAGGATGGGCAGGACGGCACCATCAGCGTATCGGCAGGTGCCGGTAGTGCACCATATATATATCAGTGGAGCAACGGTGCCTCCGGTAGCACCATCGACGGCCTGGCACCGGGTACCTATAAGGTAACCGTGACCGACCTCTTTGGCTGCAAAGATGAACTGGATGTGGAGGTGACGGTCATCAGCAGTATCGTTGAGCACTCCAACATCGGCGCAATCAAACTGGCCCCCAACCCCACACTTGGCATGGCTACGCTTAGCCTGTCTTTTGTGCGGCCTGCCGATGCCCGCATCCAATTGCTCAACGCCATGGGGCAATTGCTGCAGGACCAGCCCGTACGCCAACTGAGCGAGGGCGACTTCAACTTGGATCTGACAACCTACAGCAGCGGGCTTTATCTGGTGCGCGTACTAGCTGAAGGCGAAGTCAAGACCATGAAGCTGGTTAAGACAGATAGATAGGGCAGTGCTCCTTGGGGGCTATTGACCTTGTTTTTAGAACCCCGCAGCATGCTTCTCAGCATGCTGCGGGGTTTCTAAATTCATGGGGAAGCTTTGGGGTGAGATGAAGGGGCGCATAGCCTTTTGTGCGCCGCAGTTTTTTGCCTTCCCAGGATGAAGCGCTCTTTCCGGAGGCACCCACCACAAAAGCGCAGCCACCAAACACCCCAGTTTAAACTTTACTTAACAACAAAAATCACATTTTACCGCTTAATATAACGTTGATACTGATGCAGCTTGGTCAAACCCCTAAACAATAAATGGACTATGATTTTAAGAATGACAGCCCTTTTTACCCTATCCATCCTGACGGTACAGAGCATTGCCCAGCGAGATGTACAATTGCAATACATCGACAAATATAAGGAAATCGCCCTGCGTGAGATGGAACGGGCGGGCATCCCCGCCAGCATCAAGCTGGCCCAAGGCCTGCTGGAATCCAATGCCGGCCAGAGCTATCTAGCGGTCAATGGCAACAACCACTTCGGCATCAAGTGCGCTAATGACTGGAACGGGCGCAAGGTTTATCGTCAAGATGATGATCGGGACGAGCAGGGCAGGCTTATCGAATCTTGTTTCCGGTCCTATAAAGATGCGGAGGAAAGTTTTGTGGCTCATTCCGAATTCCTGCGCGATCCCAATAAGCGGATCCGCTACGGCGATCTTTTCCTCCTGGATCGAACCGACTATAAAGGCTGGGCTGAAGGTTTACGGCGGGCTGGTTATGCCACCGACCCCCGCTATCCCGTCAAGCTCATCGAAATCATCGAGCGCTACCAGCTGAATCGCTTCGACCAGATGAGCTCTCTGGAATTGGTAGCTGATAATGAGATTCCCGACTGGACGGTCCCGGACACCGAGCTCCCCCCCAGTGTACCCGGCACAGCTACCCCGCCCCCCGTGGCTGCCTTCAAAAACAACGACGTGCGCTATGTACTGGCCAGGGCAGATGAAACGCTGGCACAAATTGCCCGCCAAACCAATGTGCGGCTGAGCGACATTATCCATTTCAATGAGGGCTTGCTGAGCGCCGACCAGCGTTTGTCCCCAGGCACGGTGGTTTACCTCCAGCCCAAGCGCAACGCCTATCGCGGTAAAGAAAGCTGGCACTACGTCAAAAAGGGAGAGACAATGCAGGCTATTTCCCAGATGTATGGTGTTAAGCTCGACCGCTTGTACCACCGCAATCGCCTGGCGGCCATTAGCCAGCCCGCCGTTGGTGAGCGTATCAAACTTAGAGGCGGGCGGGTCAATGAGCGCCCCTTGCTATCCAGCGAAGCTGAGCCGCCTGGGCGCTATCGCCCTGCAGATGTGATACTCGGCCAAGATGGTGACCACTTTCTGGACATGGGCGACGATTTCATTATAGCCCCTCCGCCACCTCGCGTGCCACGGCCAGATACGCAACCGCCTGCTCCGCCCTCACCCCCTACCCCTCCGCAAACAGAGACGCAGCCGCCGCCCCGAGTACCCCAGCAGCCTACTGCCCCGCCCCCAGCTGGTGCAGTTTACCACACAGTAGTAACCGGCGACACCCTTTTCAGCCTGGCCCGCCGCTACAATACTACCGTGGATGAAATTAAGAGATTGAATAATCTGAGCTCCAATACCATCAACATTGACATGAAATTGCGTGTTCAGTAGGCAAAAGTGACGGGAGATCCCGCAAAAAATGCCATTTTTGCAAAAAAAAACTTATGATCCGGATTGTACTGGCAGGAGTAATGGTATTAGGTATGGGTTTCGGGCTCGAAGCACAGAGCTATGCCTTCGGCATTAAAGGAGGCCTTACTATTGGAACCCAACAATGGGAAGGGCTGGAGCAAGCCCCTTTGTTCAAATACCACGGCATCGCCTTTATAGAATCGGCAGATGAGGAGGATAAATTTGCTTTATTGGCTCAATTGGGCTACCACCTTAAAGGAAGCGCGCTGCGCAGCCGCAACATCATCGGCATCGGCGGCAATAATGCCTTCCGCTTGCCCGCTCAGGAATTTATTTTCCGCAATTTATCGCTTTCCCTTGCCGCCAAGCAGAAATTTGACGTCCTTGGCAGCGATGCTCGCTTGTACTATATGTTTGGCATCCGCGGCGACTATACCCTGAGCACCAACCTTTCTGAATACCGGGAAGCAAACTTGATTTACCCCTTCTACCCGGATGATAGCAAGGAGCTGCTTCGGCGCATCAACTACGGTGCCATCCTCGGTGGAGGTATCGAACTACCCCTGCTCGATCTGGTGAGCACGATAATCGAATTTTCTATCAATCCGGACTTCTCGTTCCAATACCAGCAGCCGGCAGCTACGGTCTTTGTCAATAATGAATTTTTCACCGGAAACGTGAATATCCCCCAAAGGCGCATCCGCAACCTCACCTTCGAGCTTACGGTCGGCTTCCGTTTCCTCAACCGGGTGGAGTACATTGATTGAGTAGTGAGTGATTTTAAAAAATGAGATAACTTGGATACAAGAGCAAGGCTTTGGTGTGAAAACCTAGTCAAGGTTTACGGGCAACGGCAAGTAGTCCGCGGCGTTTCCCTGGAAGTGCTCCAGGGAGAAATCGTCGGGCTGCTGGGCCCCAACGGGGCGGGTAAGACGACCACCTTTTACATGGTGGTTGGCTTCATCAGGCCCAATGAGGGGGAGGTTTTCCTCAACCAGGAAAACATCACGACTCTTCCTATGTACAAACGGGCGCAGCAGGGCATCGGCTACCTGCCGCAGGAGCCTTCGGTTTTTCGCAAGTTGAGTGTTGAAGACAACATCAAAGCGGTGCTGGAGATGACCACTTTCAGCAAAGCCGAGCAGCGTGAACGCCTGGAAGGGCTCATCGGTGAGTTTGGTTTAGAAAAAGTGCGTAAGAGCCGGGGCGACACCCTTTCTGGCGGAGAGCGCCGCCGGACGGAAATCGCCCGCGCTTTGGCCACTGACCCCAAGTTTATCCTGCTTGACGAGCCTTTTGCCGGCATCGACCCCATCGCGGTAGAGGATATCCAGTATATTGTGGCCAAGCTCAAGACCAAAAATATCGGTATCCTCATCACCGACCACAACGTGCAGGAGACCCTCTCCATTACCGACCGTGCCTACCTCATGTTTGAAGGCAGCATCCTCAAAGCCGGCACAGCTGAGGAACTAGCCGCCGACGAGATGGTCCGCAAGGTCTATCTCGGTAAAAACTTTGAACTGCGCAGAAAAGTCATTGATGTTGATGAGCGCTAAGCAACCCACTAGGAAATATCTCCTCCTGCCATTGCGGCTATTTATAGCCCTGCTGCCCTTGTTGGGAGCAACCAGTTGCCAGCAGGAAGAAAATATTCGCCTCACCTCGCGGGAGCGCATTCAAATCGACACCCTGTCTAGTAAGCAAATCGATAGCCTGCGGCCTTTTATGGATAGTATCTGCGCTACCAGCTACCAGGGCCTCGTGAAACAGGCATTGGATTCACTGCTTCAAGTGCGGCGAGCGGAAGAAGCCAAGCTGAGAACCAGGATTTTGCAACAACAACGACAGCAACTGCAAGAACTGCAATGAAGGCACTATCCTTTTTTCATCTGATCCGCCAAAACCTCTGCCGGGTAGCCCTGGCTTTAGTGCTGTTCTACCTGCTGCCTGCCTGCAAAGAGGACGATCGAAACCAGCAGGCGGTCCAGGCTGAAATCGAAAAAGAAATCGCTGAGCGAGTGTATAGTTTCAGGCAGACACGTATGCAGCGCTGCTATGAGCAAGCCCTGGAAGAGGCCAGCCGTCTGGCAGACTCTATCCTTATCGAAGAAGCCCGCCTGGAACGCGACACCATTGGCAAGCCGCCAATACCTCCCAAGCCAGGAAGGCCAGAAATCAAATCCATCCTCGATTCGATACCGGTAGCGCCCTTGCTCCGATTGCCCATTGATACGCCCAAAACGGATGGTTGATGTGTGTATTCCTGTATTTATATATCTTTACGCCCAAGAAAAACAAGAAATAAAAATGGATACCCTTCAACGCATTATCGAGGAAGCATGGGAAGACCGGGGGAAGCTCGCCGAGAAGCCCACACAGGAAGCCGTTCAGCAGCTCATCAGCCTGCTTGACCGGGGCGAGCTGCGGGTAGCCCAGCCCATGGCCGAGGGCCAGTGGCAGGTCAACGAATGGGTCAAAAAAGCAGTAGTCCTTTATTTCCCGCTCCAACAAATGGAAACCATCGAGGTCGGCCCATTCGAATTTCACGATAAAATACCGCTGAAGCGGAACTATGCAGAATTAGGCGTGCGGGTCGTCCCGCATGCCATCGCCCGCCATGGTGCCTTTCTGGAGCGCGGCGTCATCATGATGCCGAGCTATGTCAATATCGGTGCATGGGTAGGCAGCGGCACCATGATTGATACCTGGGCTACGGTCGGCTCCTGTGCCCAAATCGGCCGCAATGTCCACCTCAGCGGTGGCGTCGGCATCGGGGGGGTGCTCGAGCCGCTGCAGGCTGCGCCTACCATCATCGAGGATGAATGTTTCATCGGCTCGCGTTGCATCGTCGTAGAAGGCGTCAGGGTGGAACGAGAAGCGGTGTTGGGTGCCAATGTAGTGCTCACGAAATCTACCCGCATCATCGACGTCACGGGCCCACAGCCAATCACTTATAAGGGCTATGTGCCGGCTCGCTCTGTGGTCATTCCTGGTTCGTATACCAAGGAGTTTGCGGCAGGGGCGTACCAGGTGGCCTGCGCCCTAATCATTGGCCAGCGGCAGGAAAGCACCGACAAAAAGGTCTCCTTGAATGAAGCGCTGCGGGAGTATGGGGTAGCCTCCTAAAACATTTTCCCCGCACGCTATCCAAGCGAACAACAGAACAGAAGGTAAAACAAGATGAAATACCTGATCGTAGGGCTAGGCAACATCGGGGCAGAGTACGAGCATACCCGCCACAACATCGGCTTTGATGCAGTGGAAACCCTGGCCGCGGGATTTAATGCCGAATGGAAAACCGAGCACCTCGGGCAAGTAGCGACTTTTAAGCACAAAGGCCGTATCTTTGTACTGTTGAAACCATCAACCTATATGAACCGCAGCGGTAAGGCCGTGCGCTACTGGTTGCAGCAGGAAAAAATAGAAAAAACCCACCTGCTCGTCATCCTGGATGATCTCAACCTACCCTTGGGGAAAATCCGCCTGCGCGGCAAAGGCAGCGATGGGGGGCACAATGGCCTTAAAGATATCGACCAGA
Organism: uncultured Phaeodactylibacter sp.; assembly: GCA_964432875.1. Classification (GTDB taxonomy): domain Bacteria; phylum Bacteroidota; class Bacteroidia; order Chitinophagales; family Saprospiraceae; genus JACJYE01. Next base: position 69,302 of record CAYSPJ010000004.1, on the reverse strand, counting down.
TTACCGGCGGCAACAACTATGCCCGCTTGCGCTTGGGTATCGGAAATGATTTCCCCCAGGGCCGGCAAGTAGATTTCGTGCTGGGCGAATGGTCGGCTGAGGAAAAAGCCGTTCTACCTGACTTGCTCAACAAAGCTGCCGATTGTGCCAAATCATTTGGCACAATCGGTTTGCAACATGCCATGAATCAGTTTAACAACTAACTATTTCCAATCTTTTGCTTATCTTTCACCCAAAAGAAAACGAGTATGAAAAAATCCAGGCGTGTTTTTTTGCGCGACTCCGGGCTGCTAGCTGCCGGCTTCGCGGTTTATGGGCTTTCAGCTTGTGGCGGGGAGCAAAAAATCAAATTGCTCGAAACGCCCGCTGATTTGTTTTTCAAAATATCACTGGCACAGTGGTCGCTGAATAAGGAGCTTTTTGCCGGCAAACTGAAAAACCTCGATTTCGCCGCTAAGGCCAAGAAAGACTATGGTATTGACGCGGTGGAATACGTCAACCAGTTTTTCAAAGACAAAGCCAAAGACAAAGCCTATCTGGCAGATATGAAAAAGCGGGCCGATGACAACGGGGTACGCAGCCTGCTCATCATGATTGATGGTGAGGGCGACTTGGGCAGCACCGATAAAGAAGAACGGGCGGCCGCCGTGCAAAACCACTACAAGTGGCTGGATGCCGCCAAGGAATTGGGGTGCCATGCTATCCGGGTCAATGCTGCGGGTAAAGGTGATCCCGGCGATATAGCCCAAGCCGCTGCACGCAGCCTCACCGAATTGGGCCAGTACGCAGCTCAACTGGAGCTGAATGTGCTGGTGGAGAACCACGGCGGCTACTCCTCTAACGGGCAATGGCTCTCCTTCATCATGCGGGCAGTCAACCAGCCCAATGTGGGAACTTTGCCAGACTTTGGCAATTTCTGCATTACAAGAGGCGAAGACGGCAGTTGTACGGAAGAATACGACCGCTATCAGGGCGTCAACGAACTAATGCCTTTTGCCAAGGCAGTCAGCGCCAAAGCCAATGATTTCAATGAGGATGGTTCGGAAGTGCGCATTGACTACCAAAAGATGTTGAACATTGTCAAAGGGGCTGGTTACGACGGCTACATCGGCATCGAATATGAAGGTAATGTCTTGAGCGAAGACAACGGCATCAGGGCCACGAAGAATTTGCTCATCACCGAGGGGATGAAGCTTTCTTAAGTGGCTGTGACTAGGCAAAAATCGAGGTATGAATAGCTTAAACAAGCGGCCAGCATGGATGATCGCCTTGGCTTTGCCCTTGGCGGTTGCCATGCTGACTGCCTGTAAGAACGAAATTGAAGACATCGAAGCGCTGGTCGTCAAGTTCGACACCCAGGTGGAGACTGCCAAGAATGTAGAGATACTCTACAGCGATTCGGCCCAGGTTCGGGTGCGTATCACTGGCCCGACCATGCTCTACTACCTCGACCGCCGGGAAGCCAAGCAGGAATTCCCGGATGGGGTCTATGTCGAATTTTTTGGCCCGGCTGGCGAAATCACCAGCGAACTGGCCGCCAACTACGGCCTGCGCATGGAAAGCCAAAACCAGGTCATCGTGCGCGACAGCGTCGTGTGGCAAAGTATGGAAGGTGAAAAACTGGAGACCGAAGAGCTGATCTGGGATGAGCGCACCCGCAAGGTATTCACCAAGAAGTTCGTCGTCGTCACCCGGCCTGATGAAATCATCTATGGGCATGGCTTCGAAGCAGATCAGGATTTCTCCTACTCCCGGATTAATGCCATCGAGGGCCGCCTCAAAGTCAGTCAATTAGATCAGGAACTAGAATAGGGTATGTTAGTAGCGCTTATCATATTGGCCCTTGTACTATCGGCATTTTTTTCCGGCAGCGAAATCGCCTTCGTTTCGGCCAATAAACTGCGCGTGGAGTTGAAAAAGAAAAAAGGGTCGACGCGGGGGCGCATCCTGGCGGGCTTCTTTGACCACCCATCCAGTTTTTTAGGCACCATGCTGGTGGGCAATAATATTGTACTGGTCATTTTTACTACCCTGCTCACTAAACTGCTGGAGCCTTTTTTAATTGAGTCCTCTCCTTTTCAACAGCCATTAGTTTTGCTGGTTACCCAGACGATTATTGCCACCATCATCATCTTGATTTTCGGAGAATTCCTTCCCAAAACCCTCTTCCGCCTCTATGCCGATGAGGTCCTGTATTTTTTTGCCTACCCCCTTAATGGCTTTAAATGGATCCTTTCCCCACCTTCCTGGATCATGACCCGCTTGTCTAATGGCTTGCTGCGCGCCTTTAATTTGCCGATTGAAGCGACTGAAAGCGCCTTCACCCGGCTAGACCTGGAAAACTTCATCTACGATACCCGTAGCGGTTCCCAGGAAGAACTGGTGGACAAGGAGCTGTTCGGCAAGGCCCTGAACTTGCGCGAAGTGCGGGTACGCGAATGTATGGTGCCGCGCACTGAGGTGGAAAATATTGACGTCAATGCCTCCATAGATGAATTGGAGCAACTGTTTAGAGAGACCAAGCTATCGCGTATTATTGTCACTAAAGACGATATTGATAACGTACTGGGCTACGTCCATCACCAACAATTATTTACCCAGCCGAGCTCCATCAGCCAGCTCATCATCGAGTTGCCTTTCGTACCGGAAGTCGTAAGGGTAGTAGAATTGTTGAACAACTTTATCCGCGAACGCATCAATATCGCGGTCGTAGTAGATGAGTTTGGGGGGCTATCTGGCGTTATCACGCTGGAAGACATCCTGGAAGAAATTTTTGGCGAAATAGAGGATGAGCACGATGAGGAAGAATACGTAGAGGAAATCATCACTCCAGATAAAGAATACGTTTTCTCCGGCCGCCTGGAAATTGACTACCTCAACGAAAAGTACAACCTTAAGCTACCTGAAGGCGACTATCATACCCTTTCCGGCTATCTGGTGATGACTACCGAGACTATCCCGCCGCAAGGCGGGACCATCCATCTGGACCCTTATGATTTCGTCTTGGAATTGGTGAGCGAAACAAAAATCGAGACGGTAAGGATAATCAAACGGGAAGAGAGCTGAGGCCCAGGCTTGGCACCCTTAGGGGTGGGCAGCTACCCAAACCTCACCGTCTTCAAAAATTTCTTTTTTCCAAATCGGTACGGTTTGCTTTAGGGTATCTATGGCGTATTGACAGGCTTCGAACGAAGCCTGCCGGTGGGGAGTGGAAACAGCGATGACTACCGCAATTTCTCCGGGTTCGAGCACGCCCGTGCGGTGGTGAAAAGCGATTTTCTCTACCGGCCATTTTGCCATAGCTTGTGCGGCTATTTTGCGCATTTCGGAGATGGCCATCGGGGCGTACGCCTCGAATTCAAGACGCAACACGGGCTTACCTTTGGTTTGGTTGCGCACAGCGCCGATGAAAACGCTGGTACCACCAGCTGAAGGGCTGGCAACAAAATCGATACAAGCTTGCGGTTGCAAAGGGTTTTCCAGCAGTTGGATATCCATCATGATTAGCGGCATTTTGCAAAAAAGTCAACAAACCAGGCGCTAGGAGGTTTAAGCTACGTGGATTTTAGCCGTATTATGCCGTTTTTTTACGAGCTTGGCGGCATCAAAGCCAAAAACAAGACCATGGACAGGCAAGATATACTCGATTTTATGCGCTCGCTGGCTTGGGATGCCGGCCGCATCATGATGGAAAACTACGAGGGGGGCTATCAGGTTTACACCAAACCGGACCGCTCGAAAGTCACAGATGTGGACCTGGCTATTTCGGAACTCCTTCAGGAGCGCGTAGCCCGCCAGTTCCCGAATATCGGCCTGCATAGTGAAGAATCGCCGGTAAAAGAGATTGCTCCAGGAAAGCCCTACTTTATCGTTGATGAATTGGACGGCACCAGTTATTACATTGAGCGCAGAGCGGGTTTTGCCCACCAGTCGGCTTTTTACGACCCCGTAGAAGGGCTGACCGTGGGCTTGGTTTATTACCCCTGGAATGATACCTTACTCTATGCGATCAAAGGCGAAGGGGCTTTCATCGAGCACCAAGGCGAAGGGCGAGCGCTGAAGCCCTTAGCGCAAAAGCCCCTGGATAAACTAGCCTATGCCCATCCAGTGCGCTACAGCGGCGATAAGTACCTTACGCTATTTCATAAACTGGGGGTAGGCAAAGATCGCGTGCGCTACACCACGGCCAACCGCACTTTGCTGATGGCACAGGGCCAACTGGAGGTCAACCTGTTTCTCATGCCGCGCATCCCGATTTGGGATTTGGCTGGTGAGAAAGTAATCGTGGAAGAGCTGGGGTTTGCCCATTGCTACCTCGATGGCAGCCCGGTGGCCTTCGGTCAGGCCCCGCCCCGCGGCAACCGCGGCTACCTCGTTTGTCCGGCACATTTGCGGGAGTATTTCCTGGAGGAAATCCCCAAGCTGTTGCCGCCGGAATATCAGCAATTTTGAGGGCCGGCCCAGAGCTATTGGAAAATGTCCATTACAATTACATCCCGATGCAACGCTACCACGGCAAACTGCTTTTATTCGGTGAATACACCATCCTGAAGGGGTCAAAGGCTTTGGCGATGCCGCTGCCCCGCTATGGCGGGCAATGGAGTTATAGCGAATCCATCCCGGCCGCTTTGAGCCTGGAGGGCTTTGTTGCTCATTTACACAAGCTGAAAAAAAATGAAGGGCTATTAGCTGAACTGCAGCTCAGTGCCTTCGAGCGGGAAGTCAACAAAGGCCTGTACTTCGACTCCGATATCCCCGTGGGCTATGGGGTAGGCAGCTCCGGGGCTTTGTGTGCTGCGGTGTATGAGCGCTTTGCCCTCAACCCCATCCCTCGCCAGGAAGAAAGCCGTTATGTGCTGCTCAAGAGCCAACTGGCACAATTGGAAGGGTATTTCCATGGTGCAAGTTCTGGTACTGACCCGCTGATTTGTTATCTCGACCAGCCCGTTTTACTTTTCCCGGATGGGCATGTACATCCTATCACCCTTACGCCACAAGGCCGCAATCAAGGGCATTTTTTCCTCTTAGATACCGGTATCAGCCGTAAGACAGGGGCCTTGGTAGAGCTATTTATCGCCAAATGCGAATCTTCGGCCTATGTGACAGCCATAGCCGAGAAACTGGTGCCAGCCACTCATGCCGCTATTGATGCCTACTTGGCCGCCGATGGCCAAAAACTGGCCGCTGCGACCAGCCAAATCTCGGCCCTGCAGTTGAAACATTTCACTGAAATGATACCAGTAGCTTTCCAGAAGATTTGGGCGGAAGGCTTAGAATCCAGGCTTTATACGCTAAAACTCTGCGGAGCTGGCGGCGGCGGGTTCATCCTGGGTTACGCCCCTGATTTTGAGGCTGCACAGGAGCAGCTGGTAAACATGAATCTCATCCTATTGGAAAAAAATTAGGGGCCTCCGTTTTTCGGAGGCCCCTGCTTTTTTCATACTAGTGGTGTTCGTTCGACGAGCATTTTAACTGAATGTTAACTCAAAGTTATGAATATCTTTTTGCTTGATTGCTTTTCAGAGCATCATTTTTTGCTTTTCAGCTCAAAAAAAGGCATAAAAGAAAGTCGCATACCCTTGCTACGCCCAAGTACCTACCCGGCTGTATTGAACCCAAACCCTGAATAATCAATGCATAGTTGTATCTTTGCACCTATTATTCACTCACAAGCGACTGCCTGCCATTGGAAAAATCAAAATCACTCCCCCTCCCCCCTGGCTTCAGCCAGGAAGAAATGCTTCAGGATTACTTCCTGTGTGTGCTCAGCCGGGAAGCTAGTTTGCTTATCCGCCGGGAAGTACTAACCGGCAAGGCCAAGTTCGGCGTATCTGATGATGGCAAAGAACTTTTCCAGCTCGCAATGGCCAAAGTTTTCCAACCAGGGGATTTCCGTGCCGATTACTACCGGGGCCATACCTTGGTATTGGCCCTGGAACTGGGCACCCTGGAAGATTTGTTTGCCCAATTGTATGCCGATGCTGGGCACGACCCCTTCTCCGGCGGGCGGCAAATGAACAACCACCACGCCACCCCCCTGATCGATGCTCAGGGCAATTGGCTCAACCACCGGGAGCGCCGCAATTTATCTTCTGATATCTCCACCACCGGCGGGCAGATGGCGCGTGGCATCGGCCTGGCTATCGCCTCCAAAAAGTACCGCGAAATTGAGGCATTACAAAACACGCCCTTTTCCGATAACGGCAACGAAGTCGTATTTTGCAATATCGGTGACGCCAGCACCTCTGAAGGCGCCTTCTGGGAGGTAGCAAATGCTGCTGGCGTGCAGCAAGTACCTTTAGTAATAACCGTAGTGGATGACGGCTATGGCATTTCGGTCTCCCGCGACCGGCAAACGACCAAAGACAGTATTTCCCAGGCCATGCAAGGCTTTCAGGCAGAACAAGGCACCAATGGCCTGGAGATTTTCCACGTCAAAGGATGGGATTACCCCGCGCTCTGCCAGGCTTACCAAGAAGGGGTTGCCATTGCCCGCCGCTACCACCGGCCGGTGCTATTCCACATTGATGATTTGACGCAGCCACAGGGGCACTCTACCTCCGGCTCCCATGAGCGCTATAAATCCCAGGAGCGCCTGGATTGGGAAGCGGCACACGATTGCAATGCCAAATTTCGCGCGTGGCTCCTGGCTAATGGTTTCGCTACTGAAGAAGAGCTGCTAAAGCTGGAGGCTAAAGCCCGGACGGAGGTGAAAAGCGCGCGCGACCGTGCCTGGAAAGCCTATAGCGAGCCGATACACAAGGAGTGGAAATCGCTAAGCCTTCTTTTTGATGCGCTGGCTAGCCAGGCCAGGCAAGAAGGGCGGGCGCAAAAAATCCGCCACGAATATAAAGCCCTCCTCAATCCGTCTCATGCAGAGATAGTGCGCAGTGTGCGCCAGATGTTGTTTGCTACCCGGGGAGAGGATTCGCCCGCCCGGCAACAGCTACAGGCCTTCCTACAAGCGGACGCAATCCAGGTGCAGCAGCGCTACCGGGCCCACCTTTACAGCGAGACGGGGCGCGCGGCTACCCGCGTGCCGGCGGTGCCGGCCCGCTACTCGGATGGCTCACCAATTATGAATGGTTATGAAATACTCAATACCTTCTTTGACCGGGCACTGGAAAGATACCCGCAAATCATCGCCTTTGGGGAGGATGTAGGCAAAATTGGCGATGTCAACCAGGGCTTTGCTGGTTTGCAGGAAAAACACGGAGAATCCCGGGTTTTTGACACGGGTATCCGGGAGTGGACTATTGTGGGCTATGCTATCGGTATGGCATCGCGGGGGCTGCGGCCTATCGCTGAAATCCAATATTTGGATTACCTGATTTATGCCCTATCCCCTCTGTCTGATGACTTGGCGACGCTGCGCTACCGCTCCAATAACCTGCAGGCAGCGCCTGCCATTATCCGAACCCGGGGCCATCGCCTGGAAGGTATTTGGCACTCTGGCTCTCCGATGAGTATCTTGTTGGGCGCTTTGCGAGGTATGTATATCCTCACGCCACGCAATATGGTACAAGCGGCGGGTATGTACAATACCATGCTACAATCTGACGACCCAGCCTTGCTGATCGAGTGCCTCAATGGCTACCGGCTAAAAGAGCGCTTGCCTGATAATATTGATACCTTTTGCGTGCCTTTGGGCATGCCGGAGGTTTTACAGCCCGGCACCGACCTGAGCCTGGTCACTTACGGTTCTTGCATCCGAGTTGCTCAACAGGGCATCGCCATGTTGGAAGAAGAAGGCATTTCCGTCGAGCTGATTGATGTGCAGACCCTATTGCCTTTCGACCGGGAGTGGCGCATCCTGGAGTCTTTGAAGCAGACCAACCGCATCGTTTTTATGGACGAAGATGTGCCGGGCGGTGCCACAGCTTATATGATGCAACAGGTATTGGAAATACAAGGCGGCTACCAATGGCTAGACTCGCCACCACTGACCATTACCGCTCAGGCGCACCGCCCGCCTTACGGTTCGGATGGCGATTACTATTCTAAGCCCAATGCCGAAGAGGTTTTCGAGCGGATTTTCCAACTGATGCGGGAGGCTGAGCCGGAGCGTTTTGGGCCTCAGCTTTGAGGCACCCGGTTGTTTTCGTCCGGGAAAACGACTTTGGGCTTGAAAGCCTTGGCTTCTTCGAAATCCATCCAAGCGTAGGAGATGATAATGAGGATATCACCCACCTGAGCACGGCGTGCAGCTGCGCCATTGAGGCAAATGACACCTGAACGGCGTTCGCCAGGGATCACATAAGTCTCCAGGCGTTCACCATTATTATTATTGACCACCTGTACTTTTTCTCCTTCAATCAAGCCGGCGGCATCCATCAAATCTTCATCTATGGTGATGCTGCCAACGTAGTTCAGGTCAGCTTGGGTCACTTTCACCCGGTGTATTTTGGATTTAAACCTTTGGATCATCATGGCGAAAAAGAAATATGATATTCTGCAATGTTGGTTATGAAGCGTAATTTTTGAATATGGCAACTATTCTCAACCGATAAGAACAAAACAATATTGCGAAAAGTTGCTACCCAAAGCAGCGGCCAGGCAAATCAACCCTTGAGGATTAAATTGTCGATGAGCCTTATCTCGCCGGCCCAAACGGCGGTGCAGGCCACTACCCTTTGTGCCCCTTCAAATTGAGTGATTGGCTGCAGGCTGAAGCCATCCACCAGTTCAAAGTACTCTGGCTCAAAACCGGGGATGCGTAGCTGTTGCATAGCCTTTTCTTGTATCGCTGAGGGGTTATATCCTTCGTCCATCATACTTTTGGCTGCCTGTAGGCTTTGATAAATAATTGCAGCCTCGGCCTGCTGCCTCGGGCTCAGCCGCGTATTGCGCGAGCTCATCGCCAAGCCATTGGGTTCGCGCACGGTGGGGCACATCCGCACTTCGACCGGTAAGGATAAGGTTTTGGCCATGTATTCAATGATAGCAAACTGCTGATAGTCTTTCTGCCCCATAAACAGATACTGGGGGCCCACTATATCGAGCAGCCGCCTGACTACCTGGGCTACGCCCTGGAAATGGCCTGGCCGGAAACGCCCCTCCATGCCCTCTGCCAACGCGCCAAGGGCAAAGCTAGCTTCCTCTTCTAGCCCTTTCGGATAAACATCCGCTATATCTGGCATAAAAACAATATCGCAGCCAACTTCGCAGAGCATTTCCAGGTCTTTAGCGGGTGTGCGCGGGTATTTTTCCAGATCGGCTGCATGATTGAATTGCGTAGGGTTGACGAAGATACTGCAGACGGTGCAGCAGGCCGATTCCATTGACTGCCGGATGAGCGACAGGTGCCCTTGGTGCAGAGCACCCATCGTTGGCACAAAGCCAATGGGCTGCCCCTTAGCGCGAACGGTATCTAAATAAGCCCGCAGGCTGGCGGCTTGTTTAAAAAGATACATTTTGACTCAACTCGTTTTTGAAAAACTTAAAGACGAAGATAGCTGTTTTTGTTAACGGAGTATTAAGTTGGACATAAATACAGGATAATCAGTGATTTTTTACTATTTTTGCAGCCTTAATTACTTCATTGATTTGACGAAGTACCCGTTTTAAATAGTTTTGAACTATGAGTAAAAAGAAAGTGCTGATTGTTACGCAGGAGATGCACCCATACACTTCCCTCTCCGAGATTGCCAATATTGCTCGCAAACTCCCCCAGCATATTCAGGAAAACGGCATGGAAATCCGCGTGCTCATGCCGCGCTTTGGCACCATCAATGAACGCCGCCACCGCCTACACGAGGTGGTGCGTTTGTCTGGCATGAACATCATCGTTGATGACGATGACTACCCGCTGATCATCAAAGTAGCCTCGCTGCAGGAAGCCCGGATGCAGGTTTATTTCCTCGACAACGAAGACTTTTTCAAACGCAAGCAAGTCTTCAAAGATGATACTGGAGAGCCATTTGATGACAATGCCGACCGCATGGTGTTCTTTTGCAAAGGGGTAATCGAAACCGTCAAAAAGTTTGGTTGGGCACCCGATATCGTACACTGCCATGGCTGGATGACCAGCCTTATCCCCCTGTATCTTAAGACCGCTTATAAAAATGAGCCCCTTTTTAAGCATTCTAAAGTGGTTTACTCGGTCTATGATACCAGTATTGAAAAAGCTTTTGGCGACAGCTTTGCCTCCAAAGCCTCGATCAACAACCTCACCGAGCAAGACCTGGATGCTTACCAGAATGGCAGCGGGATCACCTTGCACAAAGGGGCTATCGCTTATGCCGACGCGATAGCGCTAGGCAGTGAAAACACCAGCGATTCCATACGCGACATCTTACTGGCCGGTGATAAACCCGTTTTGGAATACCGGGGCGGAGAAGATGAGCCTCTTGGGCATTACCTGGAGTTTTATAGTTTGCTTTATACGGAAGAAGTAGAGGAAGGTAAAGGCTAGGCACTGGCTGCTGCACTTGAACCCTCCCACCAGCCTATAGCGCCGGTGGGAGGGTAATGTGGCTGCCTTTTATACTAGCTGAGGGTTGGTATGGTTTAAAAACAAGTAAATCCAATTCTGCTCGCAGGAAAAAATTTTCCGGAAAAGCAGCATGCGTTTTCTTCACAGACACAAAATTATGAGATTATCCATTTGCATTGCATTGCTGGCATCAACGCTCTTGATCGCTTCTTGCCTTGACCCCACTGCAGTGGGCAGCGACCTGCTCGATCAGGACAGGGCTGATATCGGCTTCACTGATACGGTTGCCGTCAAAGCGACGACCATCAGTAAGGATTCGATCCGCACCTATTCGCCGTTTACCACCAATCAATTGGATTACTATCTTTTCGGTTCTTACATCGACCCGGTTTTCGGTAAAGTGAGCTCGAGCATCTATGCCCAAATTTACCCCGAAACCAGGACGCCGCAGTTCGCCGACGCTACGCCAGATTCTATTGTGCTAATCTTGCCTTACTACCAGCAAGGCACCTATGGCAATACGCAACTGGAGCCGTTTAACATGGAGGTATTTCGGATCTCCGAGAAATTGCTGAAAGACGGGGAATACTTCTCCAATCAAGAGATTGCCATAGACCCGATATCTTTGGGGAATGGCCAATCGATGTATCGGCCCGACAGCCTGCCTTTTATCGATTACTCCGGCCTAGAAGCGGATACGCTGCTCTTATCCTTCTTTCGCGTTTCCTTGCCCCTGTCGTTGGCCGAAGAACTGCTCAGCCTGGATAGCCTCACCTATCGAAGCGATAGCTTGTTTTTCGAGGCCTTTAAAGGGCTGCATTTGCGGCCCAGCAACACCATAAATGGTGGCGGCATGCTTAGCTTCGACTTGCTCTCCATCCGTGCGGGCCTTTATCTGTTTTATCGCGATGCCGAGGATAGGCCGCGACGGTTCCTCTATAGTTTTTTGCCTTCTGCCACCGTGCGCTTTGCTACTTATGAGCACGATTACAACGGTTCAAAAGCCCTACCGTTTATCAACAAACCAATCGGGGCTGACAGCCTGCTTTTCGTGCAAGGCATGTCGGGCCTGGAGACAAAACTGGAGATACCCAGCGCCGAAAGCCTACAGGGTTTAATCGTGAATAAGGCGGAACTCGAAATATACGTGGCCACCCTGGATGGAGATTCCCCCACCACCTACCCGCCTATCAGCCAATTGGTCTTGAGCTTTCCGAATAGCGAAGGCCAGCTGGAAGTGGTAGAAGACATTCGGATCATTCAGGCGCGTCGGCTTTCGCTGTCCAATGTATTTGGCGGCACGCCCACCGGCGGCACCAATGGGCAGCCCCTGGTTTACAAGATGAATATTACCGCGCACTTCCAAAGGGTCATCGATGGCGTCGTGGGCAATACGCTTTACATCACCCCCGTAAGAGGCGGGGAAACTGCTGCCCGAACGGTGCTGTACGGCCCCGGGCACCCCCAGTATAGCATGAAACTGAAATTGGCCTTTACCAGGCTTTAGCATAATACTCTATCTTTTATGTGTGGCATCGTTGCTTACCTGGGCCATCAACAGGCCTATCCTATCCTGATAAAAGGGTTGAAGCGGCTGGAGTACCGTGGGTATGACAGCGCTGGCGTAGCTATGTTCGATGGCAGCAATATCATAACATATAAGCGCAAGGGCAAGGTCCAGGAACTAGAAAATTATGCCGAGCCTTCATCAAAGGAAGGCTTCATTGGCATCGGCCACACCCGTTGGGCTACCCACGGCCCGCCAGAAAATGTAAACGCTCACCCCCACCTTTCCGGCAACGGCCGGCTGGCACTGGTACACAATGGCATTATTGAAAATTATGCCGTCTTAAAGCTGGCACTGGAAAAAGAAGGCCATGTATTCCAGAGCGAAACGGATACCGAGGTATTGGTCCACCTCATTGAAGAGATACAAATGCGGGACGAATTACCCTTGGAAGAAGCGGTGCGCCTCGCACTGACCAGGGTGGTGGGCGCCTACGCCATCGTCGTAATCGACCGCGAAGCACCTGAAAAGCTGGTGGCTGCCCGCAAAGCGAGCCCCTTGGTCATTGGCATCGGGCAGCAGGAGTTTTTTGTGGCTTCCGATGCCACGCCTATTATCGAGCATACCCAAAAAGTAGTTTACTTGGATGATGAGCAAATTGCCGTGGTATATGCTGATGGCAGTCTGGAAATCAAGACGATTGATAACGAAATACAGACCCCCTTCATCCAAAAGCTAGACCTGAAGATAGAAACCCTGGAGAAAGGCGGGTTCGATTACTTCATGCTCAAGGAGATACACGAACAGCCTACTACGATCAGGGATGCGATGCGGGGGCGAATCAATGTGGAAGAGGGCTGGGTCATGCTGGGCGGGTTGGAAGATCATCTCCAGAGAATTGAGCAAGCCCGGCGCATTATCATCGTAGCCTGCGGCACCTCTTGGCACTCGGGGCTTATCGGTGAATACCTGATTGAAGACCTGGCGCGCATCCCGGTTGAAGTGGAATACGCTTCGGAGTTCCGCTACCGCAACCCGATTATAACGGAAGAAGACGTAGTATTGGCTATTTCGCAATCGGGCGAAACTGCCGACACAATGGCAGCACTGGAGCTCGCTAAAGAAAAAGGGGCCCTACTGTACGGTATTGTCAATGTGGTGGGCTCCTCCATTGCCCGCATAACCAATGCCGGCTCCTACATCCACGCCGGGCCGGAAATCGGGGTGGCTTCTACCAAGGCTTTCACTGGCCAAGTCACCCTGTTGACTTTATTGGCCCTCACACTGGCTCGGAAGAAAGGCACGATTGCCGAGCCCTATTTCCAGCGGCTGATCAATGAACTAGTCAATATCCCCGACAAAGTGCAAAAGGTGTTGGAATACGACAGCCAAATTAAATATATTGCCAGGGAAATAAAAGACCGGCAAAATGCGCTCTATCTCGGCAGGGGTTACAACTTCCCGGTGGCACTGGAAGGCGCATTGAAATTAAAAGAAATTTCTTACATCCATGCCGAAGGCTATCCCGCTGCCGAGATGAAGCACGGCCCTATCGCCCTCATCGATGAGCAGATGCCCGTTGTCGTCATCGCTACCAATAAGAGCGCTTACGGCAAAATCGTCAGCAACATCCAGGAGGTTAAAGCCAGGAAGGGTATGGTTATTGCCGTAGTGACTCAAGGCGATGAGGCAGTCAGCAAAATGGCGGATTATACCATTGAAATACCCGATACAGAAGAGCCCCTTACGCCGCTGCTATCGGTAATCCCCCTACAGCTGCTGTCCTATTATATCGCGGTCATGCGCGGCTGTAATGTGGATCAGCCCCGCAACCTGGCAAAATCAGTTACCGTAGAATAAAAAATAAATTACTCAATATGAGCGATTCAGCAAGCCAAGGGTTAGAATACAACTCAGACCGCGAGGGACTGATTATCCCCGAGTACGGCCGCAATGTCCAGAAAATGATCAACGTAGCCAAAACCATTGAAAATCCGCGCGCCCGCCAGCGGTTTGTGGAAAAAGTAGTGGATATGATGATGATGATGCATCCGCAAAACCGCAATGTAGAGGACTACCGCGAGAAGCTCTGGAAGCATGTTTTCCGCATCGCTAAATACGAACTGGACGTCAAGCCTCCTTTTGGCGACATACCCAAGCCGGACGACCTGCGCAAACACCCGGATAAAATCGAGTACCCCATTATGGAAGCTCGTTTCAGACACTATGGCCACAATGTGCAAGTGCTCATTAAGAAGGCGATAGCGATGCCTCAAGGCCCCAAGCGCGAGGGCTTTGTCAATACGATTGCCTCGTACATGAAATTGGCGTATAAAACCTGGAATCGGGATCACTACGTCAGTGATGATGTTATCAAAAGCGATCTGGAATCCCTGTCAGGAGGACAGCTTTCATTTACTGATAGCACCTCTATTGACAGCCTCTCTAACAAGATGGTGGATCCGCGCCGCACCAAAAAGGGCGGCCCGAGCAACGGGAGAGATCGAGACAGAGACCGGGATAATGGCGGTGCCGGCAAACAACGTGCACGCACCTACCGGCGTAAGAAATAGGTTCGTATGTCACTTGATGCTTTTGAAGTATTGGGCGGGCATCCCCTAAGCGGCGAAATCAGGCCGCAAGGCGCTAAAAACGAAGCTCTGCAAGTGCTTTGCGCCGTACTGCTCACGGAGGAGAAGGTCACCATTTCCAATATCCCCAATATCTTGGACGTCCAGCGCCTCATCGACTTGTTGCAGGGGCTGAACGTAGAGGTGGAAAAACTGGCGGAGGACACCTACAGTTTTCAGGCCAGGGAGGTGGATTTGAGCTTCTTTGAGTCGGAAAAATTCCGGCAGGACGCCAGCCGCATCCGCGGGTCGGTGATGTTGATCGCCCCTTTGCTGGCTCGATATGGCAAGGCCATCCTGCCCAAGCCGGGCGGCGATAAGATTGGCCGCCGCCGCCTCGACACCCACTTCCTGGGGCTGGAGCAACTGGGCGCAAGTTTCGACTACAACCCCGAGCGCCGCCAATACGATATCACTGCCCCCCGGCTGAAAGGCGCCTACCTACTGATGGATGAAATATCCGTAACGGGTACCGCCAATATCGTCATGGCTGCTGTTTTGGCCCAGGGTACCACCCAAGTCTATAATGCTGCCTGCGAGCCTTACGTCCAACAGCTCTGTCGCCTCTTGGTGCGCATGGGGGCTAAGATTGAAGGTATCGGCTCCAACCTGCTCACCATCGAAGGCGTCAGCCAGCTGGGCGGTGCTCAGCATCGCCTGCTGCCCGATATGATTGAAATTGGCAGCTTCATTGGCCTGGCTGCCATGACCCAATCGGAAATCCTGATCCGCGAGGCGCGGGCAGAGGAACTCGGCATCATCCCCGTCATTTTCCAGCGCATGGGCATCACTAGTGAATTCCGCGATGACGGCCTATGGATACCCCGCCAGGAAAAATATGAAATCCAGACCTTCATTGATGGCTCCATCATGACCATCTACGATTCGCCCTGGCCGGGCTTCACACCCGACCTGATGAGCATTGTACTCGTTGTAGCTACCCAGGCCGCCGGGAGTGTGTTGGTACACCAGAAAATGTTCGAGAGCCGCCTGTTCTTCGTCGATAAGCTTATTGATATGGGCGCACAGATTATCCTCTGTGACCCCCACCGCGCCACCGTCATCGGCCTGGGGCGCAAGCACCAGTTGCGCGGCATTGAAATGAGCTCGCCCGATATCCGCGCTGGCGTCGCCTTGCTCATCGCGGCACTATCCGCTCAGGGGAAGAGCATTATCCACAATATCCACCAGATCGATCGCGGGTACCAAGATATCGATGGGCGCCTGCGAGCACTGGGTGCCCAAATCAGAAGAGTAGAAGGATGATACTTTACAACGTCACCATAAAAATCGAAGCGGCTGTCGAGCAGGAATGGCTGCAATGGATGAAAACCGTGCATATCCCTGACGTGATGCGCACGGGCTTATTCAACGAATATCGCATCTTTCGCATCCTGGGCGAGGATGACCCTGCTGGCAGCACGTATGCCATCCAGTACCTTTGCCCCGACCTGGCATCCTTCGTGGAATACCGGGACACGCACGCCAAGCGCCTACAACAGGAGCATAGCGAACGCTACCACAATCGCTACGTGGCTTTCCGGACGCTGATGGAGAGCTGTTAGCGCCCAATCAGCCCAAAGAATTCCGCCGCCCAATAAGAAGAGTGAAAGTCAATATCCTTGGCAAACTGACCTTCTGCCCCTCCTTGCAGCGGGCCCTCCCCGGGATCTACCGCGATGGCATGGCCAAGGCTATCAAAATCATAGCGCAGTAGCACGGGTTGGCCGACGCTATCCATGAAAATACTTCGCCTGACGCGCGGATTGTCTTCAAATGTTTCCACCTCAGTTGGAGCCTCTGGCTGAAGGTCGTGCAAAGCGGCCCACTGCTTGGTCAATTCCTGAGCATTGACGAAGCTGACGATGGGGTCGTCGGTGCCGTGGAAGATAGCCAGGCTGGGGTAGGCACCCGGGAATCCCTGGTTCTGCTCGCGTACTCGGGCCTCCCATTCCTCTTGATCCAGCACGATCTCACCGCGCATGGCGCGGAAGCCGGCCGGCATGTCAGCAGCGGCACCATATGGGACGGCGGCCATGGCTGCGCCAGCGCGAAAGACCTCCGGATAAGCCGCCAGCATGGCGGCAACCATCGCGCCGCCTGCGGAAATACCGGTCACAAAGACCCGCTCGCGGTCTACGGGATAAGCCGAGGACACCTGAGCGACCATCTGTTGGATTGATAGAACTTCGCCGCTGCCCCGGCTGATGTCCTGGGGCACAAACCAATTAAAGCAGTTGTTGAGGTTGTTACCCCGCTGCTGCTGGGGGTAGAGCACCAGAAAACCATATTCATCAGCCAGTTGGTTCCAGCCGGAAAGGCGGGCTATTTCGGCGGCATCTTGTACACAACCATGCAATACCACCACGAGCGGCGCATTTGCCGCCACGCCTTCTGGCGCGTAGAGGAAACACTTCAGTTTGCCGGGGTTATCCCCAAAATCATTGATTTCAATCAAGCCCATATCGGTCGGGCATTGTGGGATAAAGGATACTGCTAAGAAGAGAAGGAGCACAGATAGTTTTGTCATCGCATTAAGAATTTAATAGCTACTATTATTGCCTGTCCATTATCTGGTGTCTGCGCTTTTAGCGTTTGAGAGCAAGGCCTGCGAAGGCCCAAAACCAGAGTTTACGGGCGTAAATGAGGATTTTCGGGCCAAGCGTAAGGCAGTTATCGAGCTATAAAGACAGACACGGTTTAGGTTCTTCTAAAAATTGCGCACAATAGTTGCAACAAAGTTGGTCGGAAAAGCGCATTGCGCCATGCACTGCCTACCTTTTAACATAGTATTAAAACACTTTTTCAAGTGGTAAACGTTAACTTTGCAGGCTTATGTTATATAAGCCAGTAATTATTGAATAACTACGCATCATGATGAAGAAATTCGTTTTTGCACTTGCAGCAGTCCTGGGGCTTGTCGCCCTGCAGCCCGCGTATTCGCAGGCCCCGATTTGGAAGACCCTCTCCAAGATCACCTATAAAAAGGAATACAATGAAGAGATGGGCTTTAAAGTGGACGTCCCTGTCTTCAGCGCCGAGGTGCAAGCCCTGGAGGGCAAGGAGGTGACGGTGCGCGGCTACATCATCCCGGTGGAGGGTTACAAAGGCCATAAAGAGTTTATCTTCTCGGCTTATCCTTACAACATGTGCTTCTTCTGCGGAGGGGCTGGGCCGGAAACAGTCATGGAAGTTTTTGCCTTAGAATCTATCGAATACACCGCCGAGCCGATTACTATCAAAGGCAAACTATTTCTGAATGCCACTGATATCAACCGGCTGATCTATTCCCTGACGGATGTGCGCCGAGTAAAGGGCTAAGAGATACAAAATCAAGCCCGACGATCTTGAAATGTGGCTGAGCGCACAAGCTTGGCTACGTTTTTCCAACTACAATATGGTTAAGTCCTGTATGATTGTATCACCGCCTCATATCCGCCTGCTGCTGTTGATTGCGTTGGCAGCCATCCTGTCCAATTGCGCCAACCCCATGCCGCCGGAAGGAGGGCTCAAAGATGAAACCCCGCCTCGGCTGGTGCCAGAAAAATCTACACCCAATCTGCAGACCCGCTTTGAAAAACAGCGCATCGAACTCACCTTCGACGAATGGGTGGAAGTACAGGATGTTTTCAACCAAGTGGTCATTTCCCCGCCTCTGGAGTACAAGCATACGGTCAGCTTAAAAAAAAGGACCGTGCACTTCGATTTCGACGAGCGCGAAGTGCTGCGGCCCGAAGCGACCTATACCATCAATTTTGGTGAAGCGGTGCGAGACCTCACTGAGCGCAACCCGGCCGAAAACCTGCGTTTTGTCTTTTCTACTGGGGATTACATTGACTCGCTCAGCGTTTCCGGCAAAATAGTAGACGCAAAAACGGCCGAACCGGTAGAGGGCGCGCTCTTCATGCTCTACGACAACCTTTCCGATACGGTGGTGCGCAAGCTGCGCCCTTTCTATTTCGCCCGCACTGGTAAGGACGGGCTTTTCCGGATTGAAAACGTCAAAGCCGGCCTTTTCAAGGGCTTCGCCTTGAAAGATGCCAACCTAAATTACCGCTTCGACCAATCTCAAGAGCCGATTGGCTTCCCGGATTCCTTGCTTACGGTCAGCGATAGCTTACCGCCCCAGGTCTTTATCCGCCTCTTCGCCGAGGAGCAGCCGCTGCGGCTATTGGAAAAGGACGATAGCCGCTACGGGCTGCTGCGCCTGATTTTCAACAAACCTGCGCCTGATTTGAATCTGGATTTTTCTTATCAGGATGAGGGGCAAAGGCTCATTTATGAGTTAGCTCCTGATACAGTAAAAGTGTGGTACGACTTTCCGGAAGAAAAGGGCTGGAATTTGTTCATCCAGCAGGATACGCTCTTCAAGGATACGGTGCAAATAAGGGCGCGCAGCCGCGCGCAGTTTCTGGAAACGGCGCGGCTCGACCTTGCCCGCCCTGGGGCTTCGGTGTCCAATCTTAACCCCAGTAATCCTATTGAGCTCACTTTCAACCATCCCATCCAGGAATATGATACCAGCTTGATCCGCTTTTATGAAGATACCCTCCTAACCTTGATCACTCCTGAGCTTGCGCTAGATACCAACGGGCAGCGCCGTCTCTCGATCTCTTATCCCTGGAAAGAAGGCCTCCCTTACCAGATGGAAATGATGCCCGGGGCCCTTACCGATATCTATGGCCTGCAAAACGACACCATCAGCCTACAATACCGCGCCGAGCTGCGTAAAAACTTTGGCACGCTCGTGCTGACGATCGATAGTCTGTCGGCAGAACAACACTACGTCATCGAGCTGTTGGGTAAAGGGAATGAAGTGGTGGAACGATTCCGGCTTAGTGATACGCCCACTTACCAGCGTGAATTCAAGGCCCTCTCTCCGGGCAACTATAGCGTCCGTATTATTACAGATTGGAATGCCAACGGCCGCTGGGATAGCGGCAACTACGACCTCTACCGCCAGCCCGAACCCATCCTGCTGCAACCCCTGGAGCAGCAGTTGCGCGCCAATTGGGATTTGGAAGCTACAATCATCTTCAAAGACTAGATCTGCGCCTCGGGCGCTCCACGACATCCCGCCGTGGAATGATGCCAATCCCCATCATCATTGCTTGTCCTACCCACTGCCTTTAAAAGTACGCAGGTGGTTGATTAAATGCTCGATGGCTAAATCGAATGACCTGCGGCTTTGGTAAGCTTTCGCCAGGCTAAAAGCCCCCATGAGGCAAGATAGCACAAAGAGGGAGATTTCGTCCGGATTAGCATCGAGGGAGACTAGCCGCGCTTTTTGCCCGCGTTCGATAGCTCCGCCGATGGCCAGACGCATACCTTCCACGATGCGCTGTAATCGGTTTTGGAAACCTTCGTCCAATTGCGCCATTTCCTGAATGAGGTTGTTGAGTTGGCTGCCGCGTTGAAAATCTTCTTCCTTTAGCTCCGTGCGCAGTGCCTTGAGCCGTTCGATAATCCCTTCGATGGGGTGCCCGAAGTAATCATTCAGGGCATTCCAATGGCCGAGGTATCGCGGGGCGATCAGCTCGTCGAGTATGCTGTAGCCCAAATCTTGCTTGCCGGAAAAGTAGTGGTAATAAGCCCCCTTGGTAAGGCCTAGCTCTTTGATGACCAAATCGGCACGCAGGCCTTGATAACCGTGCTCGTGCATGGCCTCCCGGTTTTTTTCTTGTATTTGCCTCCTTAAGTTTTTCATGTGTTTATTTGCATACTGGTTAGTATGCCCAAATATACGCAAGATGCGCTTTAGGGTTCGATATTTTAGCTGTTTTTTGTGATACAACCTCCTGCTGAATCATCCCAATCTTGGCAGGGATGCATAATCCTGATGGTCAACTACAGCCCCGGGAAAAAGGCATCTTTTAAATGCTCCAATTCAAAATCATCCCGGGAGCGGAAGAGGATAGAGACCACGTCGAAACGCACCTCCCACTCGTGGCCGATAGCTTCCATATAAGCCGCAGCAGCAGCGGCCATCATTTTCATCTTTTTGCGGTTCACCGCCTCCTCAGGGCGGCCGAAGGCGTCGGTGCGCCGCGTCTTCACCTCCACAAAGACCAGTATAGGGCCATCCATCATGATGAGATCCAGCTCAGCACGCCGGTAGCGCCAGTTTACTGCCAGGATGGGGTAGCCGGCGCTTTCGAGATATTCGCGGGCGAGCTCCTCTCCCGTCTTGCCCGTTTCGTTGTGCTGTGCCATCGGTCTTTTCAAGCTATTTTGCTGCCTAAAAATATAAAAAACTTCTGGCTAGCCAACTATCGATGGCCATTGGCGCTTAGCGATGATAGTTTTTGGAGCAGAAGCCGTACATTTGAGCAAGCCAAGCCAGACACAGATGCCAAAAAAAGCCACGACCAGCCCGCCGCCGTCTAGCGGTATTAAGCAAGTCCTAGCCCTGCGGGTAGGGCCCGAGCTTGCCATTGAGCAACAGGGAGACTTGCTGGCGGTGGAAGAGCCCCTGGAAATCAGGCTGGCTTTTGGCCCTGATGGGCAGCGCCAGCAGCGCAGCCTGGCCGTCACCATGCGCACCCCCGGGCATGACAAAGAGTTGACCCTGGGCTTTCTCTTCACCGAGGGGCTGATCGGCAAAGCGGATGATGTAACGGACATGCGCCACCTCGACCAGGTCCTAGCACCGGATGTTCGCGACAATATCCTGTTGGTCGAACTGTCCAGCGCTGTCTCAGTCGATTACGAGCGCCTCAGCCGCCACTTTTACACTTCATCCAGTTGCGGGGTCTGCGGTAAAAGCTCTATCGAGCTAGTGGAAGGAATCTCCTGCTATTACCCGAGCCGGGGGCTGCCTGTCGTCGCGCGAGAGGCCATCTTGGGACTGCCGGGACAGCTGCTGGGGCAGCAAGCCCTTTTTGAATGCACCGGCGGCATCCATGCTGCCGCGTCCTTTACGGCACAAGGCCAGCTTATAGCTTTGCACGAAGACGTGGGCCGTCATAATGCATTGGATAAGCTGCTGGGGGCCGCCCTGGCTGCCGGGCAGATCCCCCTGCGCGAGCAGATTGTGATGCTAAGCGGCCGGCTGAGCTTTGAGCTGGTACAGAAAGCAGCCATGGCGGGCGTGCCGATACTGGTAGCCGTAGGCGCCCCCTCCAGCCTGGCCGTCGAGCTGGCCCAGGAGCACGGCATGACCCTCATCGGCTTCTTGCGCGGCGAGCGCTTCAATGTCTATTGCGGGGAGGAGCGGATCTTGTTGCGATAGTAAAGCACGACGATTCGCCCTGACCGGCCGAACCGCCGCCAGTAATAACGGGATGGAGATGGTGAATTTAGGTGGCTTACCGCCATACGCGCAGGCCTTATCTCGCCAACGCTTCAATCTCCCTGACCTCCGGTTTTTTGCTCGTAGAAAGTGGCTGCACAGCTTGGCGCGCAAAGCCTCGTCGGGCAGCCTGCCTGCATGTTGTTGTAGACGTACTCGAAAGTCGGCAGGCAGGGCAGTAGTACTTCATAACAAGCACCGCCTGCCTTAACACAACCTTCACCCCCTCCCCAAAATAAACTTTCCCGCCCGCCCGTTTTTTCAGTCCATTAACCCAAAAAAATCGCCCTATGAAGCATTCCATCAAAGCCACTGCCTTGCTGCTCTCGATCTTGATCTACCTGCCCGCTTGCGGGGTCTTGACCGCCACGCCCACGGGGGCGGTGCGCAATCCATCGCGCGCCAGCGCCGGCGAGGATGCCGAGTACAGCTTCCGGCAAGAGGTGGTTGGATACGCCCAGGAGCTACTCGGCACCAAATATCGCGCCGGCGGCAAAGACCCCCGCGGCTTCGACTGCTCCGGCTTCACGGGCTATGTGATGAAAAACTTTGACCTCAAGCTCTCGGCCAGCTCGCGCCATCAGGCGCAGGAAGGCCGCAAGGTGAACATCAAGGACGTCAAGCCCGGCGATTTAATCTTCTTCAAGCGCTCGCCCAATGGTGAGATTTTCCACGTCTCGATGGTGGTGCGCAACAGCAAGGCGGGCATCGAGGTCATCCACAGCACCTCCCGGGGCGTAGTGATCGACAATATTTCCAAGTCGTCATATTGGGAGCCGAAGATATACTCGGCCCGCGATGTGCTCTCAAAGCAAAAGCCGTAAAAGGCATAGCGTTAATCCTAGCAAACTGGGTGACTTTAAGTGGCACGAGCTTGCCTTACTGAGGCTAGTCCGCCATGCTTTGCTGTACCAAAACAAACAACTCGCAGCTTGAAACTCGCGACTATCCAATTTTTTCTTACTTTGCACCCCAAACGATCAACCACCATGCTAAAAAGTGCACGCTTCTCTTTCCTGGCCCTCGTGGTGCTGTTCTTCCTCTGGGGGCTACTCACCTCGCTCAACGACATCCTGGTACCGCACATGAAAGCTGCTTTCGATTTGAAGCACTGGCAGGCGCAACTCATCCAGTTTTTCTTCTTCGGGGCTTACTTCCTGATGAGCATACCAGCAGGTATGATTATCCGAAAAGTGGGCTACAAGCGCGGCATCGTCGTCGGCCTGATGATGATGGGGCTGGGCTGTTTCATCTTTTACCCGGCTTCCCAGCTCGTGGTTTATGGTATCTTCCTATTGGGGCTCTTCGTGCTGGCTTCCGGCATCACCATCCTACAGGTGGCGGCCAACCCCTACGTAGCCGTCATCGGGCCAGAAGAGACGGCGGCCAGCCGGCTCAACCTGGCGCAAGGGCTCAACTCCTTGGGGCACACCATCGCCCCGCTTTTCGGCGCCTGGCTCATCTTGCAGAATACGGAAATCGTGGATGTGAAAACCGTGCAAAGCCCCTACCTCTTCCTGGGCATCGCCCTGGTTGCCATCGGGTTGGTTTTTCTGTTTTTAAACCTGCCCAATATCCAGTCGGAAGAAGTAAAAAGGGAAGGTTTCAAGCTGAGCAACTATCCACACCTCTACCTTGGTGCCATTGCCATCTTCTGCTATGTCGGTGCCGAGATTGCCATCGGTAGCTTCCTGGTCGAATATTTCAAAGCGGAGCCGAGCATCGCCATGGACAACAAAATGGCCGGCAATTATGTCGCTTTTTACTGGGGCGGCGCCATGGTGGGCCGCTTCCTCGGTGCTATCGCGCTGAGCGGCGAGCAAACCTTCGCCCAAAAGGCGCTGAAGATGTTGCCCGTGCCGGTCATCGCCATTGCGGTGGTCATCGCTACGGTGACGATCAACCAACTGGATACCTCCTTAATCTGGGGCTTCACCATCGTGCTCTTGCTCAACTACCTGGCATTCCTCTTTGGAAAATCAACCCCCAACAACCTGATGGCCCTCTTTGCTGTCTGTGCCATGGCCCTGCTGGGCGTCACTATGTTTGGCAGCGGCAAACTCGCCTTGTGGGCGGTACTGGGCGTCGGCTTGTTCAACTCCATCATGTGGTCCAATATCTTCACCCTGGCTATCGCCGGGCTCAAGCAGTTCACCAGCTACGGTTCTTCGCTGCTGGTCATGATGATTGTGGGCGGTGCCATCATCCCCATCCTCCAGGGCTTGGCAGCCGATACGCCTCTAGGCGTCAAGTTCTCCTTCCTGGTGCCCTTCCTGGCTTACGCCTACCTGGTGTTTTACGGCTTGAAGGGCTATAAACGCCGGGGGGTAGGGGCATGAAGCGGATACTGGAAATTTGCTGCGACTCGGTGGCTTCCGCCCTCGCCGCCGAGCAGGCGGGAGCCGACCGCATCGAGCTGTGCGAAAACCTGGCGCAAGGCGGGGTGACACCCAGCGCGGCCAAGATCAAGCTGGCCAAAGCCAAGCTCGACATCCCGGTCTTCGTGCTCATCCGCCCCCGCAAGGCCGATTTCTTGTACTCAGAGCTGGAGTTCGAAATTATGTTGGAAGACATCCGGCAAGCCAAAGCCCTTGGTGCTGACGGCATCGTCTCCGGCATCCTGGATGCTGATGGCCATATTGATGTTCCACGTACCCGGGCGCTAGTTGAAGCCGCTCACCCCCTGCCCTTCACCTTCCACCGCGCCTTTGACATGTGCCGGGATCCTTTAGCTGCCATTGACCTGCTAGCGGAAGCTGGTGTGAGCCGCATCCTGACTTCCGGGCAGCAGCCCAGTGCCCTGGAAGGCCGCCACAAGCTCGAGCGCTTCGCCCGCCATGCCGCCGACAAGCTCATCATCATGGCTTGCGGCGAACTGCTGCCCGACAATATCTCTACAATCCGCGACATCGAAGGGCTGCAGGAATTCCACTCTGCTGCCCGTGCCGAAGTCCTTAGCCAGATGCGCTACCGCGGTGCCGTCAATATGGGCGATGAGGCTGCCAGCGCGGAATTTTCCTGGCAGGAGGTAGATGCAGAACTGGTCAGCGGGATGAAAGCAGTGCTGGAGGGATAGGAGGATGGCCTGTTCATTAGGCAACCGCATCGGGGTTTAAATCCGCTCGCTCCAATACCCCACCAGCGGCGCGCCCTGCTCCTTCGGCAGTAACTTGCGCAACGCCTCCAGCAGTTCTTCCTTCAGCGGGTTGAGGTGCTGCTCGCGCTGGGCGGTGCGGAATTCTCGAGCCTCCCGTTGGGCATCCCGCGAAAGGGCGGCATCCTTGCCGATGCTCTGCCGCAGGAAGTCCAGTCCATCGCTCCAGGCCTTCAAAGCGGCCAGTTGAGAGAGGAGCAAATAGACCGACATATCTTCGCTGCCTTCCAATTGCGTGCGGATGTTGCCCAGCTTTTGGATTGCCGCCTCCAGTTTGGCGGCCTGGTCCGGGCTGGAATTAAAGATGTATTGCTGGTAATGTTCCAAAGCGGCAGGGTAAGCCAGGCTATCGGGTGCGTGAAAGGCATAAAGGTGGCTTTTCACTTTGTCTATTTCCATGAGATAGGGCAATGCCTGCATCAGCGCCTTATCGCGGGGCATGAGCATACCCTTGCGCTCCATATCCAGATATTCGGCCAAAGCCACATCGGCCGATTTTTCGGCTTGGCTGTACATTTTCAGCTTCCACTCGCACAGCGCTTTGATGGTATAGGCATTGGCCAGCACATCATCATTACTAAGGGCGCCTTTGTTCTTCAAGGCTTTCCCTAGCTCGGCATACGCCATGTTGTAATAGAGATAGGGCGAGGTAGATACCTCGCTCTGGGGGTTGAACCGCAGTTGGTTTTCCAGGGCAGCACCCTGGTTGAAATTGTTCTGAGCCCGGTCCAGATGCATGAGGTGGCCACAAGACGACAGCAGCACTAAGCTCGCTAACATGGCTGCCAGCTTCATCGAATAGGCTTTCCAGTTCAATAGTTGTTTCATGGTGTTATGTTTTGATGTTTATGATTTGAAGCTGCCTTAAATTGAACTTCCCCCTACACCAACTGCCCAAGCTTGTCCAAAATAACAGCCAAGCTTTGGCTATAGTCTTTCTTCCACAACTCAAGGGCTTTGCGGATTTGCCCCTGTGCCTTATCCAAGTCCTTTTGCTGGGCTGGGGTGCCGCTCAGGTAAGCCAGATAGTAGTCAGCCAGTAGGTTCACGATATGTCCTTGTGATAGCTGCCAGGCAGCTTCCTCATCGCCATTTTCGTGGAAGAGCACAACGACAAAGCCTTCCAGGGCGTACTGCAGCCGCAGTTGCTTGATGCCATCAGCGGTTTGGATGGGAACGAGCAATTCCCGCTGCCGATTGGCTGCTTCCAGGACCCCGTCGATGAGGTCGCGCAAAAGGACATAGGGTAGCTTGAAAGTTGCCGGCACCCCCTGCAATGCCAGGAATACAGCCTCCATCATCAGGAATAACAACGGTTTTTCTCTAACCCACTGCGGGTTTTCCAAAACGGTATCATAGACCAGCCCGGTAATCTCCAACACCTGCTCGTTGGAAAGCCGCGGCCTCCACTTGCCAGCTGGTGCAGGCTGAGCGATTGCCTTCAGCACCTGCCCCACGGCTAGGGTCAGCAGATGTTTGGAGTCCGTTTTTTCCACATCCCAGAGCAGGTCCAGATGCCCGGCAGTACTATCTAGCGTTAAACGGACTAACTCTGGCAACAGGCCTGGCTGCTGTAGGCCGGAAGCTTGGAGCGCCCCCGCCACATCTGTAACGATATGCCGCAGCGCCTGGTCATGCACCGCTAATTCTGGATGATGCGCCAGTACCCGCAGGGCGGAATCCGCCAATTGATTGGCCAGCTCGGGCCGGAAGCCTAGGGCATAATCGATGCCATTTTGTTCGAACAGGATTAGATCTGCCAGTATCAGCCCTTTTTTGTCGGGGTGATTGCTCATCAAGACTTCGAGGATGTAGTCCAACAAATCGGACAAGAGGTAAAGGCGGTAGCCCGAGTCGCTATCTTTAGCATAGACAAAAGCAAAAACCAGCTCTAACGCCCGCAGCAGGATGCCCTTTTCCTGTTCGTCATCGGCAAAATGTACTTTTTGCAACACGCGAGGGCTGGAAGCTGCAGCGCGTAAGCTCAGTTGTATCAGCGTATCGAAGGTTTCGGGGGTTAGCCGCTCCTGTTGGGGTATCGCGCTTAGAGCCTGGAAGGCCGTATCCAACACTTCCGCCAGTAGGGAATCTTGATTGACTTTTGAAGTAATCCAGAACGGGTGGCGCACCGTCTCGTCCAGCAAGCGCTCGATGAGGCTTCCTACCTGGGCGGGCGTGATGCCGGGCTTCCAGCGCCCGCTACCATCGGTAGCTGCCAGGCTGGACAGGATTTGTTCCAGAGCAGTGACCAGCAAGTGTTTGGGTTGGCCCTGCTCCGCGCCGACGACCAGATGGGCATTGAGCGCGGTATTTTGCAGCACGAGCTGTACCAAGCGGGGAATTAGTCCAGGCTGCTTCAGCTTGGCACTGTCCAGCGCGCCTGCTACGCCCGCCAGGATATGGCGGAGGGCTTCGGGCTTGGCCGCCAGCTCGGGCTGGCTGGCCAGGGCAGCCAGGGCCGCATCGGCAAACTGGTTGGCAAGCCCGGCATCAAAGCCCCGGCTATAATTAATGCCGCTATTGAACAGCACGAGGTCGAGCAAGATGAGGCCGTTGCGGTTGGGATGCTGGCGCAGGATGGTTTCCGAAGTATATTCCAGGAGTTCGGTCAGCAATTCCATGCGGTTTAGGGCGGGGGGCGTGTCTTGGGGGAAGACAAAGGTAAAGGCCATCTCCAGTGCTTTGGTCAGAATGACTGTCTCTTCCTGCTCACTCCCCCAATGCACCTTGTCCAGTATCCGGTGGCTAGTCAGCGCCGTCTGCATATTGTGGCGGATGAGCCAGCGGAATACCTCGGCATTGAGGCGCTCCCCTTTGGGTAGGGTGCGCAGAGCGCTGAAAGTAGCCTCCAGCACTTCGGCCAGGGCCGATTGGCCGCGCACTCCGTCGGTAATCCAGGCGGGGTTGTGAGCTACGTCGTCCACTAGTTCTTCCACGATGCCCAGGAGGTGGGTTTTGGTGAGCATCGGCCTCCAGGGGGCATCGCCTTGCTTTTCCGACAAGGCACTCAGCACCTGGCTGAGCGCCGATACCAGCAGGTGTTCGGCTCCGTTGGGCGTTTCCCGCCAGAGCAGCTCTAGCCGTCCGGCCGATTGCTCCAGCACGATGCGGGTCAGCTCGGGCAGGAAGCCTTGCTTGAGGAATTCCTCTTGCTGTACCGCTGAAGCCACACCGCTAATGATTTCTTTGATGCCCCGCTGCCCGCTTAGTACGTTGGGGTGTTCGGCTACGACGGACAGGGTAGCGCGAGCCATCTGATCGAGCAAATCGGGGCTTAGGGCCTTGCGGAAAGCGATTTTATCCGAATCGTCATCCAGGATGGCATCGAGCAAAGCCAGGCCACTGGATTCGATAATTTGGGAGACGGCCTGATTGGTACCGAATAAGGACTGCGGTGCCTGGAAGACGTACTGCCCCGCATTGCTGACCATGCTGCGCAGCACCATCTGGCCCCACTGTACTGCCTCGTCTCTTTGTATAGCCCCCATGCCGCTGGCACGCCCGTATATGTCGTTGGCGATGCCTTTGGCTGTAGCCTTGATAAACGCCTGCACTTTTTCGTCGCTAGCAATCTCTGCGCTCAGGCTGGCCACCGATTCGGCGCCGGCAGCAAACAGGCGGGGCAGGAGCTTCCCGCTGAAACTGAGGTCTTTTTTAATGTCTGGGTTATCGGCGAAATCTATCTCATCAAAAGCGCCGAGGAAGTGGTAGAGCACACGGCCCTGGGCCGACTCCATATTGAGCGCGCCGGGCACCTGAGTAAAATAGTCGATGCCAATCTCCACTAATGTGCCGGCTACTAATTGCAGCACATTAGCCGGGGCTTTGCCTTTTTCCCACTGGCGGATTTTAAAGAGGTTCACCAAATCAACCTCATTCATTTCCATTGGCGGCGCGTCACCCTGTTCCAAGGCGTGGAAAGCCCGGTAGTACTCCAGGTATTCTTCTCGTTCTGCCGTGCTGAAACTGGTGCCGCGATCGGCTTTTTCATGCAATTCCTCCAGGCGCTCCATTTGGTTGAGATAGCTGGGATGCCTTTCAAAAAAGTTGATAACAGTATCGAGGTTGATGTTGGGGTTGAAATCGGGCAGAGGCAACACCAGCGCCTTTGAACGGATGCTGTGGGCATAAGCCCGCCGGATATTATGGCTCAGCTTGATGGCAGAGTTGATAGACAAGATGATTGCTTCGGCAGCTAAAGTGGGTACGGCAGCCATTGTCAATGTGTTTATGTAGTGATATAAGACTATTCCTTAAGGTACGCAAAAGGTGATTGATTGTTACATGCCCGCGGCAGCCGTGAATAAATCAAACCCCCAGAAACTCCGCCCGGGTCAGGCCAAAGAGCATCGTATCAGATAGCTCGCCTTCGGGGAAGCGGAAGTCATCCCGCAGATCGCCTTCGCGGCGGAACGCGCACTTGCGGGCCAGGCGCTGCGCAGCCACATTATCCATCGTCACCCTAATCGCGAGCTTTTCGATTTGCAGTTGGTGAAAGGCAAAGCGTAAAGTGGGCCGCAGAGAGTCCGTCATTAAACCCTTCCCGGCATATTCTTTATCGATGAAGAAGGCGAGCTCGCCTTTAGGCAGCTGCCAGTCGATCTGAAAAATGCGGATCATCCCAATCATGACGGCGCTCTTCGAGTGCCATAGCCCAAAAGTGTATTCCCGCTGTAGGAGCCAGTCGGCCAGGCATTGGCGCACAAAGCGTTCAGCGCTTTCCTTGTCGCGCACCGCTTCCAGGATTTGCGGGAAATAGCTGTGCAGGCGGCTTTGGTTATCTTGGATAAGTTCGTGAAGCGCCGCCCCATCTCCTTCACGATAGCGGCGGATGAGCGTAAGTGGGGCGACGAGGGCTGTTTCTATATCAAATAATCGAGATTGCATAGTCAAGGCTTCAGGACTGCCAAGTTCGCAACTTTTCGCCGCATAGTGAAATATGCGTGCTTAAAATGTTGATAAATACTAAAGCAGGGCATATAAGGCGGGATTTGGCAACTAATGCCCCTTCCTTCCTTGCCAGGGTGTGTCTGTCTATTCAGTCGATTGCTTGGACTTAAGAGGATGCAGCGGTCAGACCATAAAGGCGGACACGAAGGCTATGATAAATGGCCTTGCAATAAAGATGCTTATTTCGCTGCCAGCTGCGCTTCAGGGGCCACCGTCGCGATGTTGGCCACAGCAACCCACTGCTGTCGCCAATTGCCAAAGGCAGGCAGCGTAGGGTTGCCGGGGCGCTGAAGATAGTGTTTCGTTTTGCTGGCAATTTTGCCCTTGCCGCGGGCGTGAAACATCGTATAGCTGATTAGTTCGCCTTCTTCGTTGTATTCTACATCCACCACGGTGCCGATGTGCTGGATGCCGGCACCAGCGATGACGAGCTGCTCGATGGTAGGTTTGGTATATTTCTTACCGCTTTGCCCAAAAAACATGACTGCTCCGGGCTTGATCAGGCTGCCGCTCTTGGCCGCATCACTAATAATAGTCAAGGCATCCTGGTTGTGGTACCACTGGGCCAGGGCCCGAGAAGAGCGCGCTTCGCTTACTTCGGGATAGCGATAATCCGGGAAAGCATCTTTCATTTCTTGCAACAGGCGGTGGAACATACCGGAGCAGTCGCTCAAGGGGATAGAGCGGTAGAGGATGCGCCGCTGCTCGAATTCGTGGGCCGCAGTGAGCAGGAAGTGTTTGAAATCTAGGGTTGCGTCCTCGCTGGTTGCTATATCTAAAGGCTTGAGCATATATTGCAAGCCCAGGCGATGGGTAGCCAACACATCCAGTTCTTCTTCCAGGCTGAACGCATAGGCCTCAATGCCTAAATCCATTTCAATGAAATCGCGGTGCTCATCGTACCGCAACGGGATGGTTACCGCCGGAGGTTGGCTCATGCTGTCCCGCAAGGGGATACCGTGGCCGAAATTTGCGCCGTTAGCAAAGGTAAAGGCGCTTGAAGCAATTAAAAAAACAACCAGGCGTAATAGTACGCGTCCCATACAGGTGTGTTTGGTGAACAACAGGTTTCGTTTCTTGCCGATAAATGCTATTGCTGATTCGGCTGCCAGGACTACCGGCAAAGGGACCTAAACACCAATATAAAAGGGCGTCTGATCCTTAATGGATATGCTTCATGGGAGAAAAAAAATAGCGCTCTTGAACGCTAAGGGCGGCAAGGTAGGAAAAAGCGGTAATTGCTTGTATAACTTTAAGGCATGTTTTTTTCCACATTGTGGAAAACTTCATCAAAACGAGGCGGATTTAGCCTTTAAAACACATCCAACCCAAGCTCTTTGCGCAGGCCGACATCTTCCAGGCCGTGCAGCTGCCAGTACTTGCTTTTGATCGTTTTGGTACGCCGGGCGATGGTGGTTCGCTGTTTTTGATCAGAAATAGATGGATAAGCATCCGTCCA
Source organism: uncultured Phaeodactylibacter sp. (assembly GCA_964432875.1). GTDB lineage: Bacteria > Bacteroidota > Bacteroidia > Chitinophagales > Saprospiraceae > JACJYE01. The sequence continues at coordinate 37,876 of CAYSPJ010000004.1, read as the reverse complement.
GCCCTCAATCAGATAAGGGGCTTCGGCTTGGAAGACGATTTGCAGGCTGCGTTTCAGGAGAGGATATTCTATGGTATAGGCCCGCAAGTTAGCTCCTTTGAAGTCGCTGCCCACATAATCTCCCAAGCTGGCCTCTACCTGCTGGGGTTCACAAGGCAGGTGAAGCAAGCGCAATATCGCCGTACTAGGCAGCATTGCAAGCTGGCCCGTTGGCAAGCCATCCGGGTTCATGCGGATGCGGTTGAATAGCTCATCTTCCAGAATGGCATAAGGCATATCGGCCTGGGTATCTGCCTCGTTTTCAAAATAGGAAAAGGTGCTGCAGCGGTAACGCCCATCCCGGAAATTGAGCTGCATGAAGCTCTGCCCACACCAATCCTGGCTGGCGAGGGTCACTTTCAAGGTTTGAGGGTGCGTTTTTGAGTTTGCCGGCGTGAAAATGGAGCGCATGATAGAATAGTCATACAAACCCGTCGTAAATCGGCTCAGCAGGTTCAATTTGAGGATGGGGATGCTGTTGGGGTTAGCATAGTTGTCGTTTTTCACCTGCTTATCGGTCAGGAAATCTTCGGTGACGAAAATCGCGACCACTTCGCCCGGGTGCAGATCGGCATAGCGGTTTTGTTGTAGAGCATATCGGCTGATTTCCGCCGTGCCTTCGTACCAATAAGGGCTCAAGCCAGGCGATGGCGCCTCGAAGTAAAAGCTCGCATTTTGCACTGGCTTGGTTTCAGCGCCAGCTATCGCCTTCTGATCGGCCTGCGGTGTGGGCTGGCAGGAGAAGAGGGTGAGCGCAAGCATGGAAAGCAAACTGTAGGCAGCTATTTTCAGCTTCATCATTTTTCCTTTTTTGATGAAACAACACGGCAAACGAAAAGATTACCCATCACAGCGTCAAATGCTTGCGCAATGCCCGAAAGGTAAATTGGCGACATTCTGCCTGAACAAAACTAACATCGCACTGTTAGGCTGCATAAGTTATCACGACCACAATATGAAGATGGATAAGGAGCGGTTTATAAAAACAGGGCTGTTGGAGCAATATGTGCTGGGCCTGACCGATGAAGAAGAAAGCTACGAGGTTGAGCGTCATGCCGAGGCCTATCCTGAAATCCAGGATGAGATGGACAAGCTGCGCGAATCAATGAAACACTATGCCCTGCAATATGCCTTGCTGCCTGCGGCAGAGCTAAGGGCCCGCGCAAAGGAACAAACCGGTGAAACGCCAAAGCGCCAGCCTGGCCGCTCTGCGGCCGCAAGCCCTCGCCCCTCCCGCCTATTATTGCCCGCCAGCCTGGCCCTGTTGGCTTTGGCCTCTTTTTTGGCCCTTTCCTTTTACCAGGGAAAAGTAGCCTCCGATCAGCAATACCAGCAGTTGTCATCCGAATATCATGCACTGAAAGAAGACTGCGGCCGCCAACAAGCTGAACACACCAGGCTCCAGGAGCTATACGCCTTCCTGGCAGATAAACAGACGCTACCCATCCAACTCCCCGGCAACCAACTGCTGCCAGCTGCTACTGCCACTGTTTTTTGGAATGAAACGCACCGCCGGGCCTACGTAAACCCCGCAGGCCTTCCGCCGCCGCCGGCCGGTAAAACTTATCAGATATGGGCTGACGTACATGGTGAGATGGTCAATATGGGCCTGATCAATGCTCATAAACCAGAGCTGCACGAAGTAGCCTTCATTAACGCAGCGGAAAGCCTCAACATCACTATCGAGCCCGAAGGAGGTAGCGCCGAGCCGACTGTCGCCTTGCTTATTGCCAGCAGCAATTTGTAAATACTACTACTTCACCAAGCCTTGTGGTTTCCTTCTCCCGCAACTCTGTATAATATCTACTTGGTGCTGTCGGCCTTTATAGCCTAATAGCTGCGTTGCGCTCGCCCCAGAAATCTTCTTTTACGCCGAAATGGACTGGCGCTACTTAACCAATTCCTTGATTTTCTTTTCTAGTTCGTACTCATCTCCAGGCACGTAGCCAGAGTGGGCATATACGATGTTGCCATCCTTATCCAGGAGGAAGGTCTGCGGGATAGTTTGAAAATTCAGGGAATTGCGCAATTGCTGGTTTACATCGGATAAGATGATGTAGGGCCATCCACTGGACTCGACCATGGGCTTCACCTTGGCCAAGGCACGCTGAGTATCGATAGTGATCGCCACCAATTCCATATCATAAGCCTCCTGCCACTCCTCGTACAGGTTGGCGATGGCATCCAACTCCTTTTTGCACGGAGAGCACCAAGTAGCCCAAAAGCTGATGACCGTGATTTTGCCATTCTTTCCAAATTCCTGAATATCCATAGTTTGCCCGTCCAGGGTTTTTACTTCCACCGAAGGCAGGTTTTTCTGGCCAAATGCCAGCTGAGCTAGAAACAACAACAGGCCAGTGGCCAGGGAAGAACTCATTTTCATGTTCGTTGTGCTTGTTTATTATAATGATGAATATATGCCGTTTGAAATCCTGCCTCTCCTTCAGGCTGAAATGCCCGCAGCAGCAAAGCGAAAAATGTTAACAGTTTGACTAATTTTGCATAACTTCATTGACAATTGGCTTAAATTGCCGCAAATTTTGCTGCCTTAAGTAACCACACGCCGCTTTTGACGTAGAACAGGGAAAAATAGTAACGCATCAAAGATAGTGCAAATATGCTTTACTGGCTGCCTTGTTGCATGGGCCTTAACGGAAATTTAAAAATGAAAAACCTGAAAGTACTCTTCTTCTTCGCCCTTTCTCTTGGCTTGAGCGGGCAGCTTACCGCCCAGGAAAACAGCGGCCGGATATCAGGCAACCTGGAAACTAACGCCAATTTCTTCATCCGCGACAGCCTTATCGGAGCAGCCAATACCCCGCAGTACGACCGGCAGCTCTACGGGGCCGACGCCTGGCTCAACCTCAGCTATAGCAACTGGGGCTTCGATTTCGTGCTGCGCTTCGACATGTTCAACAACTCCAACCTGCTCAACCCGACCGGCTCTTTCACTGACGAGGGTATCGGCCGCTGGAGCATCCACCGCAAAATTGAAAAGTTGGATATCGAGGTCGGCTACATCTACGACCAGATTGGGAGCGGCATCATTTTCCGGGCTTTTGAAGAACGCCCCCTTTTGATCGACAACGCCCTACTGGGTGCCAAACTAGCCTACGATATTATGCCCGACTGGCAGGTCAAGGTCTTTAGCGGCCGGCAAAAACAACAGTTTGACCTGCACAGCGCTGTCATCAAAGGTGCCGCTATTGATGGCTATATCAATGGCGGAGAGGAGGCCAACTGGGCTATCGCCCCTGGCTTTGGGGTGAGTAGCCGTACCCTGGATGATGCCTCGATGAACTCTCTGGTAGCTACCCTCAATACCTATCGCGAGGATGATATCTTTGTGCCTAAGTATAATACTTATGCCTTTTCTCTCTACAACACCCTCACCGCTGGCAATTTTGCCTGGTTTGTTGAGGGCGCTTACAAAACTGATGACAACCTCAACGACCCCTTCGGCGAGTTCAACTTGGGCGATACTTCTACGCTGGTTGGCGACAAGCTCTTCCTAGCCCCCGGCTCAGTGGTTTATACCAGCCTGAGCTATGCCCACAAGGGGCTGGGCGTTACCCTGGAAGGCAAACGCACGGAAAATTTCGACTTCCGCACCCGCCCTCAGGAACAGCTCAACCGCGGGCTCATCAACTTCCTGCCGCCCATGGCCCGCGTCAACACCTATCGGCTCAATGCTCGTTACAACGCTGCCACTCAAACCCTCGGCGAGTTGGCCTACCAGGTGGATGTGCGCTACAACTACAAGCGCAAGCTGACCTTCAACGTCAATTATTCCAACATCACGACTCTGGAAAATGAACTGCTCTACCGCGAGCTCTACACCGAAATCTCCTACAAACACCAGCAGGCCTGGAACCTGCTGGCCGGCTTGCAGATACAGCGCTACAACCAGGAGGTGTTTGAGTTTAAGCCAGAAGTCCCCCTCCTCGAAGCCTTCATCCCTTATTTCGACTTCCTCTACAAATTTGACCGCAAGAAAGCGATCCGCTTTGAAGGGCAATTTATGAAAGTGGGCAAAGACAGCAAAGGCGAACTACATGACTACGGCGACTGGCTCTTCGCCCTGACCGAGTTTAGCATCGCTCCGCATTGGACTTTCACCGTATCGGATATGTACAATATCAATCCCGGCAAAAATTCGCCCGTCAGCCCGGATTCCGGAGAAAAACTGGGCTTGCACTACCCCCGCTTCGACGTGTTTTACACCCACCGCTCCAACCGCTTTTCGCTCAGCTACATCAAGCAGGTGGAAGGCGTAGTCTGCACCGGCGGCATCTGCCGCCTCGAACCCGCTTTCAGCGGCGTGCGCTTTACCGTAAATTCAACCTTTTAACTCATGATAAATATGTTTTCGCTATGAAAAAGTCAGGTTTCATCTTCATCCTTGCCGCCCTTTCCTTCTTAGTTTCCAATTGTGAAGAGGTGCCGCCCCTGGTCAACCCAGTCACCGGCCCGGGCAACAATAACGAGCCGACCCCGGTAGAGCAACAAACCCGGCAGGTGCTCATTGAGGAGTTTACCGGCGTGCGCTGTGTAAACTGCCCGGCCGGCAGCCAAGCCATCGAAGATCTGCTCGGCATCCACGGCCAGCGGCTGGTCGCTATCTCCATCCACGCGGGCTCTTTCTCTGCGCCATACCCCAATAGCTTATATGACTTCCGTACCACCGCGGGCAGCAACCTGCTCAGCTACCTGGGAGAGCCGCTCGGCTATCCCACTGCCGTCGTAAACCGCAAAATCTTTGAGGGGGAGCCTCTCCTGCAGTTGGGCCGTCAAAAATGGGCTGGCGTCATCGCCACTGACTTGCAGGCGCCACCGAAAGTGAAGCTGGATATCAAACGCAATTACGACCCTGCTTCCCGCCAGCTGAACGTCACCGTCTCCATTTACCCCCAGGAAAACCTTACCATGCCCGATGTGCGCCTCAGCACTGCCATCACCGAAAACAATATCACCGATCTGCAACTCACCCCTGACTCGGGGACTCCCGACCCCAACTATAAGCATAAACATGTGCTGCGCACGATGCTCACCAGCTATGATGGCAACCCCATCAACGAAGCGCTGGCTAGCGGTACGGTCATCACCCGCCAGTTTTCCACCGTACTCCCCGCTGCCTGGCGCGCGGAAGAGTGCGCTATCGTGGCTTTTGTCAATATTGGCGGTAGCGTACGGGAGGTACTCCAGGCGCATCAGGTGAAGTTGCTTGAGTAGTAGTGGAGAAATGGAGGTTGCCAATAAAATCGGCAAGCCGCGTTAAGGCCAGTTGAGTTCGTCCCGGTCAGCCAGGAAAGGCAGTTTTTGGCGGAAAGCCTGTTGTTCCTGATAGGATAGCACGAGCGTCATGCAGCCTTCGGAATGAGCGAGATGAAACAGCTCTTCGCCGGAAAAATCAATCGCCGAAGTATCGCCGGCATGGGGATAGCCATTGCCATCCAATCCCACCCGGTTGATACCGAGGGCATAGGCTTGGTTTTCGATAGCGCGGGCAGCCAGCAGGCTGCGCCAGTGATGACGGCGTGGCGAAGGCCAGTTGGCCACATAAATCAGCAAGTCATAATCCTCTTGGTTGCAGCTCCAGGCCGGGAAGCGCAAGTCGTAACAGATCAGAGGCAGCACTTTCCAGCCCCGCCATTCTACCAACAAGCGCTTATTTCCAGGTGTATAGGTATGGTGTTCGCCTGCCATAGCGAAGAGATGGCGCTTGTCGTAGGTTTGATAACGCCCATCGGGTTGCATCCACACCAGGCGGTTGTAGTAGCGCCCGCCGTCCAGGGCGATAAAGCTCCCGGTGATGGCAGCATTTAGCAGGGCCGCTTGCTCTGCCATCCATTGCACCGTAGGCCCATGCTCCGGTTCTGCCAGTGCCGGGGCGTTCATGGTGAAGCCGGTGGTAAACATCTCCGGTAGCACCACGAGATCAGTCTGCCCAGCTAGCCCGGCCAGCTTGGCGGTAAAAGCCGCCAGGTTGGCAGCCTTGTCTTCCCAGTGCAAATCAGCCTGGGCCAGCGTTACGCGAAGGTCTTTCATAGTAGAAAAACAGGAAAAGAGGTGCAAGGCAGCAACGCCATTACACCTCTTTAGCTATATCAAGAAAGGATGGTCAAATACTATTTCTTGCCCGCAGCTTTCTCGGCAGCAGCCGTAGCAGAACGCAGGGCACGCGGGATTTCTATGGTAGCCACAGGAACGCCCGGCGAATTGAGTATCTCGACGCCTTCTTCTTCAACCAGGATATCGCGAACCCGGATAGACTGGCCCAACTCGAGGGTTGCGATGCTCACCTTCAGCTCGCTTACCATGTGCTCCGGAGTAGTCTTGACAAGCACGCGGCGCAACTTCTGCTGCAGTTTACCGCCCGCCTTCACGCCAGGGGATACCCCCTTGAAACGCAAGGGGACTTCCACTTTGATCGTATGGCCAGCCTGCAAGCCCATGAAGTCTATGTGTACGATGCTATCCGTTAGAGGATGCCATTGTACATCCTTGAGGATAGCACGGTAGGTTTTGCCATCGATGGTGATGTCTGCCACCTTGAAATCAGGCGTATATACGATGGGCTTGATTTCTTTTCCAGTAGTAGAAAAATGGATGACATCGTCTTTTGTGTAGAGCACACAAGGGATGCCGCCTTCATTCCTTACTGCTTTCGTGCCTTTCTTGCCTAAGCCAGGGCGTAACTGGCCGCTTACAGCTACTATTTCCATAATCTGTTATACTTTATCAATTAATGCTTTCTCAGCTTTTTTCTTGCCTCCTGGCAATTTTTCCGAAAAGGCACGCAAAGATACGCTTTTCTGGTTTAAAACCGCAAAGTTTGCTGAGAAATCCTGGCAAAAAAAATGTGTCCTGGCAAAAAAAATGCGCAGCTGGCTCTACTAGCCCTTGTTAATAGCTTAAAATCAGTGGTTTATGAAAGCACAGCGTCTTATTGCTATTCGTCAGAACTGCCTGCTGCTTGATTTTATTTTTTCGCTCACTCCACAACCACAGTTGTTTATCCAGCAACTCGTTACGCTTGACCTTGCTCTTCGGCTTCGTTACTCCTGAGCGCCAGTCCAACGTCCTCTCCAATATCAACCTCCGACAAAGAGCGCCGAGATAGAGCGGTGTTCGTGGGTATTGCGGATGGCCCGGGAAAAAAGCTTATCAGTGGAAAGCACTTTGATTTTGCTGGATTCTTTATGCAGCGGAATGGTGTCGCAAACGATTAGCTCTTCCAAGTGGGAGTCTTCAATTTTCTGGTAGGCGTCGCCAGAGAGTACGGGGTGGGTACACATGGCGCGCACACTACGCGCTCCTTGCTCAATGAGCACTTTGGCTGCCCGGCAAAGCGTGCCGGCAGTATCCACGAGGTCATCTACCAGGACGACATTAGCGTCCTGCACGTCTCCGATCACAGTCATCTCCGCCACTTCGTTGGCACGCTCGCGGTATTTATCACAAATGACCAGGCTTTTCTGGAAGTGCTTGGAGTAGATCCTGGCCCGCTTGGTGCCGCCCACGTCTGGCGAGGCAAAAGTGACATTATCCAGGTTGAGCTCCTGTAAATAAGGGATATAAATGGCTTCGCTTTTCAGGTGGTCAACGGGGATATCAAAAAAGCCCTGAATCTGGTCGGCGTGAAAGTCCATCGTCATGATGCGGTCGGCGCCGGCAGCTTCCAGGAGGTTGGCGATGAGCTTGGCGGAAATGGGCACACGCGGCTTGTCTTTACGGTCTTGGCGGGCATACCCGAAATAAGGGATGACTGCAGTGATATAGCCAGCCGAGGCACGCTTGGCAGCATCGATCATCAATAGCAGCTCCATCAGGTTTTCCGTAGGGGAAAAGGTAGATTGGATAAAGAACACATAAGCGCCCCGCACCGATTCATTGATAACAGGCTGCATCTCGCCGTCGCTAAAGCGGTGCACTTTGATGTCGCCTAGCGGGTGCCCGTAATGGTCAGCTATGCGCTCTGCCAGATAGGAGGAAGTGGTGCCTGAGAAAAGCTTTACTTCTATCATTGGATTGACTGCGATTTTATTTTCCATTAGAATAGGGCTAATCTTTGCAACAAAGGTATAAAGAAATGAGCATTTAATGCCGCGGATTTTCAAGCTGGCAAATGAGGCTTACTTAGAACGCTCCGTGACAAAGCCAACCAGGTCCTCCAGGGATTGACGCACTGCCGAATGGGGGAAAGCAGCCAGCAGCTCGAAGGCCTGGCTCCGGAAATCCTCCATGGCCTGGCGGGCATATTCCAGCCCACCGCTGCCGCGCACGAAGTCCACTACCTCTCTGACTTTCTCCGGGTTTTCGCTATGGCGCCGGATTAGCCCGATGATGCGGCGGCGCTCTGCTGCATCGGTTTGCTTCAAAGCATAGATGAGCGGCAGAGTCATTTTCTTCTCTTTGATGTCGATGCCCAGTGGCTTGCCCACATCATCCGTCCCAAAGTCGAAGAGGTCGTCCCTGATTTGAAAAGCGATGCCGATTTTTTCGCCGAAGAGGCGCATGCGTTCGATCACCGCCTCATCCGCAGTTGCTGAAGCCGCGCCGGCCGCACAGGCAGAAGCAATCAGTGAAGCCGTCTTCTGGCGGATGATTTCGTAATAGACCCCCTCTTCAATATCCAGCCGCCGGGCCTTCTCGATTTGAAGCAGCTCCCCTTCGCTCATCGCCTTGACGGCGTCGGAAACGATTTCCAGCAGGCGGTACTGTTTATTGCGCAAGGCCAACAACATGCCCTGGGAGAAGAGGTAGTCGCCTACCAGCACGGCGATCTTGTTTTTCCAAAGGGCGTTGATGGAGAAAAAGCCCCGGCGCTCGAAAGAATCATCCACTACATCATCATGTACCAGGGTAGCGGTATGGAGCAGCTCCACCAGCGAGGCAGCGGTATAGGTGGCATCCTGAACTTCTCCGCATAGCTTGGCAGATAAAAAGACGAACATGGGGCGCACTTGCTTGCCTTTGCGCCGCACGATATAAAATGTGATCTTATCCAAGAGAGGTACCGGGCTGCGCATCGCCTCCCGAAAGCGAGCTTCAAAGGCTTTTAGTTCTTCATCGATGACTCCCTGTATTGCATTGAGCGACCTGGCCATACTTTTAGTTTTGCAGGCCAAAGCTACAAAACTTTGCCTACTGGCTTAAGGGAATAAATCGAACAACAGCTCAACGCACCAGCAAATGGTAGCGGCGCAGCAGTTTGTCGCCCCCTTTGATGACCAGCAGATAGTCGCCGGCCGGTACCCGGCTTAAATCCAGGCTTTTGGAAGCCTCTCCAGCTGGCTGGCGCGGGAAATCTATTTTTGCCAAAGCCTTCCATTCCCGGCTGATGAGCTGGACTGTCACGTCTGCTGCTTGCTCTAAGACATAGCCGATAATCACATCACCTTTACTATTGGGAGAAACCTGAGGGTAAACCGACCAATCGCTGGGGTCGGAGGGTTTGGCGTTCGGGTTTTTCACATTTGATGGGGCGTGTTGAGGTTGTTCCTTTTGGGCTAAGAGCGGCGAAGCGCGCTGCTGCCGAGGGTAAATCCGCACTACATCGCCTGCTGGTGGATTCCATATGACCAAGCCGATTGGAGGCTCGAAGATGTTGTTGTAGTTTACCTCGGCAACCTGGCGGGAGCCATCGGTACGGATGGTCCGGATCTCTATCTTCTCCCGATCAATAAATACCCATTGGAATTGGTTGAAGCTGCCGCTGGCCAGCGTCCAGGATTTGTCGTCATTAGCCTCGCGTAGGGGCGCGCCCCAGCAGCCTTCGCCCATATATACGGTGCCTTCTGCTTCATCGCGGATAAACCCCTCCTCGCTGCCTGGTTCTTGCGAAGGGCGGATGGAGTGGGTTACCTTCACCACGTGGGCATCTGATTCTGATACCAGATCCACGCGGTATTGATGAAAGAGCGTGGCCCAGTTGATCAGGAGTTCATCTTTTTCCGGTTTTTTCTGGGTGTGGGGGCGGATGGGGTGATGATATTGAGCCATCTTCCATTGCACCTCCTTACTAGCGCGCAAATCACCCTCGAGCCAATCGCGCTGGCTACCACCGGGCGGAATCATCGAGTTGAGGGTATAAACCCGCAGCAGGTTACCCCCAAAAGAAAGCGCATAATAGACTTCGGCATTGCTCACATCAAAGAGTTCGGTGATGCTGCCGTTGGAGGCTTCGTGATTGCCGCGAGCGGCCACTACGGGGAAGAGCCGGCTATCGCTACCCATGGTTTCTTGCCAGTCGTCGAACCACTCGCGCCATTCCTGGTCGGTATCGCCGGCAGTCATATCGCCATTGAACAGCACGAAATGAGGGCGGAGCTTGCCGACCAGGCGGTTGGCATCGCGCCGGGCCTCGCGGTTGTTGCGCGAATCGCCGCCAGAGATTATCGAGATGCGCTCATCCGGCGTATCTGGTGCAGTTTTGAAAGACATGCGCTGGCTGACCCCGTCGCTGTCTTTGATGATGAAGAAATAAACCGTATTGGGCCTCAGCCCCGTCAAGCGGACAAAGTTATTGGTCATGCCTTTAGCACGGACGACGCGATCGGGCTCCTTCATATTGCGATAAGCAGGCACCTGCCTGCCAAAATCCACTACATCATAGTACAATTCCGGCGAATGGCCCGAGGCTTGATCCCACCCGATGACCATAGTGGTAGCGGGGTCATCGCGCCACATGCAGCGATAACGGGCAGTGGCTGCCTCCAAAAAGCTGGCGGGCAAGAAAAACACCAAAAACCCTATTGTGAACCGGTAACTAGGCTTCAGCATCAATATGACTATTTTTAGATTTTCTTGGATAATCCTTACCTTATACTGCAAAAAGGCACCCGGGTTGCAAAAACCAACTTATTATTTCGAGCGGGGGAGGAAATAAGCCCTGTTGGGATATATTACGGGACTTAATTAAAGCTTTGCTTTACAGATTTATTGTATTTTTGGGCCGAATTTAATACCGTTTTAATGCGATAGCGCCGCCAGGCTTTGCTTCGTAGCGCTGGGCTGTCATTCCATAAAACACCGGGAAATGTCAAAGGATAAACAGATATTCAGCTTAATCCAACAGGAAAAGCGCCGCCAACAGCAAGGCATTGAACTGATTGCTTCTGAAAACTTTGCCAGCCTGCAGGTGATGGAGGCCATGGGCAGTTGCCTGACCAATAAATACGCCGAAGGCTATCCCGGCAAACGCTACTACGGTGGCTGTGAGGTGGTAGACCAAGTGGAACAACTGGCTATCGACCGCCTGAAAGAGCTCTTCGGCGCTGAATTTGCCAATGTACAACCCCATTCCGGTGCCCAGGCCAATGCCGCTGTTTTCCTGGCGTGCTTGCAGCCAGGTGACCATATCCTCGGCTTCGACCTCTCCCACGGCGGCCACCTTTCCCATGGCTCTCCGGTCAATTATTCCGGCTTGGTTTACAATGCTCATTTTTACGGCGTCGAGCGGGAAACCGGCATCATCGATATGGATAAAGTAGAAGCCAAAGCGCTGGAAGTTAAGCCCAAACTAATTATTTGTGGCGCTTCGGCTTATGCCCGTGACTGGGACTACGCCCGCTTCCGCGCCATCGCTGACCAGGTAGGCGCGCTGCTCCTGGCCGATATTGCCCACCCCGCCGGCCTCATCGCTACGGGCCTGCTCAACGACCCGCTGCCACACTGCCACATCATCACCTCCACTACGCACAAGACCCTGCGCGGCCCGCGCGGCGGCATCATCATGATGGGCAAAGACTTTGAAAACCCTTGGGGGCGCACGACCAAGAAAGGCAGCCCCATCCAAATGTCCACCATCCTCAATAGCGGCGTTTTCCCGGGCATGCAGGGCGGCCCGCTCGAGCATGTCATCGCTGCCAAGGCCGTCGCTTTTGGCGAATCCCTCCAGCCGGCCTTCAAGGCTTACGGCCAGCAGGTCATCCGCAATGCCCATACCATGGCGCAAGCCTTTGTAGAAAAAGGCTATAAGCTCATTTCTGACGGGACCGACAACCATCTCATGCTCATCGATCTGCGCTCGAAAGGTGTCACGGGTAAAGCAGCAGAGAAAGCCCTGGGGCAAGCCAATATCACCGTCAACAAAAACATGGTGCCTTTCGACACGCAGACGCCCTTCGTCACCTCTGGCATCCGCGTCGGTACGGCAGCCATCACTACCCGGGGGCTGAAAGAAGCAGACTGCCTGAAAATCACCGATTGGATTGACCGCGTTCTTTCTAATCCTGAGAACGACAGCCTACTTGCCGAAATAGCTCGCGAAACCAGCAAATTCATGGCGCAGTTCCCCCTTTTTGAAGAGGCTCAGGCGGCCGTTTAATCGGTTAGCGCCTCGATGAACTAAGCCCGAATCAGCTTTTCAAAATTACTAGCCATGAAGCCAAATAGCGCTTGGACACGCCTTGGCATGCCCACATATAATAAATGTACCCAATATGGCGTTTGGGCTTGTGTTTTGCCCCAGGCACCTGAATATTTAATAAACTTTAACATCTCCCGTTGTGAAATCAGGCCGGATAAAGCATCCAACACATAAAAGAAAAGCAATATCTTAGCGGTGCAATCGTTATCCGGGCGGGTTAAACGTTGAAAGTTGGTTGTTTTTCCAATTCACCAGCCCTTCTTATTGGCAGTCAGGTTTGTTGTACTTGGGTATAAATCACTGGCACCCCCTGAAAATAGGACACCATAAATCACTTCCTGCACCCTATGGCTTTTCAGGCTTATGCGGAAAAGTTGTACGTAAGCTCGTTTCGGTAGCAACTGGATCAGGGGCCTGTTATTGGCAGGCTCTGCCTATTTCACAAATCAAAAAATTTAGTAACTGAAATATGAAAAGAATAATTGCGCTTTACTTGTCATTAGCACTGGGCTTTTGCCTGACCCCTTCAACATCAAATGCACAGAGAGAACTGCTGGACGGCTTGTTAGACCGCGAAGAGCCAAGCTTTTATGCTAGTATCTTACCGACCGAGGAAGATGGCGTGATTCAGCTGGCCATCCACTTCACGCACAACAAAATCAATACGCTGGAAGCTTCCTTCTGGATTAAAGACCACGGTGCCAACCTCCAGAGCGAGGGCAGCAAGCGGATGGCACGCGGCCTGCAAACCATCGGCAACCGCCAACAGGACACCATCTTGATCCGCGGCCTATCTGATCGGCACTTTTACTCGATTGGGGTGGACTACCGCAATGCGAGTGCCATCAACCGGAAATTCAGCTCCACAGTGGTACAGGAGGGGTATTTTTATACCTTCCCCCGCAAAGACAAATTGGCCGACAGCACCCCGGCTCAACCCCAGGCTGTGCCAACCCCGCCTGCACCCGAGCCAGCCAGCCAACCAATATCCAGTAACGACAAGCCGGCTGCTGCCCCTTGCCAGACGCCAAGCCTGTTTGTCAAAGTAGAACCTGCTGGTTATTGCGGTGCCGAGAACCGCCCGGCTGTTTCAATCCAATGTGATAATTGCGTGGGCAGGAACTGGGAGTTCAGCGTAGAAATCCGCCAAGAATATGGCAATTGGGAGCCCATCCGCCGGGATGGCAAGCGCCAGCCTGCTACCGGGCTGGGCGTCCGCACCGAGCCTTTGTGCCTGCTAGCGCCGGGCAGGTATTATCTGCAGGTGCTCGCTTGGGGCGAGCACTGCGAAAACCCGGTCATCTACAATTTAGGCCCGGCTATTACCATCGCCGGCAGCGAACCGGCCTCCACCGCTGCGCCCAGTACTGCTGCGCTCCCGTTGACAGCAGTGCCCGACACCTGCAATGTGCTCAGCGAAGCTCAACTCCAGGGCAATATCATCAAAGGGGCGCTGCTGCTGGAAACTGGTTCGGCTTGTGCTGCCTGGAATCCGGTAGCCAGCATCAGTTATGTCAACCCTGGCCATCGCAACATTTACCTCGACGATATGCCGCTTGCCCCCGGGCAGCTTGCCCCTTTCAATATCCAATTAGACCAGCGCGACTTGTCTCGGGGTATTCACACCATTCAAGTGAAGGTAAGTGGCCATTCTGCTGATTTGAAGCAGCCTATCCCGCTGTATTCTTTCTGGCTACGGGCCGCCGATGATGGTAAAAACGGGGAGTTAATGCTGGCCAAGTACCAGCCCAGCGAGCCCGTGCGCTACAGCCAGGGCTGGCAAAAAGACCCCGAACCAGCCAACATGGCTGCTAAGGGGGCGAATATAAGCCCTCCGAACCGCTTCGACGAAGAGGACCCTATGCTGGAAGATTCTTTCCAGGAGGTACAAGTGAAAGCCACCGACCCCAACTGCCCCCAGATTCAAAACCTGCAATTGGTTTATAGCCCTACGCAGCCCGACCGCCCTTTATACATCTCGTGGCTGAGCCCACGATGTTGCCAGGAAGATGGCTGCGAATACTCCGTCTGGTCTGGCAAAACCCCGGGGCAGCTCCAACTGTTGGTCAAAGGCCGTAAGCCAGGTGCTACCGTTACAGAAATCCTCCAAAACCTGGATGCCGACAATCAGTACTTCGAGGTGGTGGTACGCACGCCCAATGGCAACCGCAAAGCGGCCTACATCGCCGGCGAAGGGCCTAAATACGGCATCGAAGCGATCCTCGATTACCAGGACCAGTTTACCCCACAGGCCAGCGATGCGCTCGTGGGTATAAAAGAACAGGCATCCCAAGAAACAGAAGCAGCCATCAATCCGGCCATTGGCGGCGAACTGGCCACCCGCTCTGGCGCGCTGGCCGAAACTGTGCCTGCAGCACCTCTTTACGAGCAGCCTACCCTCCCCATCAGCAAGTTTGAATCCTGCCGCATTTTCCGCGAAACCCACATCATTGCCAATAAGCCCATCCGAGTTGGAGAGCAGGTGATGATCGAATATGCTTTCCAGGATAAGAGCTACCGCTATACCCTCTACCACCTACCGGAAAATGGTAGCGAGTGGGTGTTGGCTCCGGGCACTAAAGAGCTCCAGGCCAGCCCGGCTTTCCAATTTGTAGCACAGGCCTTCCACTCTGGCAAATACCTCATCCTCGCCAGCCGGCCCGACGGGAGCTGGGGCTGCCTTTC
>CAYSPJ010000004.1:13670-22679 GCA_964432875.1 uncultured Phaeodactylibacter sp. | reverse complement strand
CATAACACACCAAACACCATATCAAACAACCAATACACTGATGAGGAAACACTTTTACACACTTGGCCGATGGCCTCTGTTAGCTGCCTTGAGCCTGCTGCCCATACTGCTGGGGGCACAGGAGGCTACGATCCAGGGCATGGTGCACTGCGCGGCGGCCGGGAAGCCCCTGAGCGGGGTCAGGGTACAGGAAAAAGGGCGCTCCAACCATACCACGACAGATGCCGAAGGCCGTTATGTAATCAACGTAAGGCAGAGCTTTTTCACTGATTTGGCTGCACCTATCCTGGAATTCACCTATGCCGGGTATAAACCCCTGGAGCTTGGCGTCATGGGCCGCGCCGAAATGGACGTCAAGCTCTGGCCGGAAGATAGCGGGGAGATAGGCTTGTTCCAGACCGGCACCGCCACCGGTAAGCCTCTTTACAGCCTCCCTTATGCCGCCAGCTCGGTGGACGAAGCGTTCTTCCAGCGAGTTCCAGCCCCAAATTTTGCCGGAGGCCTTCAGGGCAAAGTAGCCGGTTTGCAAGCCAAACTCGCCGGCGGCCAAATCGCCCTACAGTTGAGGGCAGCCAATTCCATCTCCAATGGACAAGCACCCTTGATTTTGGTGGACGGCATTTACCTCAATGGGGCCAACTTAGCGGACATCAACCCGGAAGACATCGAAAAAATCGAAGTGCTCAAAGGAGCTGCCGCTGCTGCATTCTACGGCTCGCAAGCGGCCAATGGCGTGATCCAGATTTTCACCAAAAATGGCAAAGGGCTAGAGGTGGGCGATACCCGCATCGCTTACCGCAACGAACTCGGTTTTTCCCGCAAGCCCGAGAGCTACCCGATCAATGAATTTACCAACCGCGAAATCATCAGCGTACAAGGGCTGCAACCCGTGCTAGGCAGCCCTACTGCCGATGCGGTGCATAGTACCCCGCTGCCCCGGCGGCAAGACTATCAGGAAGATGTACTCTTCCGTGATGGCGCTTTCCGTTCGCACTACCTCTCGGTACAAAGCCGCTCAACGACAACGCACTTCCTGGCTTCTGGCCAACATTTCCGCGATGAGGGCATCCTGCAGCGGATGGATGGCTACGAGCGCACCGCCCTACGGGTCAACCTGGGGCACCAAGCGAGCCCCAAGCTCGGCTTCCACTTCAACTCGATGTACAGCAGCGCGCTACAAAACCTTAGCGAACCCCATGCCAACGGTACTGGCAGTT
The DNA here is from genome assembly GCA_964432875.1 of uncultured Phaeodactylibacter sp. Classification (GTDB taxonomy): domain Bacteria; phylum Bacteroidota; class Bacteroidia; order Chitinophagales; family Saprospiraceae; genus JACJYE01. Next base: position 21,462 of record CAYSPJ010000004.1, on the reverse strand, counting down.
TGCTCTCCAACACCTTGCTCCTGACCCCGATGTTCGGGCTCGATGCCGCCAACGAGGAAGATGGCTCTCCCTACGACTGGGACATCGATAATACTGGCTTTGGCGTGACTAACCCGCTCTACCTGCGTAACAACTCTCAGCAAACCGCCTCCCGCTCCCGCCTGATGGGGCGCTTTGGCGCTGATTTCCAAGCGACTTCCTGGCTCACTTTTGCCTATGATGTTTCGCTTGACCGCGCAGCAAGCACCTACGAACACTATCTCGAAAAAGGCTTCCTGAGCACGAGCCCGCCGGGCATGTTTGGCACTCTGGCTACTGCCGGGGCCGATGGCAGCAACGGGGGCGGCATTCAACGCACCAGCCAAGCCACCAACTACCTCACTTCCAGCCTCGACGCTGTCGTGCAACGCTCCTTCCTCGGTTTTTCTACGTCGGCCCGGGCTGGCATGCTGTACGAACAGTTCAGCCGGGAATTTGACGCCACCCTCGGCGAAGACCTGGCTGTGGCAGGCATCCGCTCGTTAGACAACGCCCGCCGTAGCCTCTCCATCTCTTCCGAACAACAGGAAATGCTGGCCTACAGCCTCTATCTGGCCGGCGATGCGGCCTATAAGCAGAAGTACTTCTTCAGCGGTGCCCTGCGCCAAGAGCAGTCTTCCCTCTTCGGCGAGCAAGAAGGCTGGAATACCTATTACCGCCTCGGCGGCGCTTACCGCCTGACCGAGGATGTCCGCCTCAAGCCTTTCCAGGATTTAAAGCTGCGCGCTGCCGTCGGCACCGCCGGTATCCGCCCGGTTTACGAGCAGCGCTTTGAAACCTTCGACCTTATTGGCGGCATCACCAATAAAAAGACCCTGGGCAATGAAAATTTGCAGCCCGCCAAAACCCGCGAGCTGGAAATTGGTGCCGATGCTACCTTCCTGCGGGCTTTCCGCCTGGATTTTAGCTATGTGCAAGCGACCACCGAAGGGCAAATCCTCCTGGCACCCCTTTCCGGAGCGGCCGGCTTTTCCGGCCAATGGCGTAATGCCGGCACCGTGGAGGCCAAGATTTACGAAGCCGGGCTGGACCTCGATTTCGCCAAGCTCTTCCGCATCGGCCGGTCAGGTTTCCGCTGGAACCTATTCACCACCTTCAGCCGCATGAGCCAAAGCGTGGCAAAGCTAGATGTGCCGGCTTATACCACCGGGCCGGGTTTACTGCATTCCTCTATTTTCCTCATCGAAGAAGGTGCCCCCCTGGGAGCGATGGTCGGTGAAGTATTCGCCAGACAGCCCGAACAACTGCCTGCCGACCTCAACCCGCTGGACTATGCCCTCAACAGCCAAGGCTATCTCGTGCCCAAGGATTTGCTGGGTACGCCCGCCGAACGGCCCGTGAAGCTGACCGATGAAAACGGCAGCCCCTTGCTACAAACGATTGGCGATATCAACCCCGATTTCCGCATGGGCTTCGCCAACTTCCTCAGCTTTAAAGGGTTGGACTTGTACGCCTTGTTCGACTGGAAAAAAGGCGGCGATGTGTATAACCTCACCCGCCAGTGGATGTACGCCTATGACCGCCATGAGGACTTGAGCGCTGATCCCTTGCTAGCCGGCGGCTTCTACAGCCTCGACGGCCTGGCCAACAATATGGCCGCCAATCAGCATTTTGTAGAAGACGGCTCTTTCTTCATGCTGCGGGAAGCCTCCCTGTCTTATACGCTGCAAAACAAGCTCTTTGGTGGCGTGGTGCAAAGCGCCCGCTTCAGCCTGATTGGCCGGAATTTGTTTACCAATACAAAATACTCCGGCTTCCATCCCGAGGTTAGCGCTGCTGGACGAGATGAATACCGGCTAAGCAACCGCCAGGCCGGCGGCCGCGGCAGCGAGCCCCGCACGCCTTATGGCGACCCCAGCCTCTTCCTCATCGACGCTTTTAACTTGCCGTTGCCACGCACGCTCACTTTCAGCCTTCAATTAACCTTCTAAAAAAATCAACCGATGCGATTCATTGCCATACCTATTAGTTTGACGGCCCTCTTGTTGTTCTTCTCCGCCTGCGAGGGCCTGGAGAGCATCAACCAGAATGCCCCCGCCCGCAAAAACATCATCGCCGCCGGTAAAGACCTCTTGCCAGTGCTGAACAGCGGCTACCTGGATTGGTGGCTGGCTGTACATAGCGAAATCCCGGCCCTCTCGCTAGGTATTGCCGCCGATGCTTATAGCCTTTCCTGGGATGACTTCGGGGCCCGCCGCATGGGCGTCGAGCCGCGCCAGACCTACAACAACCGGGCTTCAGAAGGGGGCGAGTACCGCAAAATTGCCGAAACGCCCTGGTACGGCTGCTTGTCGGCGGTAGCCAACGCCAACGATGTGCTGGCAGCCATGGAGACGGGCATATCCATTGACGATGGCGGTGGGCTCGACCAATCGGCTCGCGCCAGCGCCCACCTGTTGCGAGGCCTCAGTTGGGGCTACCTGGGCCTGCTCTTCGACGAGGCTATCCTGGCAGACCAGAAAACCAGCCTGGATAAAATGGCGGAGTTCTCCACCTACCAGGAGGCTATCCAAGCCGCCGTGGCAGAGCTTGACGAAGCCATCACTCTGGCGGCCTCTGCCGGGGGTGACTTTATCCACACATCTTTTAATGGATTGACCCTCAACTCGGCCCAATTCATCGCGCTATGCAACTCCTATGCCGCCCGCTTCCTGGCTCAATGGCCGCGTACCGCCGCCGAAAATGCCCAGGTGGATTGGGCAGCAGTGCTCCAACGTGCCGAGCGAGGCCTGAATTTCGACTTCGCCCCCCTCGCCGACGGGCGCTCCTGGCAGAGCTACCACCGTTATGCCTTCGCCGAAACTGGCGAGGGGCCCTTCTGGGCACGGGTAGACCAGCGCCTCGTCGCCGCCCTCGACCCTAGCCAGCCGGCCCGCTACCCTCAGGTTCAATCGCTGGGCGAGCCGCCCCTGTCCAACTCCATGGCCCAATCGACCGACCAACGCCTGCTCAGCGATTTCAAGTTTTTCCCCAATCAGGCTTTCCCGGCTGCCGGCGGGGAGTGGCACTTTTCACACTACCAACACAACCGCAATATCACGGACCCCAGCTTTGCCGGAGATGGTGCCACTGGCGGCCCCATGCCCGCCTTCCTGGCTGCCGACAACGCCCTGCTGAGAGCCGAAGCCCTCCTCCGCCTAAACCGCCTTGCTGATGCCATCGCCCTGCTCAACCAGGGAACCCGCAATACCCGCGGCGGGCTGCCGCCCCTAAGCGCCGCGGCCACTCCCCCTGTCATCGAAAAGGCTCTCTTCTACGAAAGGGCCATCGAGCTGCTGGGCAGCGCCCCCATGAGCCTGTTCTTCGACCGCCGCCGCATTGCTCCCCGCCTCCCCCACGACGAGCTGGACGCCTTGGGCAGCCTACAAATCGGAACCCCCGCCCATCTGCCTGTTCCCGCCAACGAACTGCGGGTGCATGGCCTGCCACCTTATAATTTTGGAGGAGACAAGGACCCGGAGGGGGTCGTGAGGGGGTATTGATCGCTAGCACCGTTCAGCCCCGGTGCCAGTGAAAAATGAAACTAGCTTCTTTTCTTGAAATTTTTTCCGAACATCCGGCGGCTTTGCCGCTTGCACAATTTTTTTGGCGCTTTTCTGCGGGGGCGGTATGGTGCTTGAAAAAGGGCTATACAAAAACCAGAATTGGTATGGTGAAATAAAGAAAAGGAGCACGCAATAAGCATACTCCTTTATTCCCTAAAAATCACCCAATTGAACTCATATTCCCCGCGATATCGGGGATAAAGCCTTGTCTAGTATTTGTCAGTGGCACAAAGAAAGCTCTTTTTACCCTGAAGGCAAGTGACCTTTGTCAGGCCTGGCAATGATTTATATCAGCCATAGCCCTGAAACGGAGAAATTGAGAAAAGTCAGAGCCTACAATGATTTTTCTCATTCAGGAAGCCAGTAAAAAAGTGCTGTTTTGATAGGCGCAATGCGTGCTACAAGCGCAGCACATTGATAAACTAACCGGCTAAAGCCATGCAAATCATTAAAAAAATCCTCTTTCCGACCGACTTTTCCGAAACGGCACAAAACGCTTTCCGCTACTGCATCGGGCTAGCGGGCATATACCAGGCTCCAATCGAGATGCTGCATGTCGTATTTCCGGAATATGAGTCTCTGGACCTGCCCGTAATGGCTGCTCAAGCGACCAAGGAAAGGATCGAGCTTGCCCATGCTTTGATGAAAACCTTTGTGGAAACAGGCCTGGCACAAGTACAGGCTTCTGGGGCGCTGGAGCACCTCCCGGTAATTCATTCGTCGGTAGAGATCGGCACCCCGGGCAATGTCATCGTCGAAATAGCCCGCCGCGATGAGGCCGACCTCATCGTGATGGGTACCCGTGGCGAGCACAGCGCATTGGAACACTTATTTGGCAGCGTCACTACTGCTGTGGTTAAAAAAGCGCCCTGCCATGTATGGGTAGTACCCGAAGACAGCCGCCTGGGCCAAATTGACATCGTGACTTATGCCAGCGACTTGAAGGAAGGAGACCCATACCACATCTGGGAAGCCGGCAAAATACTGGAGCCTTTTGGCCCGATTATCCACTGCGTACATGTCAACAAGGAAAGCTCGACAGAGCGGGTGCTCGACTTTGCCAGCCTGAGCGCTTTCTTTGAACACCATGCCCCAGCCCTCCAAATTAATTTCCATGCTTTATCCGGCACTTCCGTCGAGGAATCCATCGGCGAATTTGTCGACACCTATGATGTTGATGTGCTAGTGATGTATACCGCCCAACACCATTGGCTGGACCGGCTTTTCCGCAAGAGCTATACCAGAAACATGGCTTTCGCTACACGCGTCCCTCTCTTTATCTTGAAAAAATAATCCATTATGGGCGAGTTGAATATCCGGCCGGCTTCCGAGCACCGCACCTCTTTTAGCAAAGCGCTCATCCAGGATGTGGATGCGCTAGATATTATGTTGCGGGAGGGCATGTTTGAAAAAGGCATCCAGCGCGTCGGGGCCGAGCAGGAATTGTGCATGGTCGATGGCGAGTTTCAGGCGGCACCCGAAGCAGTTAATCTACTTGATCATTTGCCTCCCGAGTTCACTACCGAAATCGGGCGTTTCAACCTGGAGATCAACCTGGATCCCTGGACGCTAAACGGGGATGCCCTTCACAACATGGAGCAGCAACTGCGGCAATTGTTGAAAAAGCTGGAGGAGGAGGGGCAAAAGCGTGGGATGCACCCCGTGCTGACGGGGATTTTGCCTACCCTGCGGCAGTCGCATCTGGAATCTGCCTACATGACCCCCCGGGAGCGCTACGCCATTATCAGCAATGCTATCCACCAAATGCGTGGCGCTGATTTTGAGATCAACATCCAGGGTGCCGATGAATTGATTGCCCGTCTGGACAGCGCCATGTTTGAGGCCTGCAATACCAGTTGGCAATTACACTTGCAATTAGCGCCCGAAGAATTCTCACAGGCTTATAATTGGGCACAGTGGATTTCCGCGCCAGTGCTGGCGGTCAGCGCAAATTCCCCTTTGCTCTTCGGGCGCGAGCTGTGGCATGAGACCCGCATCGCCCTTTTCCAGCAGAGCATTGACACGCGCAGCTCTTCCAACCACTTGCGCAGTAAGCTCAACCGAGTCGGTTTTGGCCACCAGTGGCTGACCGGATCGCCATCCAATATTTTCAAAGACTACATCTGCCGTTTCCCCATTGTGCTGACCACGGATACCCACGGAAACTCACTGGAGGCGCTGGCAGCCGGCAAGACGCCCGAGCTAAAGGCCTTGCGATTGCACAACGGCACGGTTTACGGCTGGAACCGCCCTTGCTATGGCATCAGCGACACCGGCCTGCCGCACTTGCGCATCGAGTGCCGTTACATCCCGGCCGGGCCTACCGTCATGGATGAGATGGCAGACTTCGCATTCTGGCTGGGTTTGATGAAAGGCATGCCGGAACAGTATAGCACAATCTGTGACACGGTGTTATTCCAGATTGCCAAAGCTAACTTTTATCGGGCGGCGCGCTCCAGCTTGTTCTCTATTTTCAACTGGGCAGGCCAACAAATCTCTGCCCCCAAGCTCATCCTGGAGCAGCTACTACCCATAGCCGAACAAGGCCTGCACCTGTCAGGCATGGAGAGCAGCGAAATCGACCGCTACCTCAGCATCATCGAACGCCGGGCTATGACCCGGGAAAATGGAGCTGTCTGGATGACCCGCAACTTCCGCAAGATGGCTGCCTGCTATGGCACTGGCGTAGCGGTTCAGGAACTCACCAAGGAAATGCTCTTGAGGCAAAGGGAAGACAACCCCGTTCACGAGTGGCAGGATGTGGATTGTAAAAACCTCTATGCCGTAGGCCAAAACAAAACCACCGTCGGCCGAGTCATGAAAACGGACCTTTTCACCATCGGCTATGAGGAACCCATCGAAATCGTGCGTTCCATCATGGCCTGGAAGAAGATCCGCCATCTACCAGTTGAAGATACCGAAGGGCGCCTCATTGGCCTGATTACGGCCACCAACCTCAAAGCCCTGGCACCTGATGCCGATGGATTAGCCGCGATTGATATCATGGTCAGCGAATTGATTACGGTGGAGGAGGATTGCTCGCTGCACGATGCTGCTGCCTTGCTCAAAAAGCACGGCATCGGCTGCCTGCCCATTGTCAAGAGCGATAAGCTGATCGGCCTGTTGACCGATACCGATTTCAGGATGCTTTATGGGAATTATTGATTAAACTTGCGGCTTAAAAGCCTTTATTTTATGAACCCGGAAATACCTGCTCCTGATTATCAGGCAAACCGACCCGCTCCCCGGAAGATGGAGCTCATCTACAATAGCGTATTCTTGGAACACGACACGGGCATGCACCCTGAGAGCAAGAAAAGGCTCGAGCCTTTTGCTGATTTGCCCAATACGCCAATTATTGATGGCACGCCATATCTGGAGCTGATCCACAGCCCTCAGTACATCCAGGAGGTACGGGCCGCCAGCGAGCAGAACGCGCACCTCGATGGAGATACGGTTGCTTCTTCGGGCAGCTATAAGGCAGCCTGCCAAGCGGTTGGTGCCACTATCCAAGCAGCCGATACCGGAGCCTTCGCCTTGGCGCGCCCACCAGGCCACCACGCCCACCCCCGCCGGGCTAGCGGCTTTTGCCTGTTCAACAACGTGGCAATCGCCGCCCAGAAGCTTGCCAATGAAGGTAAGCGCGTTGCCATTTTCGACTTTGACGGCCACCTCGGCGATGGCACTTCCTACATTTTTTACGATTCAGATCAAGTACTCTATTGCTCCATGCATCAATATCCCGCTTATCCCGGGCATGGCTTCGTGGACGAAATCGGCAGCGGGAAAGGCAGGGGCTTTACCGTCAACATCCCTTTACCGCCGGGCAGCGCCGACGATATCATGGAGCGCTGCCTGGATCACTTCCTGCCCGTGCTGGAGCAGTTCCAGCCCGATGCTATTGCCATCTCCGCCGGCTTTGATGCCCACCAATACGATTTGCTGTTGGATTTGCGGGCCAGCGCTACCTTTTTCTATAAGGTCGGCCAACAGCTGCGCGAACGCTTTGGCGACCGAGCCTTCGCTACTTTAGAGGGAGGCTACAATATTGAGGAGATGCGTAAATGCGTCTATAATTTCCTGGCCGGCATGAATGGCGAACCCATCCCTTTCGCGGAAGAACCTACTTCCTCCAACCTGCGTGTCTGGGAAACCTTCGAGATTTACGCCAATTCGGTGATGAGCAACTTGCGCCCCTATTGGAAGTT
>CAYSPJ010000004.1:0-13570 GCA_964432875.1 uncultured Phaeodactylibacter sp. | reverse complement strand
GTACTACCTCCCCCCATCCCCCGCCTCCCGGGGTCTCAATCACCACACGGCACCAGGGCTGTACTTCCTTGGAAGCTACACCCTCCAGGCTTTCGATATCCCCATTGGGGTGGATGAGGTATTGCTTACCAGGCAGGCCCGGCTGCCCACCTGCCATGCCATAAGGGCCCTCCCGACGATGCTGGCTCAGGATGGTCAGGGACACGGGTTGCAGGAATTCCAGTTCGCGGATGATACCGTCGCCGCCAGTCCAGCGGCCCGCGCCGCCGGAGCTGCGACGGATGGCGAAGCGCCGCAGCCTTACCGGATAGCGAAATTCCAACTCCTCGGGATCGGTGATGCGGGTATTGGTCATGTGGGTATGTACCGCCGAGCGGCCACTAAAGCCCGGCCCGGCACCCGCCCCGCCGCCGATGGTTTCGTAATAGCCAAAATGGGCATTGCCAAAGAGGAAATTATTCATGGTGCCCTGGCTACAAGCAGCAAGCCCGAAGGCTTTGAGTAGGGTGTCTACCAAGCGCTGGCTTACTTCGGTATTGCCGCCTGACACCGCCGGGCATCGTCTGGCATCGTCCTCGTAGGGCGGGTTGAGGAAGCTCGTAGGCAGCTCGATCTGCACCTTGGCCATCAGGCCTTCATTCAGCGGGATATCCTTTTGGCAAATCAGGCGCAAGATATAGATGAGCGCGCTATGCACGATTGCCAGGTTGGCATTCAGGTTGTGGGGATGGGGTGGGCCTGTGCCGGCAAAATCCAGCTTTATATTTCCGCCTTGAAGAATGATTTTTAGCTTGATGAGGCGGCCGTCATCCAGGCGCTCTTCTGCTTCAAAGGCCTTCTGGGAAAAGTGGTTTTCCAAAGCGCTTGCCAGGCTTTCTGCCGCGCTATCCTGCAACTGTTGCATGTAGTGGTGCACCTTTTCCAAGCCATGAGCTAGTACGAGTTTTTGCAAAGCGGCTTCACCGGCATTGAGTGCGGCCAGGGCGGCATTGATATCCGCCAGGTTTTCCGGAAGTGCGCGGGTCGGCCAGGGGGCTTGAGTCAGCACCTCTTGTATCCGCTGCCAATATACCTGACCTGCTTTGACCAGATACATGGGCAGTATAGCCACGCCTTCCTCTGCGAGCGTACGGGCATCCGGGGGCATGGATCCAGGGCGTGTACCGCCGATTTCGGCATGATGTGCCCGGTTGATGAGGTAGCCGATCAAGTCGCCAGTATCGGTATATGCGCCACTAAGCAAAGTGACATCGGGCAGATGAGAGCCGCCGTACTTAGGATGATTGGTGATGATGACATCTCCGGGGCCGAGCGGCAGTTTCTCCAATACCAATCGGGCACATACCCCTAAGCTGCCCAGGTGGACAGGGATGTGCGGAGCGTTGGCCAGTAGGCGGGCATCGGGGCCCAAGACGGCGCAGGAAAAATCCAGCCGCTCCTTGACGTTCACTGAAAAGGCGGTGCGCTGCAACTGCGCCCCCATCTCTTCGGCAATCGCGGCAAAACGATTGGTGAATAACTCGAGCTCGACGGCACTGGAGCGTGGCTCCTGACTCACCAAAGAGCCTTGCTTTTCAATGGTTTGTAAATCCGAGCCTACATACCACGCCACTGCGTTGCCACCACCATAGATCTGCAACTGCCAACCTGCTTCCAAAAATGCGGTCGAGTTGGCGTGGAGCACCAAGGCTGGCCCGTCGATTTGTGCCCCTTCCACCAGATTTGGCCAATGAAAGCAGGGGATAGCCTTGCCCGTGATGGCGTTATGAAGTTGCCCTTGTGGTATCGGGTAATGGAAAGAAGTAGGCGGAGCGATTTTAGTTTTTTGATGCGCCTTCGTGGCGGCTACCGCTTTCAGGCTTTCCACTTCGATTTCCCGGCCCTGGGGGTAGTGCCCAAACAGGGCGGTATATTGCTTTTTAAATTCTGCTGCCAGCGCCTTCGGCTGATAGAAAGGGATTTCCAGCGTGCTATCCTGGCCGTGGAACCGCAAATAGGCGAAGCGGCTGCGAATTTCTAAATCTTCCTCAGCAAGCCCCTCGCCCATAAGCTGCCGGATGGCCTGGCGGCTTAATTTGCCCATCATTTCCGGCAGGCGATCTGCACAGGTGGACAATAACTCCAGCACCTGCTTCCCCGCCAGTCGTTCGATTTGTGCTTGCCCCATACCATAGGCGCTCAATAGCCCGGCATCATAAGGCAGGATGATCACCTTCATATCCAGCAAAGCGGCAATTTTACAGGCATGCAACCCACCCGCTCCGCCAAAGGACAGAAGGGCATAATTGGCGGGGTCTATACCTTTAGCGACGGAGATGCGGCGGATGGCATCGGCCATTTTCTCATTGGCGATATGCTCGAAGCCCCGCAGCAACTCCTCTTCGGTATGTGGCTGCCCAGTAGCCTGCTCCACTTGCCGCCGGATTTGGTGCAAAGCCTGCCTGGCTGGCTGCTCATCAATTGGGATGCCCATCAGGGCAGGGTCTAGCTTGCCTAGTAAGAGGTTGACATCGGTGATGCACAGCGGGCCACCGGCGCCATAGCAAGCAGGCCCTGGCGCAGCCCCGGCGCTCTGTGGCCCAACCTGGAGTTTTTGCCCGTCGAAATAACATATCGAGCCGCCGCCTGCTGCTACGGTTTCAATAGACAAGCACGGGCTGCTCATCTCCACACCTCCGACGCGGGTGGTAAAAGCATAGTCATACTGCCCATCGTAACAAGCCGTATCGGTGCTAGTGCCTCCCATGTCGAAGGTCAGGATTTGGTCAAAGCCCAACTGCCGGGCGATGGCTGCGGCACCGACCACGCCGCCGGCCGGCCCGCTCAGCAGGCTGTCTTTAGGATGAAAAAGCCCTGATTGCGCCAGCCCTCCGGCGCTGCTCATCACATGCAATTGCTGCCCGGCACCCAATGTTTTCCGAATATTGCCCAGATAGGCTTCCATAATCGGTGCCAGGTAGGCATTGACCGCAGCGGTCTGTGCGCGAGGCAAGAGTTTGATGGCGGGAGCGAGCTCCTGGGAAAGGGATACGTAAGCATAACCCGCCTGCTTTAAAGCCTGCGCCAATTCTTGCTCGTGGATGGGGTTGCGATAGGCATGCAGCAAAGCTACAGCTACAGCTTCCGGGCGGGTAGCTTCCAGGGCTTCCAACACACGAGCTATCTCCGCTTTCGTCAGCGCTTGCTGGACGTGGCCTAGCGCATCCAGCCTTTCGGCTACTTCTATAACTCGATCACAAAGCAAGCGGGCGGGCGGTATGGCGAGCTGAAAGAGATGGGGGCGCTGCTGATTGCCGATGGCCAACAGATCACCAAAACCCTGGGTAATCAGTAGGGTAGTATGGGCACCTTTATTTTCCAGCAGCGCATTAGTCCCTTTGGTAGAGCCTAGGCGCATCTGCACTGGTGGCAGGGGTATCTCCAGCGGCGTCCTGGTTGCCAGGCGCAGAGCCAGCACCGGCGCTTCTTCCCCAGCAGTGATCTCGAACTCGGGATGGAGCGGCAGAGGAAAATCCTGAGAAAGCCACAGTTGACCCTTTGCCAAGTCGGTAGCGAGGACTTGTATCGGCCCCAAGGCCTGCCCCAGCAGCCGGAAGCCATAGCCTGCGAATATATCTCCGCAGGATGGCCAATTGCACTGGATACGGAAGGCGCCCGGCTCCAGGCGCTCCATTAGACGCCCACGCAGTTGGCTACTGCTTAATACTTTGATGCGCTGCACTTGCCCATCGGGGCTGGTCGCGATACAGTCGGTGAAAGTGCCGCCCGTATCTGCCCAAATTTTCCAGTTTTCGATTTTTTTTCCCATGTTGCCAAAAATAGGGATTAAAACTATATTTGTCGTAAATCTTGATTTTATGCAGCACCCAACGCCAGAGCAAAATATACTATTTGAGCAAGCAGAGCAGTACGAGGCATTGCGAGACCACTACAATGCCATCAAGCTGTACAAGCGCATCATCAAGCTCGGTGCCGACTGGGCAGCGCCTTATGCAAGGCTAGGCCAAATCTACAAATACCGCCAAGAATGGAAACCCGCGCTGTATTATAATAAAAAAGCCGCCTCATTGGATGCCGCTGACCAGACGAGCTGGTGGAATATCGGCATTGCAGCCACAGCGCTGAGGAAGAGCCGCCTGGCGCGTACTGTATGGTCCAAGTTTGGATTGGAAGACCGGCAGGAGTGGGCCCCGGTCTCTGTACAGCGGGCTTATGATAAACAGTTTGAGATTATCGGGGCTGCGCGCAGCGGACCAGCCAAAGGGATTCTCAAAAATGTGCCACACCCCCGCTCTGGCAGATGTTTTGGCGATGTGGTTTTAATCGATAACACCATTATGGGGTATCACACCTCTGCTTTTCACCGCTTGCCCATCTATGGCGACCTGGGCTTGCTCAAGCGCTCTGTCTTCCTCACTTTTTCCTGCCTGCTCCAGTCAGCCAGCCGCAAAGACATCCACACTTTACAGCAATTGTGCCAGGAAGAGGGGCTGGGCTTCGAAATCTGGGCCAATGCCGCCCGGGCTTTTGCTTCCACACAACTGGGGCCCCGGCCGGAATACTATGCCGCCTTTGACCTGGCACCGGAGCCGGAACTCCTGGCGGCTATTGCCGCTCCCACTACACAACAAGCGCTAGGTATATTAGATGCCTGGAAAGCAATTAGCCTGAAAAACTATGCTTCTTTTCAGGAGCACCGGCTTGCTGAATGATTTTTTTAGTATGTTTGTAAGATCCGAAAAAACATTTTACAAATCTCAAGAATTTCACAATGAACGAAATCCAACAAAAAAAACTTGACGATATACTCAATTACGGGTATCAGTTCAATTTCGGCGATTACATCAGCAAGGGCTTCGAGCTCTTTCAAAAAAATGCCGGCAACTTTATTGGCTATGCCTTGGTGGCTGGGGTTATTATCATGGTAGCCAACTTCATACCCGTAATTGGGAGTATTGGCAATGCCCTCATCCTCTCCCCAGCACTGACAGTGGGTGCCTACCTGGTAGCCAATAAGCTCGACCGAGGCGAGAGCACCGAGTTCAGCGATTTTTTCAAAGGTTTCGACTTTATCGGGCCACTGGCAGGCGCGGCTTTCGTCACTGGCCTTATCATAGTAGCCAGCCTCATTCCTTTGTTTATCGCCATTGGCGGCGCGGGCTTTTTTTCTTGGTTTATGGATGCACAAAACGACCCGTTCGGCGCGGGTAGCCCTCCTGGCTTCCCATTCTGGGCCGTCGTCCTGATAGCACCTGCCATCTATTTTTCTATCGCTTATAGTTGGGCCTACATGTTTATCGCTTTCTACAATATGGGCTTTTGGGATGCCATGGAGATGAGCCGAAAAATCATCACCAAACAGTGGTTCATCATCTTCCTTTTCGCGTTCGTAGTAGGCCTCATTGCCGCATTGGGCGTCATCGCGCTTTTTGTTGGTATTCTAATCACTTTCCCCATCATGCTGTGCGCCCAGTACGCTGCCTTCGCTGATGTAACGCGCCTGTTAGAGGAAGAGGAAGGGGATATTGTATCACATTTGGTGGAGTAAAAAGGAAAGGCAGTGTGGTCACTTCCCCATCCAACGCTTGAATTCCATCGCCTTTTCTTTGCTTACTACAACCTTATTAGGTTCTGCTTCGGGCATGAGCTGTAGCATTAAGTAAGGATGGATAGCCTTTACCGATTGAGCGCTGATCAGGTAGCTGCGGTTTGCCCGGTAGAATCCCTCTGGGTCGAGCAGGCCTTCGAGTTGTTCCAGGGTGTAGTCCACCAGATAGCGTTGGTTGTCCCAGGTCCGCAGGAAGCAGAGCTTGCCATCGGCCATAAACCAAGCTATGTCGCTCACTTCTACGGCGCATAAGCGCTGCCCTTGCTTGACCAGAAAGCGCTTTCTATACGGCGCTATGCCCCCTCAAAAACTTTGCGCGGCAAAAAACCACTTACATCCCTGCCATGCAGCCTAATCGCAACAAGTCTATTTTTATTAGCCAACCTAAAAAGCTAGCAGAAGCGGCAGCTAAGCCGCTCGCTCTCAGTTAAACGGTCTCTCACGTGCAATTCTCTGTAAAATCCGTCGTGAAACAATGAAAAATTCCGACCTTCGCTTCATCAAACAAATCTTGGAAAGATGAATCGTACAAGCCTATTCCTATTGACATTCTGCTGGCTGATGGCCGGCTTATCTGTTGCCTCAGCCCAATCGCAAGTACAGCGCATCGAGCCGCCCAATTGGTGGATAGGGATGAAAAACCCCGCACTGCAACTGTTGGTACATGGCAACAACATAGCCGAATTGCAACCTTCCATCGATTATCCTGGTGTGCGCATCGAGCAGGTCATTAAGGTAGAAAACCCCAATTACCTCTTCATCAACCTCACCGTTGCTAAAACGGCAAAAGCAGGCCAGTTTGACATCGTCTTCAGCAAAGGCGGTAAGGTTACGGAGCGCCATGTTTACGAGTTGCAGGCACGTACACCGGGTGCCGCAAACCTCCAGGGCTTCACTGCTGCCGATGCCATGTACCTCATCACGCCCGACCGTTTCGCCAATGGCAACCCCGCCAATGATTACGTAGAGGGCATGAAAGAAAAGCCCAACCGCCAAAAGCCTGGCGGCCGTCACGGAGGCGATATCAAAGGCATCATCGACCACCTGGATTACATCGCCGATTTGGGCTTCACCGCCATCTGGCTCAACCCCTTGCTGGAAAATGACATGCACGAGTACTCCTACCACGGCTACTCTACCACCGATTTCTACAAAGTGGACCCCCGCTTCGGCTCCAATGAGGAATACCGCCAGCTGGCTGATCTGGCCCGCTCCAAAGGCATCGGCATCATCATGGATATGATTGTCAACCACTGTGGCTCTGAGCATTGGTGGATGAAAGATTTACCGGCCCACAACTGGCTCAACTTCCAGGACTCTCTGGTCATCACCAACCATAAAAAATCCGTCATCCAGGACCCCTACGTGGCCGATAGCGACTACCGGGGCTTCGTGGACGGCTGGTTCGTCTCCACGATGCCTGACCTCAACCAACGCAACCCCCACATGGCAACCTACCTCATTCAAAATAGCATTTGGTGGATTGAGTACCTGGGCTTGGCTGGCATCCGCATGGATACCTACCCTTATCCTGACAAAGATTTCATGGCCGACTGGACTTGCGCCGTGATGGACGAGTACCCCAACTTCAACGTAGTAGGCGAAGAGTGGGTGGGCAACCCCAACCTGGTCGCCTTCTGGCAGCGGGGCAAGCAAAACCCCAACGGCTACACCTCCTGCCTGCCCAGCCTGATGGATTTCCCATTGCAAGAAGCTATGCGCGATGGGCTCAAGGAGAAAGATTCACCCTGGAGCCGAGGCCTGATGCGCATGTATGAAATGCTAGCCCAGGATTTCCTTTACGCTGACCCCTCCATCCTGGTCACTTTCCCTGACAACCACGATATGAGCCGCTTCTACACTCAGGTAAACGAGGATTTTGGCTTGTTCAAGCTGGGCATCGCCTACGTACTCACCATGCGCGGTGTACCCCAGCTCTACTACGGTACGGAGTTATTGATGACCAACCCTGGCACCGAAGATCACGGTATCATCCGCAGCGATTTCCCCGGCGGCTGGGCGGGCGACAAGGTGAATGCCTTCACGGGTCAAGGCCTCACAGCTCAGCAGCAGGAAGCCATGGCTTTTATCAAGAGGCTCACCACCTGGCGAAAAACGGCAGAAGTTATCCACCATGGCAAGCTGCTGCACTACATGCCAGAGGATGGTGCCTACGTTTATTTTCGCTATAACGACAATGCTAAGGTGATGGTGGTTTTGAATAAGAATGTAAAAGACCAGCCCCTTTCACTAAGTCGCTTTGCGCAGATGCTGGAGGGCGTTTCTAAAGGCAAAGACGTCATCAGCGGTAAAACATATGAGC
The DNA here is from genome assembly GCA_964432875.1 of uncultured Phaeodactylibacter sp. Taxonomy (GTDB): domain Bacteria; phylum Bacteroidota; class Bacteroidia; order Chitinophagales; family Saprospiraceae; genus JACJYE01. Next base: position 5,639 of record CAYSPJ010000004.1, on the reverse strand, counting down.
TTAAGGGCAGCATCTTGCTGCCAGCTCGCAGCCCTTTGGTGCTGGAGTTGGAGTGATTTTTGGTAGGGTGTACTTTTTGTGCAACGCTAATCGCTTTGGGGTAGCCCGCGCTGAGCTCAGCTAGGTTGCCCAAAGCGGACTCGGAAAGCCCGCGAGAAAACACCAAATCAGCTATCACTCAAAGCATCCAAAATAACCCCACAAGCCCATCTGATCTGTTCCTCATTAATAATGAGAGGTGGGGCAATCCGCAGGGAACGGTTGTTAAACAGGAACCAATCAGTGATGAGGCCTCTTTCCAAACAGCGCTTGATGACGCCTTGTAGCAGCTCGAAGCTTTGCAGTTCGACGGCCAGCCATAGGCCAGCGCTACGTACTTCGACGATGGCGGGGTGCTGCAGCAATTCCAGGAATAAGCGCTCTTTGGCTTTGACTTGCGCGATGAGGTCGCTTTCCAGCAGCGTTTGTAGCGTGGCCAGGGCAGCAGCACAGGATACCGGATGGCCTCCGAAGGTGGTAATATGCCCCAGCACCGGGTCGTAAGCAAGCGTCCTCATAATTTCTTGGGAGGCGATGAAAGCCCCGATGGGCATGCCGCCGCCCATGCCTTTGGCCAGCAAGAGGATATCCGGAGCGATGCCATATTGCTCGAAGGCAAAGAGGCTGCCAGTGCGGCCATAACCCGCCTGAATCTCATCCAGGATGAGCAAGGCACCGGTTTCGGTACAGCGCTGGCGCAGCTGGTGAAGGTAACCCTCCTGCGGGGGGCGGATGCCCCATTCCCCTTGAATTGTTTCTACAATCACTGCCGCCGTCTTTTCCGTGATTTGCTGCAGGCACCATTCGCAGTTATATTCGATATGGCGGATGCCGGGCAGTAAGGGTCGGAAGGCCTGAGTAAAATCGGTTGGCCACATCAGGCTGGCGGCACCCTGAGTACTCCCGTGGTATGCCTTTTTACAAGCGATGATTTCGTAGCGCCCGGTATAGCGCTTGGCCAGCTTCATAGCCCCTTCGGTTGCTTCAGCCCCGGAATTTACGAAGTAAACGTTGTCTAAGGCTTCGGGTAAGCACTTTGACAGCAAGGCAGCCAGCTTCGCTTGAGGTGCCAGCACAAATTCACCATAGACCAGGGTATGAAGGTATTTATCGAGCTGCTCCTTAGCTGCTTCTACTACCGCGGGGTGGCGGTGGCCCAAGCAACTCACACCGATACCGGCAATCAAGTCGAGGTAGGGCTTACCAGCCGGATCATAAAGGTACATCCCTTCCGCCCGCTCCACTTCCAGCATTAATGGGGCAAAGCTGGTCTGGGCAAGATGTTCCAGGAATAATTGCCTTAGGTTGAGCATTGGCTTTTGTGTTTTTTTTCAAAATAGTTGTCTGCCGGACGTTTAAGATTACTTCAAAGCGTATCCTTTTCTCTTCCGGTACGTTATAAATGAAAACAGGGCTTTAGTTAAAAGTTTGCAGGCTTATCAAAAAATGTCGAACTTGTATCCTTAATGCGGCGCAAAGCCCACATGTCATACGAAGGAAATGTTTAAATTCATGCGTTATCTGCTGAAACTGGCATTCATTGCCAGCGTGGTGTGGTCCTGTGATTATCAAACCGCCCGGATGGAGGAGTTTGAGGTACACGGCATTGATATCTCGCACTACCAGTCGCGAGTTGATTGGGATATGGTGGCCACCCAAGATATCCACTTTGCTTTTGTCAAAGCATCAGAGGGTATCAGCCTCCACGATAGCCTGTTCATGCTCAATTGGGACGAGATGAAGCGCGTGGGCATCCGCCGGGGCGCTTATCACTTCTTTCGGCCAAGCTTTCCCGCCGAGGAGCAAGCCAGGAATTTCATCGCCCAAGTCGATATGGAATTTGGCGATTTGCCCCCGGTACTAGATGTGGAAGTGCTGGATGGCAGCTCCAAGGTACAACTAATAACCGGCATACGCACTTGGCTCTACCTGGTTGAAATCCAGTACGGGATCAAGCCCATCCTCTACACCAATATCAAGTTCTACAACCGCTACCTGGCCGGGCATTTCCGGGAGTACCCGATGTGGATTGCCCGCTACAACCGGCGGCAGCCCAGCCTGGCCTGTGGGAAAGATTGGCTGTTTTGGCAATACGGCAACCAGGGTAAGATACCCGGTATTGAAGGCGATGTCGATTTTAACGTCTTTAAAGGTAGCATGGCTGAACTGGAAGCACTTTGCGCTGCTCCCACCTCAGCATTAATCTCCGAGTAAGCGAAAAGGGTGAAAAAGCGCAGCGGGCTCGTTGTCCGCTGCGCTTTAGGATAAAACTCGGTTTAGCCATTTTTAAAAGACCACATTATATTTCAGCAATATCTGCTGTGTCAAGCTTACCCGGCGAGCGGTGACGGGGTTGCCGTCCACATCAACTTTAATTCCATTAGGCGCTTTGTTATCGGTAACTAACATGCGCATATCGTGGTCGTAGAAAACATTAGCGGTGAGGGACAATTGCAGCCCTTTGGCAATTTGCAGCGCCAGCTCATTGGTCCAGTCCATGTCCACGTTTTGCGGTTCGTTTAAGTAATTGGAAAACAAGATTAGCCCGGAGGTAAAGGCCATGCGGTCAGCTAGGAATTTATTCGCATAGTTGACGCGCAGTATCGAGCCGAGCTGAGAATCGACATTTTTAGTATTTTCCGGCAAGAACAAGCCATCTGGGCCACGGTCGCCCTCCACCGGGTTGCCATGTACACCCTGGCGGGCGATAATGTCGGCGAGTACCATGACGAACTTGGAGCCGATAGGGGAGTAGAAGATGGACAGCTTGTCGTTTGGTTTGTAATCAATACCTACGGAGAAAGTGGTAGTTGCGGGAGAAAATATCTTTGACAAAGGGTTTTGCCCGTCAGCAGAAACATCGGACAGGAAAAAACCAGGGAACTGCTCCGTCCCTTTATAGGTGGGGGTCAACTGGGAGAGCAGGGTAAAGTCCACCGCATAGAAAAACTTGGAATTTGCCCCTACTTTATAGCCTACTTTGGAGTTGAGCCGGAGTTCATCAATAGCTTTTTGAAAAGGTATTTTTTCGGTCGATCCCTGCGTAATAACGCCAGAGCCCAGGCGCTGAACGCCAAATTGCATAATGCCTAGGTTATCCCAAGCCAAGCGGTCTTTTTTATATTTGGCAAATATGTTCACTGCTCCACCAATGCCTACGCGGTTTTGCCCAGCCCCCTGCCGAGGGTTGAGTTGGAAGAGCTGGGAGAAGTCCATGCCAAAGCCAGCGCCGGATTCCCAGGCTTTCGGCACTTCAACCTCTTCTAGAGCGGGAGCGGCATCCTCTTGCGAATGAGCAGGAAAGGCTGCCAATAATAAAGCAGCGGCAAATAAGAGCGTCAGTCTTTTTTTCATTTTGTATTACTTTAGGTTATGCAATTGGTTACAAATTCTCCATCATAGTGCCAAGGCTTAGCGCGTAGGCTATGCATATAGCCAAACCCTTTTGCTAAATGGCTAAAGCAGTTCTATGTTTTGGGTTGTTGGGCTGACCGGCTTATGCTTCCGTCTCAGAAGGCGCCCGTTTGAATATTTCGATATTTTCAGAGGCCAACTTGCTAAGGGGTATGAGTACCTGGCGGCCGTCAGCGAGCTGTAAAGTCAGGGTAGAGCTATCTATGTCTATCACGTCCCCTTTCAAGCCGTTGATACTGATCGTATCTCCGATTTGCACTTTGCCTTTATTGTAAAAGGAGGCCAGGAAATTGGCGATGATATTGCGGGAAGCAAAACCGTAGCCGATGGCAAAAGCCAATACCACGCCACCAAAGAGGATTGACAAGTTGCTTTGGATGAACTCCGTGTCAATGCGGGCCTGGGAAAGCGCAATCATGACTACATTGAGGAAGAGGAAATAGAACACCACATTGGAAATCAGGCCTGCTGAAGGGATGCCCAGCGAGTCACAAGCCGTTTTGACGATATTCTTGAGGAAATCGCTCAGCAATAGGCCGACGATGAAGACGGCCAAGGCAGAAATCAGGATGGGTACATAGTTTAATAGGTCTCCCATCAAAGAGGAGATGGCGGGCATCTTCAACACATCAGCGGCAGCTACGGCGAAGATGAACAATAAGAAGTAGTAGGCTATCTTAGAAAAAAGCACGCTTGGCACGAAGCGGATATTGCTGTTATAAACAATCTCAATTTCATTGAGCCGCTCTGCCAATTTATCAGCACCTAAACTAGACAGCAATTTTTTCAAGCCTTTAGATACCACCTTAGCTACAATGAGGCCGATGATAAACAAGGCAAGCGCACCAAACAGATTGGGGATGACCGCTATAAAGCCGGCGAGCAGGTCTTTAAGGAGTTCCATAGGGTCTGGCATGGCAGCAATATTGAGTTAAGGTTTCTGAATAATTAGCGCATCTTGTCCAAGTCTTCGGGTATTTCAGGGCCTTCTTTCCCTGGATCACTATCTCCAAGGGAAGGAGGCAAATTTATGGGTCGGGTAGGCTGCTTATCGCCGCACTTGCCTCCTATGGCAGTGATGATCACATTGGCCATGGCCGGCACAAATACGCCAATCAAGTGGCCAACCAGACGAAATGCCCCAAAGCTTTGAAGTAAGCCCTGTTGTACCTTCCGCTTGCTCTCGCCTTCAAAGCGGCGTTCTTGCTCTTCCAGTAATTGTTGGAAATTATTCATATCTATAATCCAGACTTTAAACAAGTTGTTCTCCAAAAATCTCCTCCCGCACCTGCTGCGCCTTCGCTTTAGCCCGCTTCAGCTTCATTTTAATGGCGCTTTCTGTTTTATCGAGCGTCTCGGCAATGTCTTTAATTGACATATTATCTTGGTATTTCATCAATAGCACCGCTTGGTCTCCGGTGGGGATATTATCCAAAACTACTTTCAACTGCTCGAACTCCATCTCCAGTAAAACCTTATCCGTAACCTCTTCCTCTGCTACGTCCGGAACTTTTTCAATCTCATCGGAAAAAATATCCTTTTGCTTTTTCTTACGGCGCAGGAAGTCGATGCAGTAGTTGTAAGTAATAGAGTAAACCCAGGTAGAAAACTGTGACTTCTCTCCAAACCGAGATAAGTTTAGGAACACTTTTGTAAAAATTTCCTGAGTAGCATCCTGGGCTAATTCCTCATCTTTGAGTAAGGAAATACACTTTCCAAATATTTTAGGCGCATAGCGTTCATACAGCAAGCTGAAGCATCGGGATGCCTGTGTTTCGAGGTAACCGTGAATGACCTCGATATCCTTCATTGATTTTTGGCACGCTTTTTCCAAAGGGGATGCTATTTTTATTGGATTCCGTTTTTCAGATTTGCCATTTGTGGCTTGCCATAAAACCTACCGTGGATTAACATCCAACCCGCAGCCGATTTAGGCTTTGAAATCAACTCAAACTGCGCCATTAGCATCCGTCCTCCAAAAGGGGGAACTAGCCTTTTGACGCCAAAACGGGTAAAAGATACATATCCGCTACAAAAAAACGATAATTTTCAGAATAAACCAGCTCTGCGCAGTTCTTATCTTGCGCAAGATGTTGCGCGCAGCAATATCACGGCAATTGGGATTTGCCCTAAACGCCAAAAGCCCCGCCTTGTGAAAGGCGGGGCTCAGGCAGATGTATTGAGCT
>CAYSPJ010000003.1:85442-102148 GCA_964432875.1 uncultured Phaeodactylibacter sp. | reverse complement strand
CGCGATGAGGTTCTTGAAGAACTTGCCGCGCAGCTCGGCCAGCTTCAGCTCGGCACCGATGAGCTGTTGCTCGCGGGTGTTGATCAGGAAGATAGAGCTTTCGCCCATTTCAAATTTGATTTTTTCGGCATCGAGCAAAGCCTGGTAGCCACGCACGTTGGAGAGGGCGATACCGACCTGTTGACGCAAATTGTCCAGTTCGTTGAAGTAAGCATAGATCTTATTGTTGATGTCCAAGCGTTTCTGCTCTAGCCCATACTCCGCATCCAGTATTTTTAATTTGGCTGTTTCCAGCTTCCCTCGCTCCTTGCGCAAGAAGAGGGGGAAGTCGAAGCTCATGCCCCACTTGTAGTTTTGGGTAAAGAGAGGGGCGAGCATGGGGTCGCCCTGAGCGCCGTTGATGAAATTAGCGCCTTCACCCAGGAAGTTGTATTCCACATCGAGGCGGGGCTTGAGTTGCTCAGCAGCTAGGCGGCGGCTTACATCCAGGTGGCTGAGCTTGGCTTGATACTGGAGGATTTCCGGGTGTGCCTGGCTAGCGCCTTGCCAAATAACTTCCGGGCCCAGAGCTGGCAGTTGCACCGGTATCCCTTCCAGCACGGGCGGCACCAGGCAGGCGGTAATGCGGAGCGGTATCCCCTCTTGATCCCACAGGAAATTAGATAGCCGCAAGCCAGCATTGCCGTAGCCGATGCGCGCTTCAAGCAGGCTGGCCCGGATGTTTTGCAGTTGTATGCTGGTCTCCAGGGTGTCAATAGCTGGCTTGTCGCCTTGGATGAAGCTTTCTACGATGGCGTCGAAGCGTACGCGGGTCAGCTCCAGGGCACGCTCTTGCACTAAAACCTGGTTGTATGCCACGGCCCACTCCCAATAGGCGGAGGCTGCTGAAAGCAAGAGGTCGTTGAGAAGGGCCAGGCGCTCGGCCTCATTGGCTTGGGCCATGATTTTGGCTTGCGCTAAGGCCGCCCGGCGGTCGTCGATGAATAAACCGCGAGCCAAGGGCACGCTCAAGCCCAGCACGGCCTGGCCAGCATCTGGCAGGTTGCGCTCCGGGTTGAGATAGACTCCATCGGTAATCAGGTAGGCCCCTTTGAGCTCTATGCCATACCAGGTCGGGATTTTCACCCCGCCCTCGCCAATGGCGAAATATTCTTTTTCATCAAAAGACTTCTGGTCCCAGTCCGCATACAATTTGGGGTCGAACCCGCCGCGAGCCATGCGCTCCAAAGCCTGGGCTTCCAAGTCGAGCAAACGGGCCTGCTTTGCAGCCGGATGCCAGCTCAGCACCCAGTCGAAAAATTCGTCCTGATTGAAAACCCGGATTTCGTCGCAGTCTTGCGCTCCAGCCAGCACCGGCCAGCATAAAAGCGCGGTAGCAATCAGCTTCACATAATAGGCCATAAATCTGCTGTTTCGTTTAATTTTTCCCGGCAGGCCGAAAATCAAATCACCATACTACCATTGCGGCAACCACCGCGGCACTACCCACCTGACCACCGCCTACTTGACCGACCTGATCGGGGCCTTCATTTTCAAATCCTCTTTCTCTATATCATAGTAGTCTGGGGGGAAACCATTGAGCTGGCGCCAGATTTCGTACCACAGCGGCACATTATTGAGCAGGGCGATGCCCTGTGCGCCCGATCCGACGCGCAAAGCTTCAGGCCAGGGCTCCTTGCCACGGCGCTCTCCCACCAGGATACGATATAGTTTGTTGTTGCTGATCTCATTGTCAATCGCTACAATTTCGCCCTTGTAGGTACCGAAAGACATGCCTGGCCAGCCGGAAAAAATGAAAGCTGGCCAGCCATCGAAGATGAAGCGTACCTCCTGCCCGACGGCGACGAGCGGCAAGTCCATCGGCCTGATGTACAACTCTACCGCCAGCTCGTAGTCAGCAGGCATGATGGTCACAATCTCTTCCCCTTCTTTTACCGTTTCACCAATGCCCGGCCTGATCGCTTGAGTGATATAACAATCTTGCGGTGCTACAATATAATAAAACTGACTGCGCTGCTGATAGTTTGAAGCTTCGATGCGCAGCTTGTTTACGCTGCCTTCGGCATCGTACATTTCCGAAAGGGTGCTGTACTTATCCGATTCCGCCTTGGCGATCTTTTGGTTGTACTCATAACGAACGGAGAGCAAGTCCAAACGGGCATTTTCCAATTCATTAAGGGTAGACTGAAGCTTGTTCTGCATCGAGATATACTTGGCTTTCGTCTCCTGCATCTTGCCCCTCTTATCTTCCACTTCCACCTGCGATTTGATGCCGCCAGTATTGAACAGCTCGCGGGTACGCTCGAACTGCCGGATGGCCAGGGAATCCTGAATGAACGCCTGCACCAGCTCGGCGCTGTCGGAGGCTAGCTTAAATTGGGCTTGCAGGATTTTGTTGGCGAGCTGCTTTTGTTTGAATTCCAGCTCGGACTTCATGGCGGCGATTTGGTTTTCCAGTGCGGATACTTTGCTCCCATAGGAGACGATGGCCCCTTCCTTGGCGTTCACTTGCCGGTCTGTTCGAAGCACCAGGTCGGGGTCGAAATACTCCGCCTTGATTTCCGAAAGATGGACGATGGTATCGCCCCGCCTAACTTTTTGCCCCTCGCGCACGTACCACTTTTCGATACGGCCAGCGATAGTCGATTGGATCGTCTGCGGGCGTTGCCCAGGTTGTAGCGTGGTCACCTCTCCTTTGGATTGGATATTTTGCGTCCAGGGCAAAAACATCATTGTCAAAACAAAAAGCATTAAGCCCATCAGCCAACGTGTAAACATGCGGTTGGCGCTGGAAATTTGTGTTTTATTGAAAGCCTCGAGCTTATCGAGGCCTACTCGTGGGACGATTGTATTGGGTGATATATTCAACATGCCGTTTGAGCTTTTTGAGGTTATCCTTTAGATTTTCCTGAATTTCTGCCAAAGGCATCCACCTGCCCAGCATAAGCGAAGATATGATTGAAATGCTCGCTTTTGCGGATCTGCTCAAAGGTCCCTTCTGCTACGATCTTACCATCTTTCATGACGACTACCCGATCGCAGTAGGAAGCCAGGATGGGGTCGTCAGTTAAGGCGATGACGGTCCGGTTTTCTTCACGATCCATGAGGAATCTAGCGATCATGATGCGGTCTTCCAGCTGAATGCCATGAAAAAAGCCTTCCACCACCAACATTCGAGGGTCGGACACCATGCAGCGGGCCAAGATGATACGTGTACGGATATTCTGAGGGATGTTGCGGCCTTCTGGCTGTAGCATCGTATCGTAGGCATCTGGCAGCTGCTCGATGTAATCGCTAAGCCCGATCCGCTGAGCTACCCGTACCACCTGATCTATCCCGACTTTTTTATTTGAAAAAGTGATGTTCTCCATGACACTCCCCTGGAAAATATCTTCCTGCAGGAAATAATCTCCGATATGCTGCCGCAAGCTCTCCAGGTTCAGGTTGCGCAAGGGGAAGCCATTGTAAGTAATGGTGCCTCTATAATGGGTGTACAAACCAGCCAGGATACGCAAGAACGAAGACTTGCCTGCGCTGTTGTAGCCTGCGATGCACAGCTTTTCGCCAGCACCCACTTCCAGGCACAAGCCTTTGATAATATCCTGCTCCTGGTTTTCATGCCGGAAAAACAGCTTGTCTGCCTTGACGGCGATGCCCTTACCCGTATCAATCTGCTCGAAGTGCTCCCCTTCCGCTGGTTCGATGGGTAAATCGGTGACATTAGCTAGTTTTTCCAAGCCCGTGAGTACATCATAGATCGTCTCCATCGTCAAGATTAGTTTCTCAACAGAATTCATGACCAAGATGATCACGATTTCCGCGGCGACAAATTGCCCGATGTTGATTTGGTTGTTGATGACCAGGTAACTGCCCAGCAAGAGCAAACCGCCGGCCACGATGGTCTTGAATGCCACGATAGTGCCGTACTGAAAAATCAGCACTTTGAAGTGCTTACTCCGATTATCCAAATATTCGCATACCAGCCGGTCCATCTTATCTAGCGAGAAACTGCTGCCGCCGGAGAGCTTGAAGGTGTTCATCGCTCGGGCAATTTCTTCCAGCCAGTAGGCTACCTGATACTTGCTTTTGGATTCTTTAAGGCTGGTTGCAACCCCTTGGGTGTTGGTATAAAGTAAAATCAAAGCTACGATAACAACTAGCGTGAGGCTGAAAGGGATAAAAAATGGATGGTAAAATGAAATTAGGATGAGCCCAAAGAGGATTTGCAATACTGCCGTTGAAAACTCCACCAAAATCTTTGGCATGCCCTTTTGCACGGTCAGAGTATCAAAAAAACGGTTGATGAGCTCCGGGGGATAGTGCTCTATCAGGCTTTCCATCTTCAGGCGGGGGATGCGGTAGGCAAAATCGAAGGCCGAGCGCGTAAAAATCCGCCTTTGAATAGTCTCCGTAACCGTTATTTGCATGATTTTTAATACCCCAACCATGGCCGTAGCCCCAGATACAATCAGAATGAGCATGACAACCGAGGCGGACATGGCACCTCCGGCAATAAGCCCGATAATAGCTTGTACCCCCAGGGGCACACCCAAAGTGAGGAGCCCTGAAAAAAGCGCATAAACATAGATATAGTAGATGTCTTTTCTATCCAGTGCTAACAGGCGATAAAAACGTTGTATCGGCCGCAGGGAGATTTCGTCCTTCATGTTTTATTTGTTTGCCCCCTTGGCTTGCCACTCCTGGTCAAACCGGGTTGGGTCTTGATGCCTAAAAACTTCCTGTCAAGGCGCTTTTTAATGATGTAAGTATAAGGATCGTAGCGATTCGGTTGGGCTATTGCTTGTTTTCTTAGCAAAGTAGGATTAAGCCCCATTCCAAGCCATTTGAAAACAACGTAAACATAGGTTGGTTTACCAAAACCAGACTATTCTGCTAGGGTTTGTAAACAAGTACGCCTTGGCGGCAGCAAGATTGGATTTTTTGTAAGCCAACCGTATAAACTCCTATTCTAGCTTGCTGCCGCTAAGGCAAGGGCGCTAGCATGGGCATTAGTTCAATAGCTCTGGAAGCCCCGGTGCATCATACATTTGGTGCAATTGCTCCTGAAGTTTCTTGCGGGCAAAAAAGATTCGACTCTTGACCGTACCCAAGGGTATTTGCAATTCAGCCGCGATTTCTTCATACTTGAACCCCTGGTAGTGGAGCATGAAAGGGATTTTCAGCCAGTCTTCCAAAGCTTCGACGATGCTGGTAATCTCCTTCATTGCTACCGCCGACTCACCGCCGTTGTCCACCAGTTGGCTACCGGCGTCGAGTAAGTAGTTATTGGAGGTGTAGTCGTTCAGTACTTGCCGGCGCTTCTTCTGCCGGTAATTGTTGATAAACGTATTGCGCATGATGGTCATCAACCAGGCACGCAAGTTGGTGTGCGGCCGGTACATGCTACGGTATTTGAACGCTTTATATGCGGTTTCCTGGAGCAAATCCCGTGCATCTTCGTCATTATTGGTCAGATGGAACGCAAAGGAGAGCAGCGGCTGCTGAAACTGGCAGAAGGCTTTGGTGAATTCAATCTGTGACATGGCGCTTGGTTTTTTTAATTGGATGCTTGACTTTTAAAAATGATAGCAAAACTATCTTTTTTATTTTATCCAAACAAGCTTTCGCCTTTAAAGTTTGATAAAACTCGATAGTTTTACTAGCAAATTAGCCACACATAAGCATCGCAAACCAAAACATGCTCACTGTCAACTTAGTCTGTAAGCAACATGCGCTGGGTCCAGCGCTGACCTGCAGCATGAAGGCTGTATAGATACAAGCCTGGGCCGGGTAATAGCTCCCGCTCGAGTTTGAATTGGTGGTAACCCGAAGCAAAATCCCCTTCCATGGTATGTAACCACCGTCCATGGACATCAAAGACATCCAACCGGGCACGGCCTGCCTTTGCTAATTTAAAGGGGATTACCGTTGTATAGCGGAAAGGGTTGGGATGGTTTTGGAAAAGCTGACTGTAATCCTGCCCCAGCGACAACGCCATGCCTGTTCTGCGGTAATCTTCACCATAGGCTTCGGCAATCAGGCTGCTGTCGTCAAAGCGCAGCACTTCAGACAGCCGCAGTGCTCTGCGGGCTTTTAAGCGGAGGGTGAACAAAATCTGTTCGCCTTGTAAGGGTGGGTTGGCATCCCAGCTCAAGAAAAGCCTTCCACTGGCGAGATGCACATGATAGTTCGAGGCTTGCAGCAATCCGCTCGCTTCCATCCCGCCCAGCTCAATAGCGGTTGGTTCAAAATGTAGGGCACCTTGTAGGCCTAGTATGCCCGTGAAATCACCATGAATAGTAAGGAGGTGTTCTTCCCCTGCCCCCAGCTGTGCATCTTCTCCCCAAAGCACCAAAGGCGGGCCTTGGCTACGTCCCTCCACCGGGCTGAAGCCCGGTAGTTGCGCACTCAGGTCAATATCGCCAATCTTTATAGCCACAAAGTGCTCATCGCGCTTTGGCCCGTCGAGGCGCTCAAAGCTGATGGATTCCGGGAATGGCTCCTGCCAGGGGTTGGTGGGATTGGGGAAGACATAGCTTTTGGGCACAAACCGCCAACTGGTATTCGCCGGGAATTCCGGGATAACGCTCAGCAAAACCTGCCGGAGCTGAATGACATCCAGTGTGGTGACAGAGCCGGAGCGGTTGACATCAGCCGCGATTAGCTTGTAGGGCGAATCGAGCAATTGCGTGCCCAAAATGTGTTTCATGATGAGCACGATGTCATAAGTACTCAGTCCGTTGTGATCATCGCCATCTTTAAAAGGGCTTACCGTGTAACTAGAATTCAAGAATAAATCGTTGAAGGCATAAGCCCCATTTTCAGTAGTGATGAAGCTGGCGGAGCTCGTGCCGCTCAGATTGAGGTTTACTCCTGATACGGGTATCCCATCCTCCCGTTCTACTCTCCCCGCGATTATACCCAGGCTATCGCCGCATTGAGCCAGGTTATTCTGTACGAGCACGAAAGTTTCGCAATAGCCATAGTTGGGCCCGCCCAAGCTGCCATTGGGCTGCACCGCATAAGGGTTGCCGGCAGCATCCCAGGCATACAGCTCCACCACTACTATACCGAGGTCATCACAAGTGAGGATGAGGTAGTCTTGGGTTTTGTCGGGCTGCTCACCCGCCCGGTTGATAGAATAGGCCACGGGCTCCAGGCAATCATTGGATGGGCTAGCAATGAAATCTACGGCAAAGACGGTTGTCGCCCCAAAGTCAATCACCCCATCGCCATTGACGTCGGCACTGGGGAAAACCGGCATGAGCGTAGTTGCCAGGCCATTGATACAGGTCGGCGTTGGGGCCTTACAATCCACTATTTCAAAGGGTAGCGCTGCCTGTGCGACATTGCCGCATCCATCCCGGACGGTTATCCGAAAGGCGTGTTTACCAATAGGGTAAAAGCCCTGAATTTTCCACTTAGGGTACACCCCAAATATATTGGTGATGGTATCATCTGGTGTACCATCGGCAAACTCATCGTAAATGATGGTAAACTGCAGGTCATTCGGGGTACAGTTGTCCGTTACGATAAATGGATACTCCACTTCTGCCCAACAGTTTACCCCATCAACGCTGCAAATCGGCAGCGGCTCCACAAACAATATCTGAGGTGGAATGGTGTCATAGACCTTAATATCCTGGCGATATTCCCAGAAACCGATGGAGTTTTCCTGGCGCCAATAGCCTTCAGGGTTGGCTACACAGGAAGCCCCTCTGGTGCCGATCGCAGGGTTGGCGTTATTTTCATCATTGTCCCGGTCAATAAAAGTATGGGTTGGACGCCGTAGCACCCACACATCCTCATCGCCAGGCAGGCCGTCGCAATCTTCGTCCCGCCCTACTACTACCGGTTCAGCAATGCCGTCGTACTCGCACCAATTGATGACCCGGTAGATTCGGAATATCTTGTAACATTCGTTGCCGGAAGCAGCCAGGATATTATCCTGTACGCTAACCGCCAGTAAATCGCAGCCAATCACCTGGAGCCCTATGGTGTCAGGATTGGGGTAGCCACAGTTCGCCTCGGCATCCCTGGGGAATTTTATTTCATAATTATGCTGAGCTTGGATGAGGACAAGTTGCTGACAAAGTCCCGTGGAGACGTTCCCGGAAGCATCTACGGCCCGAAACCGGCGGGTAATAGTCCCAGTGCCGCAACCGTCCAAATTGAGCACGGGCGGCAGTTCTTCTTCGGCTGCGCCACAATTGTCGGTGGCCGTTGCCAAGCCAAACAAGGCCTGCAACTGGGTGGTGTCCTGAGGGTCAAAATCAGCTGGCAATTCGTCACAATAACGGCTCAGATCAGCAGGGGGGGTGCAAAGCGGCCTTTGCTTATCCTCTACCAATAGATTCAGCCAACAAGTATTCTCATTGCCGGCCTGGTCAATCACCCGGAGCTCGACCAGTACTTCGGTGTTCAGATCACAACAGCTAAACTCGACAAAAGGCCCCCAGGGGGTAAAAGCAGAGGGGGTCGGCGTACAGTCCGCCGTGTGGGTAATCTCGCGGCGCACCTCCATTTTAGCGATGGCGCAATTATCATAGCTGCCATCATCGAAATCCTCGGCGGACAAGCGCAACAAGCCCTGCGCGCCCAAGCTGGCATTGAGCAGGTCGTTACAAATCGCTACGGGTTCTATCCGGTCTTCCACGCAAAAGCCACACTCCTGGATAGCCGTATTGTCACATTCATCCTTGACAATATAGCGGAAGCGGTGGCAGCCAGCGGGTATACCCGTGACGATACGGTTGGGCGCATTGGGGAGGATAACCGCCAATACGATGGTTTCTAATAGGGTATCAACAGGCTGGCCATAGGGGTCAAAAATAATATTGAGCCGATCCGTAACAATCTCAGTAGTAACGAAAACCGGCGAACACTGATCAGTAGCTACCGGCAACGGAGCGGTTAAAGTCGCCGTACAGGCAAAGGGCCCGGTGGTGTAAACCAAAGGGTCTGGAATGCCGTCCCCCGTCAGGTCAACCAGCGGGCAGCGGACTTCCGGTGCCGTGAAATCCCCGATTTTAATGGTTTGGCTGTAGGTGAAGCTATTGGAGGGGTTGCACCAATCCAAAATCGTCCAGGTACGTATAAACTTATAGGAAAGGGGGCATACCTCGATGAATGGGCTATCCTCATAAGCCGTGCCGAGATTGCAATAGGTATCGCGCAGGTCAACGGTATCGCTGGCCGTTATTACCAAAGGGTAGCCCGTGATGTCCGGTGAAGGGTTGCCATATTCGTCAAGGGGAAAGTCTTCCCCACAATCGATATAAGCCGTGGCTGGCGGAAGGGTAATGTCAGCGGCACCAACCCGGCGAAAGGTGATCTGTTGCACACAGGATGCCGAATTCCCAACAGCATCGGTAGCTGTGAAAGTACGGAAGAGGATGGCATCGCCACAATCGCCATTAGCCTGCAGCAGGTCGCTGAAAGTTAAACTTGTGGGCCCACAATTGTCTGATACCAAGGGCTGGCCTGTCCAGTTGAGGCTCTCCAGCTTATTGACAACTAAATCATAGTCGCCACAGAAAAGAGGATAATCAACACCCTGTATCGTTGCGATATTGGTATGGCCTGGGCAGCTCAGGCTTGGCGCAGTACCGTCTCGGGCATCGATAAAGCCCCAGCAGGGCAATACCCCGCTTGGATCCAGGGGGCTAAAGCTGAAGCTCCAGTTGGTTATCCAGGCTTCCGGCAACATAGCTGGGTTTCCACCATCTGCTGATTCAAGATAGAGCAGAAGCTTATAGCCGGCGTTGACCATTTGGCTCAATTGCCCGGAAACTCCGCCGACAGAGGAGAAGGTGCTATTGATAGCACCGGCTTCATCCAGTAGTTGTCCAGAGAAAACAGCATTGCCAAGGTTCGCTGTACCCCAGTCAAAGGAGAGCACGCCATCAAAAGCAATCGGCAAAATCGCTACCGCAAAGGCGGCAGAAGCACTGCCTTGCATCCGTAGCGTATCCGCAGTGCCATTAAAACTGACTTGGCCAGCCACATCCACGCGCTGCCGCCAGGCCGAAGGCCCGAACACCCCCTGAAAGCCTTGAGTTAGCGGCGTTTGAATAGGCTCTATCGCGTATGGGAAAATGCCGATGCCATCCAGGATGTTGCCGTTGGCAGGGTTGGCATCAGCTATTTCAATCTGAAACTGTTCATTGATTAGGCAGCCTAAATTGCCTTCCAAGAGCATATCGGCAAGGACCAGGCGCTGGCAATCAGCACCCAAGTTTACAATAATCGTGTCATTGCATGCCGTATTTGCCGGCGTAGGGGCTTCCTGAGTGGCCGTGATCGCAAAGTCTTCTTGCCGGATATTGCCAGAGGCATCTTCGGCTGTGGCAACCACTTGATAGCTGCCCGGGCTAGCTATGGCGATATAGGTATTGCCATAGGGGTTATCCAGAAAGAAACTGGCACCAGCCGGTACGGTTACGGCTACATCAAGACTTGGATTGGGGTCACATTCATCGGTAGCATATAGGGTGAAAAAAAACACGGCTGCCTGGCTCCCGTTGCAAGGAGCAATCTGTGCCGATAATCCTTGAGCGGGATAGATGATAATAGGCGCGCCAGTATCAGGGTTGCATCCCGTCAACTGCTCTTCCATTACGCTCCCGGTTTTTTTTGACTGCCGCCAATAATCACCGGCAGTATAGACCAGGAAAACACTCAACGCCAGTAGTAGATATCTATGCATGGCCTCATTTTTTAGCCGCTCATCAAACTGATAATTAGCCCAATCTTTCTCGTTGTTTGTTTATGCACAATTCCAACAATTATTACGTATATCAAAAATAATCCAATATTCGGAGATTCTGTCCAATCCTCAAACTCAAATCGGCCCTTCTGCCTACTACATGGCAAAAGTGTTTGCGTTGAAGGGGAAAATAACTATTGTGCTTATTTATTTGAATGTAAAATTGCTGCCTGTAAAATAACAGCAGGACATCAAGGGCCGCTCATGGGACACGGAACTACCAGGGGTAGGGCAAACAGAATACTTTAGGAAAATCAGAAGCTAATAACAATTGAAAACTGTCTATTTAGGTGCAAAGATGAAAAAACCATGGCTAAAAACCAACCAGTCCGAGCTATATATTTTCGTTCTTTGACAATTTGGAAACTAGATGGCCATGCGACGGCAAGCAGCATGTATCCGCCAATTCCGTGGAGCATAGCGGGCTGCTCCACGGAGTTGGCTTCCTGCTGCAGATAGCGCGCACTAAATTATCAAAGAACCTGTTTTTTGGCAGAGCGCCAGGAGCACTGCTATGCACCTGGCTTGCAGCGCTCCTGGCGCTCTGCCTTACTGGAGTAAAACCATCTTTTTTGTAGCCGTCAGCTTGCCCATTTGCAAACGGTAATAGAGCAGGCCGGTAGCCGGCAAATCCTTCCGCTCGATGCGCAGCTCGTTGTATCCACGGTTAAAATCGCCTTGGTAAGCTTTGACAAGCCTGCCGTTGACATCGAAGATGCTTAAGATGGCACGCCCGTCCTCCGGCAGTTCAAAGCCGATGTTCGTTTCTGTAGCGAAAGGGTTGGGCTGGTTTTGGTATAGGCGGAAGGCCGCCGCCGGTTGCTCGGTTAAAGCTTTAAAATGCAGCGCAATATCCAGCAGTTCATAGCTTGGCGTGTAAGCCTCTGCCAGTGTGCGCCGCGAATTGATGTGAAGCAGTTCGCTCATCCTGGAATCCCGCTGCGCTTGAAAAACAAGGGTGAACAAAACCGGGTCTTCTCCTTCTACTGCCAGCAGCTCATCATCCTGGCGGTACCAGCTAGCCGTGATATACCCCTCCCGTAAAGCATGTAGCCCGAGGCTGTATTCGTCGGCAATACCATATTCTACACCCAATAATTCCAACGCGCTAGGGTCAAAATCCAAGGTGAACTGGTAGCCGCCTATGGCGTCAATTTGGTTGGCAGTGAAAGGCACTTCTACCGTTTCCCCCTGCTTGAGGTGCATCTCCGGCACACTCAGCTGGAAGCTGCCTACAAAACTGCGCTCCTCTATGGTTTGCAAACTGGTCGTAACCGATGAATTGTTGACATCCCCAATTTTAATCGCCACAAAGTTGTTGGCAATCATGTTGAAGGTGAGGTTGTTGACGTTGATCACCTCTGGGAATAAGGCAAACCAAGGGTTGGAAGGCACTGGGAATACATAGGAAGCTGCTACGAAGCGCCAGCTCGTGTTGTTGGAAAACTCCTGTTTCACCCCCAGGATGAGCTGCTGTATCTCTATCATATCCAGGGTGGTAATCTGGCCAGAGCGGTTGACATCAGCAGCAATCATCTTATAGGGGCTGCCCAAGAGTGAAATCCCCAGTAGGTGTTGCTGGATTTTTATCAAATCTAAGGTGGTGACCCCATTGCGATGGTCCGCATTCAGATAAGGCGCTAGCGTGTAGTCATAGCCCGTTTCCAGGTTGATGAACTCATAAGTCCCATCAACGGCAGTGAGCATCTCCATGCTCATCGGGCCGCTGAGGGAAACTTCCACGCTTTCTACGCCCATAGCATCTTCCCGGGCGATCAAGCCGGCCATCATCGGCCCAACCAAAGGAGGCACACAGTTGCCGTTGGGATCCTGAACGATTACGTAAGTTTGACATACGCTGTAGTTGGGCCCGCCCACCGATCCATCAGGCTGCACGGCATAAGGGTTGTAGGCGCTATCCCAAGTGTAAATCTCTACCGCAACAGTGCCGGTATCCGCACAAGTAAAATAAAGCACCTTCTGGTTGAAATCAGCTGGCTCGCCCACCCGGTTGATGGAGAAGGCCAGGGTATCGCTACTACAATCTGCTGCCGCGCTGATGATGAAATCGCTAGCCCAGGCACCAGCACCAGCCAGATCGTATGCTCCATCTCCATCAATATCGGTCTCTGGCGGCAAGAGCTGCAAGGGCAGAGCCAATCCATCGATGCATGTAGCCGCAGGCGGGGCACAATCCACCACGGTAAATGGCATGGAAGCTGCCGCCATATTGTTGCCGCAGCCATCAGTAGCCTGGACGATGAAGGCGTGCGAACCAAGGGGGAATTGTCCCTGGATCAGATAATTGGGATAAGCTCCGGTAAGCGCACCTGCTCCGGTCAACTCCTGGTCTATCGTGCCATTGGCCCCTAAATCCAGGAAGACCTGCACGTTCAGCGCATCGGGCGTACAGTTTTCTGCAATAGTGAATGGATACTGCACGGCCCCCAGGCAAACCGTAGCATCATTACTACAGAAAGGATCCGGCACGTTGAAAGCAAGCTGTGGCGGCGCACTGTCCATCACTTTAATAATCTGGGTATATTCCCAGTAACCGACCGAGTTGGCCGTGCGCCAATAACCAGTGGGGTTGGTCGTGCCGTCACAACCGAAGCCTTTGGTGCCAAATGCCGGATTGTTATTGGCATGGTTGTTATCGCGGTCAATATAGGTACCTGTGGGGCGGCGCAGCACCCACACATCCTCATCGCCTGGCGTGCCGTCGCAGTCTTCATTGCGGCCTACGATCACCGCATTGGACTGGCCGTCGTACTCACACCAGTTGACAACTCGCCAGGTCCGGAAGATGGTGTAACACTCAGGATTGCTAGCGCCAGGCAGCGGGGTGAATACCTCGTCGATGACACTAACCGCCAGCAAGTCACAGCCCAGCTCGGTATAAGTCAAGGTATCTGGTTCTGGAACGGTGCAATCTGTCACGATATCTTTCGGAAACTTAATCTCGTAGTTGTGAGTCGCCAGTATAGATATAGACTGCTGGCAGGTGTTGATGGAGAAATTGCCGGCCGCATCTATCGCCCGGAACCGGCGGATAATGTTGCCAAAACCACAAGTGTTGACATCCAAGATCGGCGGCAGTTCTTCCACCAGGCCTACAGCACAGTTGTCAGTTGCCTCCGCGCTGCCAAATAGCCCTTGCAATTGAATGATATCCCCAAAATCAAAGCCGATGGGCACATCGGTGCAGAGAATGCTGGCATTGGCCGGCGCCACGCAGTATGGCCGGACTTTGTCCTCTATCGAAGCTTGCATCCAGCAGGTATTTTCATTGCCGTAAATATCCTTCACCAGCAACTCGATAGTTACCATCTGCCCCACATCACAACAACTGAAGTCCACATAATCAGCCCAAGCACTGTAATAGGGCGTTATGGGCTGGCAGCTCAGCGTGTCATGGGCGATGAGCCGACGTACTTGCAACTGCTCAATCCCGCAATTGTCCCAGCTTCCGCCGTCAACGTCCTGGGCATAAACCCGGCCATAGCCCTGGCCACCCAAGGAAATATTGAGCACGTCTTTGCAGACGGCACTGGGTGCAATATTATCTTCTACACAGAAATCACACTCCACGACCGAGAAATTATTACAATCGTCCGTCACTTTGTAGCGGAAACGATAACAGCCCACTTCCAGGCCTGTCACCTGACGTGAGGCATTCGGGCCGATAGTCTGCAAAATGACCGCCACCGTATCATAGCCGATCACTAAGCCAAACTGGTTCGTTACCGGCACTACTTCGTCTTTTATCACATAAGTATCCACCCGCCAACTGGAGCAGTTGTCCGTTACTTGGGGCAAGGGGGCCTGGAAAGAGGCGCTGCAAGCAAAAGGCGCAGTGTAATATACCAATGGGCCACCATTATTCCCGGATGTGGGGCAAGTAACAACCGGCCCTTCTACATCTCCAACCAGGATGACCTGCATCAATTCCAGCATGCTGGCACCGGCCGGAGCACACCAGTCCAGTATGGTCCAGGTGCGGATAATCCGGGTAGTGCCTTCACAGATAAAAATAGGCGGCGAATCCTGATAAACCGCGCCAACATTACAGAAAGCCTGGTTGATGTCGTAGCTGCCGTAGTAGGTCTGGATCATCGGGAAACCAGCAACTGAAGGGCTAGGGTTGCCATTGGGCGCAAGTGGGTAGTCTTCGTCGCAGGCTATATTTACTAAGGCCGCAGGAGCAATGACATCATTGAGCGTAGGCTTGCGGATGGTGATTTGCTGGGTGCACTGCGCGCTATTGCCCGCCGGGTCTGTCACCGTAAAGATGCGGTTGACCTGCTGGTCAGCGCAATCCGGCGTTGTCAGCATCACATCCTGGAAAGTGATGCCATGAGCCAAGCCGCATTCGTCCGTAATTTGCGGCTGCCCCAATATAGCCAAGCTAGCCGGGTTGTTAAAAATAGAATCTTTGTCTACGCAGATCAAGTCCACATCTTGTACCGGGCAAGTGATAATGGGCGGGAAATTGTCATATACAGCGACATAACCCCAACATACAAAGCCACAGTAGGGGTCGAGCACCTCAGCAATCAGCACCTGCCCTACCTGTGCCTGGGTAATCGTATTGCCCAAACTAGCCCCATTAGGCGCCAATAGGTTGACGGTGAGCTGATCCATACAGTTGTCGTCGCCTTCCAGTATCATATCCGGTACGACTAATATCTCGCAATTGGTGCCAAAGGAAACATTAATCTGCGCATTACATGCATAGCTGCTGATGCCATTGATTTCTACCGTTATGCTCGCCGAAGCAGTTGGGCAACCTGGCTCACTGCTAATGGTGTAGGTGAAAATATAGGTGCCTTCGGGCACACCGGCAAAATTGACGCTCGAAGGGTTCACCAACGATACGTTGGCACCGCTATCATTACTCCAACTGCCACCGGTATCTGGGGTGCCGCCCAAAGCGCCAAACAAATCGACAGGGAGGAAGTCAGATCCGCAGGTTGGGCAAATCCTTACCAGGCCATCGCCTCCAGCATCAAGGTCCGTACAGTTCAGGATGTTAATCGTCGCATTGTCGTAATCATCCTCATCAGGCCCGGAAGCTCCGTTGCTTGGAGTAGAGTCTATATCATTCAACCCAAGCACATTGGACGCTGCTAATATCTCTGCAAAATTGACGATCGAAGAACCGTTGAATTCCGAGGCAACTGTGAAAGCAATCTCCACTACCGCCGAAGCACCAGAAGGGAGGCTCGTAATCAGCGCATTGCGGCTGGCAAGCCCGCCTACCTGTGTCCAGTCACTGTCAGCCAGGATGAGCCCGGCCGGCACATAATCCCCTACCTGGATATCATGCGCCGTCAAGCTGCCTTCATTGACGATGGTGATGCGAAAAACCACAGTACTGCCCGGCTCAAAGGGACCAGGCGATGTTGGGCTAACTTCTTTGCTCAACGCCAGGTCAAATATCGGTTGCATCACATTGATATTGGCGTTGTCTAAATCATCTTCTCCCGCGCCGGCAAAACCATTATCTGGCGTGGAATCCACGTCTGCTAAGCCCAATGAATTGGAAGCACCCTTGATTTCGGCAAAATTGGTGATGCTTTGCCCGCTGAAGCTATGCGCAATCGTGAAGGTGATATTTACCGAAGCTGAAGCACCCGGCGGCAAGCTACTGATAGCATTATTCCAAACGGCAGTGGTACCATCCAGCGTCCAGCTGGGGTCCGCCAGCACCAGCCCCAACGGGATGTAATCCCTGATGCTGATATTCTGAGCAGCTACATCCCCTTCGTTGATGACGGTGATGCGGAAAGTGACGGCATTGGTCGGAATGAATGGCCCCGGGGTCAAGCTGGTATTCAATTCTTTGGTTAATGCCAAGTCAAAAACGGCTTGGCTAATATTTATCGCCGCACCGTCGTAGTCGTCCTCATCGGCCCCGGCGCTGCCGTTGCCCGGC
>CAYSPJ010000003.1:47593-85342 GCA_964432875.1 uncultured Phaeodactylibacter sp. | reverse complement strand
GGAAGGGCCCGGGCGTCGCGCTGGTGTTCAGCTCTTTAGTCAATGACAGGTCGAACTGGACTTGAAGCACGGTAATAGTTGCCCCATCAAAATCATCCTCATCGGCTCCTTCGCTACCGTTTCCGGGTGCGGAATCACGGTCATCCCGCCCGGGCAAGTTGAAGGCACTGCTAATCTCGGCATAGTTCGTGATGCTAAAACCAGTAAATGAAGGCGCGATGGTAAAAGTGACATTCACCGAGGTCGATGCACCCGGCGCCAGGAGCGGTATGGAAGCAATCCGCTCAGCTACATTGCCTACCGATGTCCATGCCGGGTCAGAGAGGACAAGCCCGGCCGGGATATAATCCCTGATGCGGATATTATAGCCGTCCAGATTCCCTTCGTTGGTCACGGTGATGCGGAAGGTTACCGTGCTGCCAGGGAAGAAAGGCCCGGGAGTAAGATTGGTATTGAGCTCTTTAGCAAGCGAGAGGTCGAAAACTTGTTGCAGGATGCTAATAGTGGCCCCAGCGTAATCGTCTTCATTCGCGCCCGAGCTGCCATTGCCAGGCGTAGAGTCGCGGTCATTAATGCCAAAGATATTGGTGGCGCTGGAAACCTCAGCAAAATTGGTCAGCGCAGTGCCAGCAAAATTGGGGTTGACGATAAAGGTGATGCTCAAAGTAGCCGAAGCCCCAGCTGCCAGGTTAGCAATAGGCGCCGACCTGGCAATCCCTCCCACCGCCGACCAGTTAGGGTCATTCAGGACAAGCCCAACCGGGATGTAATCATCCACTACGACATTCTGCGCATCCACTTCGCCTTCGTTCACTACCTGAATCAAAAAGGATACCGTGCTTCCCGGCAAGTAAGGGCCGGGCGTAGCCGACGTATTTACAGTTTTGCTAAGCGCCAGATCAAAGATTTTGGGGAAAGTAATGATAATATCAGCGGAATCGTCATCATCTTCGTCTTGGCTGCCGTTACCGGGCGTGGAGTCCGTATCCGGTTGTTCATTGATATTGGAAGAGCTGCCCAGTTCAGCCCAGTTGGTCAATACCGTGCCATTAGGGGTTTGTTCGCTAATCGTAAAAGTGATGGTTACTACGGCAGACTGGCCGGGTGCCAATTCCGGGATTGGGTTGGCCAGGCGCAGGGTATTACCGCTCATTAATTCCCACTGTGGATCATTCAAGCTGAGCCCTGGCGGGAAATAGTCATAGACGTTGATGTCATAGGCAGCTAAAGTGCCCTGATTGAAGACCGTAAGGTTGTAGGTCACCTGCCCGCCAGGATAATGTGGCCCGGGGGTGAGGCTGGTGTTTACGGTTTTTGACAAAGCCAAATCGTAGTTCTGGCGCACGCCGATGGTGGCGTTGTCCATATCATCCTCCGTGAGTACACCATTGCCGGGGCTCGAATCTCGATCGGGCAAGCTAAGATGGTTGGAAGCTGCTCCGATTTCGGCGAGGTTGTTAAGGAGTAAACCGCTAAAAGCCGGGTCGATGATAAAAGTGATGTCCATGCTGGCCGATGCGCCAACGGGCAAACTATCGACAGGGAGATAGCGCGTGGCAATACTCCCATCCTGCTCCCAGTCGGGATCAGCTAAAATGAGGCCTGCCGGGATGTGATCCTGGACTAGGATATCCCGGCCAGCCAACAAGCCTTCGTTGCGCACGATGATGCGGAAAGTGACCATCGTGCCAGGGTAGAAATTACCAGGGGTAGCTGCGGCATTCAGGCGTTTTTCCAAAGACAGGTCGAAGAACCTGAAATTCTGGTCGATTGGCACCCGGCAGTGGTCTTCATCATCTTCACCACTATCCGGGCCATTGCCAGGCGTGGAATCGATATCGTCTAACCCCATGCTGTTGTTGGCAAAGTACACTTCCGCCTTGTTGAACAGCTCCGTACCGGAAAACGAGTCGGAAATATAAAAATTGACCGAAACGGTACGGGTCTGGCCGGGGTTGATGGTGGGCAGTGCCGAAGCCGGCGCAATGATGCTGCCGTAGTTTACCCAGTTGGGGTCAGCCAGGATTAAGCCCGGCGGAACGTGGTCGGCCACCAGCACCTGCGTAGCGGCCACATTACCCTCGTTGGTCACCGAAATGAGGAAGTTGATTTGGTCTCCCGGCCGGAAAGGCCCCGGCGTCACCGCAACATTAACTCCTTTTTTAAGTGAAAGGTCAAAAACCGGCGTGAACTGCACGACTGAAATGGTGGCCACATCATCATCATCTTCACCGTCGCTGCGGTTGCCCGGGCTAGAGTCCCAATCCTCAAGCCCCAATAAATTATCGGCTGATTTGATTTCGGCAATATTGGTGATACTCGTACCCGGGAAATTGGGGGCAATAGTGAAGGTAATCAGCCGGGTGGCCGTAGCACCGGGTGCCAGAGATAGTATGGGCGTGTTGAGATAGGCAACACCCCCCGAAACAAACCAAGCCGGATGGTTGAGCGTAAGCCCTGTGGGTATGTAATCTGCTAATTGAATATTGTATGCCGTCACCGAGCCTTGATTGGTCACCCTAATGGAAAAAGTCACTGAGCTGCCCAACGAGAAGGGCCCGCCAGTTGGGGCGATCTTCTCCAATGCAAGGTCGAAAATCTGTGTGACGGGGACGGTCACTTCATCGTGATCGTCTTCTTCGACCTGGTTGTTGCCCGGCGTGGAATCCTCGTCATCGAGCCCATAAGCATTAGCAGCAGTAGCTATTTCAGCCGCATTCTTGATAGTGGTGCCACTGTAATTGGCCGCCAGGCTGAAAGTGATCGGCAAAAACACCGATTGCCCGGCAGGTACCACAATGGGCGCCACAAGTGTAGCCGTTCCAGCAGCAGCGGCTACCCAGCTTGGGTCATCCAGTATTAAGCCGCCGGGAAAATAATCATTGACCTGAACCATGGTGGCATCTACGCTCCCTTCATTGATGACTTCAATGGTGAAGGTGATATTGCTGCCTGGGTAGAAAGGCCCATCTCCATCGACCGTCTTTTTTAGCGCCAGATCAAAGATGCGGACCACTTCGATTTCGATGGAGGCTTCACTATAGTCGTCCTCCCCTTCTTCGTCATTGGTGGGGTTCAGATCTGGTTGGGAATCGATGTCAGCCAGCTGCAAGGCATTTTCTGACCGAAATATCTCAGCAGCATTAATGATGGTACCACCGGTGAAATTGGCGTTGATGCGGAAGGTGATGTTCAGTGCCAGCGAATCACCCGGCGCAAGGCTGGGCAACGGCTCGCGGTTGATGGCCGCATTGCCCTGCTGCTGCCAGTCAGCAGTATTGACCAGCGTAAGCCCTTGCGGCTGATAATCCACGATACCGATATTCGTAGCAGTCAAGTTGCCTTCATTGAAAACGGTGAGGGAGAAAGTGACCAAGTCGCCGGGGGTGAAAGGTGGCGGGGTCAAATTCGTATTGAGCGTTTTGCGCAAAGCCAGGTCAAAGAAAGCCTCCTCAAAGCCTGCATCAAAGGTGTGGTTGGCCTGGCCAGGGCTGCCTGTAGCCACGCGGACGTAGGGCAAGCCGTCCGGGATGCCTCCCGCCATACTGGCAGTGGGGTTGTTGGGATCGGGGTCGGAATCGTTCATAAAGGCATTGGTACCAGCGCCGGCCTGCGCGACGGTAGGCCGATACGCCTTGCCATCCACGAGCACGAGGCGGTCTTCGGGCACTGGCGCTTCATCACCAAAAACGATGATATAGGGCGTATTAGCCATCACCTGGCCTTCTTGCCCCCAGTTTTCCCCGGGCGTATTGAAGGAGGTAAAGTAGTATGCGCCCTGTTCATTAGTCACCGTGGTAGCCAACAGCAAGCCGGCTGTATCGTATAGAGCCACTGGCAAATTAGGCAGCGGCAGCTCGCAGGGATCCTGAACACCGTCAGCATCTTCATCTATCCAGGCCAAGTTGCCCAATTGGAAAGGCATAGGGCGGCATACGCAAAAGTTTAGGTCGCTCAGGGCAATAGCTTGCCGGCCTGGAGCAGCCGGCCCTCCTGGTGCCGCTTCAAAGCGGATGACTACTGAGTCGACGGCAGCCGGGAAAGCAACGGCTACGTTGCCGTCGGCAGTAGTGCTGCTAGCCAGGGCATCAACGCCAATGTAATCATTAGGGCTCAACACTTTGACTGTGCGGTTTTGAGTACCGGGCACCAGGCGGATATCAGTGGGGCCTAGGGGAACCTCAACCCCATTGAGGTAGCCGCGGACGGATACCAAGTCTTGAGCGGCGCTGCTCGAGCCTGTCTCCTGATCAATTCCCAAGATAGAAAATTGCAACTGCTCGACGGGCAAACTAAAGGCAAGGATGTTTTCTACGTATTGCCCGGCGCTTTCAGCATCAATCACCATCGGCCAATAGCCGCGATGGCCTCCCAGCGGTATATTGCTATTGCTGACCACCGCCGGCGCGGCGATGCCAAAAGGGTCATTATACTGCAAACGGAACTCCATGCCACCTACCCAATAGGGCGTAGGGGTGGCCTGCCCATTCTGGAAAGCCATCCAATCAATGAAGTGCGTACAAGCTGGCTCGATAGCTACCGGGCCACTGCACCAACTGAGGTTCCCGATGCCGATGCCCTGTAAACCCGGCGCGGCCAGGCCTGCTGCCAGAGGAGAGAGGCTAATGGCCACTTTGTCCACGGGCTGGCTAAAACGGATCGTGACGTTGCCGTTGGCCGAGGTATCAGCTATTTCGGCAGTGCCTTCAAACAAACCCGGCGTCAGGACATTGACCCGGCTGCCGGCTTCTAGGTCGGAGGAGGTCAGCGCCACCGGAATGCCGCCCAGATAGCCCTGCACGCTCACGCGGTCAATGGCATTCCCGCTGATATCGATGTCTAGCAACGAAAAGGTCAGCTCGCCTACTGGCCGCTGGAAAGAAAATACCACACCAACTCCGCCAGGATGGCTTGAAGAGGCCTCTTGGGCATCCATCTCCAAATAGTAATAGGCTTGGGTGTTGCCGCCATATAAGGCATGAAAGACGCGATGGGTATTGGAGGTGGCATCATCCGAGTTCCGGGACCAGTAAACCTCATCTTGCCCAACTACCCGCCGGTAGGGCGCGCTGGGGAAGGGGTTGGCGCCATTGGCAAACTGGCTCCAATCGAGGCTGATAGCCGCCTCGGCACAATTGGAATTGCCAACATTGCTGGGGTTGGAACAATCCTCGCTGGCAGAGGGGCTGGCGTATGCTATGTTCAGGCTGCAATTGCCCGCCAGAGCAAACTGTACATCAGTCCCATTATCAGGCCCAGCCCGGCCCGGCCCGATACCCGGGATTTGATTGGCGGAAAATTCGACGCGATAGGTTTCGGTTGTATTCAGGCCAGCTACGCTCCACGCGCCATCGCCATTGGTATAAGTCGTCGCAACGTGGGTTCCTTCACAATCGTAGAGGTCCACTTTGATATTGGGCTGCCCCGGCTCACTTTCATTGATGCCATTATTATTTTCATCCAGCCAGGCTAGCCCGCCAATCTCGCCGCTCCCACCCGCACAGGCCGGGGTACAGGCAACCGCCGTAATGGTACTCACTGCTCTACAGGGCTGAAAACCACCCACAAAACGGGCTAAAACAGGATACCCCTGACCCGGGCCCGGCAAGGAAAACCCCGTAAACAGGTGCGAGCCATTGGCCGCAATACCCGATAGGGTCTGCACCTGGCCTGCCACAGCCACCTCCAAGGTTGTGCTGGTAGCCCAAGACCAGCTAACTTCTATCTCCACGCTGAAGCTGGAAGTGCCTTCTGAATAGCTGCAATTGACTTCTATCTGGTCGAAACTTATACTACATTGCGCTTGTGTGCTCGTACTCGCAAGCAACAAAACGAGCGACGTTACCACAGCCCACAACCACTTTGGTTTTATTTTCACTGCTCTTGCCTGGCACTGCGGTGCGGTGTAGCGAATTTTCATAGGATACCTAATTTGTCAGTCTTTGAGATTGTTGGCCACTGCCCGCTCGTGCCTGGCAACAGCCCTAAATAGTCTTCAATAGCCTCTGTGTCTTCTGCTTGGGTAAATAGATAACAAAAACTTCGCCAAAATGCTTAACTTATGACGAAGAGGATGCTCAAATAAGTACACTCCTCGACAGGACACCTAAATGCACGCCTTCCCTTTTAGGGATTGCACATAAATCTATCGAAATTGAAGGGTTCATAAAGAGGCTTGGCGTGGGTAGCTGCAAAGCCTTTTGGAAACAAAGGCTTTGTAGCAGCATCCCGTTTCCTATCCGAATCTCATAAGGAATTCGCAGCAGCGATAAAGCGAGGCTGCGAACAACCTTACAAAGGTATGG
Source organism: uncultured Phaeodactylibacter sp. (assembly GCA_964432875.1). Lineage (GTDB taxonomy): Bacteria > Bacteroidota > Bacteroidia > Chitinophagales > Saprospiraceae > JACJYE01. The sequence continues at coordinate 79,037 of CAYSPJ010000003.1, read as the reverse complement.
AATATTTTGATTCCTATCAACCTTTAACTAAATTATTTGTCCTCCTGATGAAAAGCCGGGCGCACTTCCGTATTTGAAAGCTGCCCGGCGGGGGTGAATTGTTCACCAAAAACCGTTATTGTAACCGCCCATCGAAGGGCGTATCACATCCCTTAGACCCCACTACTCCGCTATTCGCTTCCTGGCAAATATATATTTTTGCGATTTCGCTTTTTACCCCCCGAAAATCAGAGCGATAAGGCGGGGTACGCCGTCCACTAGCTTATATTTGCAAAAAAATGCAAGCCATGAGAGTGCTTATAGTAGAAGACGAACCGCCTGCTGCAAAACGGCTGCAACAGCTGCTGCTAGAAAAACGGCCCGCTGCCCAGGTCGTCGGCGTGCAAGACGGGGTGGAGAATACGGTACGCTGGCTGCGCAGCAACCCCACGCCAGACCTGCTCTTCTTCGACATCCAACTGTCTGATGGGCTGAGCTTCGACATTTTCCAACAGCAGCCAGTCACCTCCCCGGTCATTTTCACTACTGCCTACGACCACTACACCCTGAAAGCTTTCAAACTCAATAGCGTGGATTACCTGCTCAAGCCCATCGACCCGGAAGAGCTACAACAGGCTTTACAAAAATTTGAGCGCTGGTTTGGTGCCGGCCCAACCCTGCCTGCCGAAACGCTGCAAAACCTGATGCAAGCTTTTGTACAACCGGCTTTCAAGGAGCGCTTCATGATTAAAATCGGGCAACAACTAACCTATATCCAGGTACAGGATATCGCTTACTTCTATTCAGAAGATGGGCTGGCCTTCGCCCAAATGTGCGACAAGAAGCGCCACGCTATCGACTACACCCTCGACCAGCTCGATGGCTTGCTCGACCCCCGGCATTTCTTTCGCCTCAACCGCAAAGTCATCGCCCACATCCAGTCCATCCGCAAAGCCGAGCCCTACTTCAACAGCCGCTTTATCCTGGAATTACACCCCAAACCCGAATTCGAGATCATCGTTAGCCGCGACCGGGCCAGCGATTTTAAAGCATGGTTGGATAAATAAACTTCGCACTTATGGCTATTGCTATCATCGTCACCGACCGGGATGTGAGCCGGTTTCAAGCCAGAATGGCGGCCTTGTGCCCGCCCGGCACCCCCATCTGGGTTTACCCCGATATCCCCCGGCCCGAGCTGGTGGAAATGGCGGTAGTCTGGAAGCACCCACCCCTCGCCCTGCACGAGTTTCCGAATCTCAAGCTGGTCAGCTCTTTCGGCGCGGGGCTGGAGCACATTCTCGCGGGGCCTACCCTGCCCCTTGGGGTGCGCATCAGCCGTATCGTGGACGAGCAGCTCGTCGCTTCCATGCGCAATTATGTGCTGCTGGCGGCGCTGCATATCCACAAGCGCTACCGCCTTTTTCAGCAGCAGCAGCACGAGCGGCGCTGGGCGAAGCCCGAGCCCGTGGAGCTGCCCCTGCGCATCGGCATCCTGGGGTTGGGCGAGCTGGGCAGCGCCGCCGCTCAGGCGCTCGCCTCGCTGGGCTTCGAGGTCTGGGGCTATAGCCGCCGCCCGCACCGCCTGGAAGGGGTGCATTGCCTGAGCGCCGCCGATACTTCTCTGGCCGACTTTGCCCGCCGCATCAATCTCTTGGTCTGCCTGCTGCCATACACCCCGGCCACCGCCGGTATCCTCAACATCGAGCTGTTCCGTGCTTTACCCCCCGGCTCTTGCCTCATCAACGCCGCCCGGGGGGCGCACCTGCGGGAAGCAGACCTGCTGCAAGCCATGCAGGAAGGCTACATCCGCGAGGCCTGGCTGGATGTATTTCAACAAGAACCGCTGCCCCCTGAGCATCCCTTTTGGGCGCAGGAAGGCATCTTCATCACCCCCCACGTCGCCAGCATCACTGACCAGGACAAGGGCGCTGAAATAGCGGCTGAAAACTACCGCCGCTTGCAAAACGGGGAGCCGCTGCGGTTCGAGGCGAGCCGAGAGGAAGGGTATTGAATGATGAATACGGAATGGGGTGTTGAGACGATTCATGAATCGCCTCAACCGCCGCCCGCCAACCAGCGGTTGACTTGCTCTATCTCATCCTCCAGCACGGTATGAGGGGCGTTGGGGTAGATGCGCTCAGTCACTTCAGCGCCCATCTTCTGGAAGATGGCGGCGCTCTCCTGTACTCGGCCCAGAGGGATGTGCGGATCTACATCGCTGCAGCCAAAGAAGGCTGGCGTGCCACCGAAATCGCCTTGATAGTTGGAAATATCCAGCGCCTCGCCGATAAGACCGCCGCTGAGGAAGAATAAGCCGCCATAGCGGCCGGCGTGGCGCGCGGCAAACTCGGCGGACAGGCAGGCGCCCTGCGAAAAGCCCAGCAGGTAGATGTCTTTATCCGCGATCCCGGCGGCCCGCGCTTCAGCCACAGCCTGCCCCAACAGCGCCAAACCACTGGACAAGCCCGGCTCGTTGCGGACGGTGGGTGCCAGGAAGCTGAAGGGGTACCAAGCGTAACCACTGGCCTCCGGCGCCAGCAGGGCAAAGCCTTCCAGCGCCAGGTAGGGGGCCAGGCCGAGGATGTCCGCTGCGTCAGCACCCCGCCCGTGCACCATGATGATGGCTTTGTCGGCTTCGGCCAAGGGCTTGCCCGCCGTGACGATGGTTTTATGCTGCTGATTCATATTTTTCTGGATTTAACGTGATAGGGGCCAATAGCCCTTCGATATAAGCGCGGCGATGCTCCTCCCAAGGGGGCAGCTTTAGCGCACTGCCGAGCTGGTCGGGCACCTCGTCCAGGCCGAAGCCGGGCGGGGTGGTCGCTACTTCAAAGAGCACGCCGCCGGGCTCGCGGAAGTATATGGAGTGGAAATACTGGCGATCTAGCACTGGCGTGGGCGAAAAACCAGCGGAGCGGATTTGCTCGCGTACCGCCAATTGGCTCTCGTCGGAGGGTGTATCGAAAGCAATGTGGTGCACGGTGCCGCCGCCGCCCAGTCCGCGCGGCAGCCCACCGCCCCAGCGGATGTCGAGATACTGGCCTGGCTCGGCCGCGCCGACGGCGTAGCGGCGGCGCTGGCCGTCTTCGCGCACGAAGCGGTAGCCCAACTGCTGCGCCAGCAGCGTCTCCGTGCGCTCGAAAGCGCTCTCCCACAACTCTACGCTGTAAAAGCCACGGATGGCATACTCCAGCGGGATTTGACCGTAGCTGAAAGGCGGGCGTTGATCTTCGTCGTTAGCCACGAGTTCTAGCCTCAGCCCGTCATGATCCTGGAAGGCGATGACGATTTCGTCAAAACGCTCCTGAGGAGGCTGGTGCTGCACCTGAAACTGAGCAAAGCGCTTCAACCAATAACCCACCGCACTCTTGGGGATGGAGAAAGTAGTTGCCGCCGCCTGCCCTGCACCGACACGGCCAGGGCGGATCCCCTGGAACGGGAAAAAGGTCATAATACTGCCTGGGCTGCCGTGTTCATCCCCATAATAAAGATGATAGACATCCGGAGCATCGAAATTGACGGTCTTTTTTACCAGGCGAAGGCCTAAGATGCCCGCGTAAAAATTTACATTTTCCTGCGGGCCCGACGCCAATGCAGTGACGTGGTGTAGCCCGCTTATCAGGCTCTGGTTCATTTGCTTATGTTTTAGCCATAAAAACTCGATGTTACAACAACGAAATAACAAGCTCGAGCACAAGATTGTTTAAATCCTCCATTTTACCTAATTTGCGCTTTGTTTTTGTAACCTGAAGAGCAAAAGGTTCGCAGGGCGAGTTGCGAGCTTTGAGCCGTGAGGGCCCCAACGACAAAACACTTGCTCCAAAACTCAAACATCCCCATGGCTGCTACCACTACTGCCGATCATGAGCTCCGCGCGAGCATCCTCCACAACCTGGAACAAGCCCGCGCGGCGAGCCGGCGCCTCATCGGGCTGAATGATGCGGAAATCGCCGCCATCCTGAACCGCCTGGCCGATCTGGCGGAAGAACGTGCACCGCTACTGCTGACCGAAAACCACCAAGACCTCCAGCGCATGGACCCGACCGACCCGCGCCATGACCGCCTGCTGCTCAACGCGCAGCGCTTGGGCGACATCGCAGGAGATTTGCGAAAAGTAGCCAGTTTACCCTCCCCGCTCAACCGCGTGCTGGAGGAGCGGCAACTCCCCAACGGCCTGCACTTGTCCAAGATGAGCGTACCGATGGGCGTCATCGGCATCATCTTTGAGTCGCGGCCCAACGTGATGTTCGACGTCTTCGCCCTCTGCCTCAAATCGGGCAATGCCTCGGTGCTAAAAGGCAGCCGCGACGCGCACTTTTCCAACCTAGCCATCCTGAGCCTCATCCACGAGGTGCTCAAGCCTTATGGATTAGAAAAGGCTTGCTATCTGGCCCCAAGCGAGCGGGAAGCTTTGCCCCATATCCTCCAGGCAGTGGGCTATATCGACGTGGCCATCCCCCGCGGCAGCCAGGGGTTGATCGACTTTGTGCGCGAGAATGCCAAAATCCCGGTCATCGAAACCGGGGCAGGCATCGTGCATACTTACTTCGATGCGAGCGGGGATTTAAAAACGGGTCAGGCGGTCATCGAAAATGCCAAGGCTCGACGGGTCAGCGTCTGCAATGCGCTGGACTGCCTGCTCATCCACCGCCAACGCTTGCCCGACTTGTTTAAAATCATGCAGCGCCTTGGCCAGGTGCATCGCTGCGAGGTCTATGCCGATGAAGAAGCCTATGCTGCCCTGAAGTGCCATTATCCCGACCTGCTGCTCCACCCGGCCCAGGCCGATAGTTTTGGCACCGAGTTTCTCGCCATGAAGATGGCCGTCAAGACCGTGAGCGGGTTAGAAGAAGCGCTGGAGCATATCGCCCGCTACAGCTCTAAGCACAGCGAGGCTATTATCGCGGCGGACGGCGCGGTAGTGGAAGCTTTCCTGAAAAATGTGGATGCGGCTGTGGTTTATGCCAACACTTCTAGTGCTTTTACCGATGGCGCCCAATTCGGATTGGGAGCCGAAATCGGCATCAGTACTCAAAAGCTGCATGCTCGCGGCCCCATGGCACTGCAAGAGCTGACCAGCTATAAGTGGATTGTCAGGGGGGAAGGCCAGGTGCGGTAGTAGCCGCCCAACCTACTCCATATTACCCGTTCTCTAAAGCAGCCGCGCCACCGACGATTTCGAGGATTTCATTAGTGATGGCCTCTTGGCGCGCCTTGTTGTAGGAGATGCGCAAGCTACGCAACAAGTCATCGGCATTTTCAGTGGCTTTGTCCATGGCGGTCATACGGGCGCCATGTTCAGATGCACTGGTATCGAGCAGGAATTTTCGGAATTGCGTCTGCAGGATGGTCGGTACGAGGTAGTCCAGCAGTTCTTCTTTGCCCGGCTCGAAGATGTAGTCGGCCACGAGTTTGTCGTCGGCTTCTTTCTCGATTTTGGCAACTGGCAGGAACTGCTCGGTGATGGTATATTGCGTAGCGGCATTTTTAAATTTGCCATAGGCCACGTCGATAGCGTCGAATTCGTGGTTTTCGAATGCTTGAAGGAGGGCCTTGGCAAGCTGGCTTACATTAGCAAAGCTCGGGTCACTCAGCAGATCGAGGTAGTCTTTGTTAAAGGTGGCATTGGGGTAGCGCTTGCGGAAATAGTCGTAACCCTTCTTGCCGATGAAGAGGATGGTGAGCTGGCCTTTAGCGTGCAAATCGGCGTATTTCTCTTCGATAGTTACCGCGCCGGCTTTGCAAACGTTGGAATTAAAAGCGCCGCACAACCCGCGGCTGGAAGTCACCACTACCAAACAAGCCTTCTGCACCTCGCGCACCTCGCCGAAAGCAGTCTGGGCATCGCCTTCCAGGTTGGAAAGGATATTGCTCAACATTTTATTGAGGCGCTCGGCATAGGGGCGCATCTGCAGGATAGCGTCTTGTGCACGGCGCAGTTTAGCTGCCGATACCATCTTCATCGCTTTGGTTATCTGCTGCGTGTTTTGCACCGAGCGGATGCGCTCGCGTACCTCTTTTAAGTTTGCCATCGCTTCTTTATTTTCCTTGGGCTGCCGGCTGCCTGGCATGATGCCAGGCTAGCCGCGAGCCGTTTTTTCAAAACCTTGATTTGGTAGCCGGCCATCGGTCTGGCAGGCCACCTCATTTATTAGTATGCTTTTGCCAGTTCTGCTGCCAATGCTTCTACCCTATCGGTGTCTTCTTTCTCCAGCTTGCCGGCCTGGAAGTTTTTCAGCACTTCCGGGTGGCGTTGCTCCAAGGTAGTGAGGAAGGTGTTTTCAAATTCCTTTACCTTTTCGATAGGTACGTTGCGCAAAAGGCCTTTCGTGCCTAGGTAGATGATGGCGACCTGTTTTTCTACCGATACCGGAGAATACTGAGGCTGCTTAAGGATTTCCACGTTGCGCTTGCCCTTTTCGAGTACAGACATCGTGGCCGCATCGAGATCGGAGCCAAATTTAGAGAAAGCTTCCAATTCGCGGTATTGCGCCTGGTCGAGCTTCAGGGTACCGGCTACCTTCTTCATCGACTTGATCTGGGCGTTGCCGCCCACCCGAGATACAGAGATACCCACGTTGATGGCCGGACGGATACCTGCATTGAAGAGGTTGGATTCGAGGAAGATCTGACCGTCGGTAATCGAAATAACGTTGGTCGGGATATAAGCTGAAACGTCGCCAGCCTGAGTCTCGATGATGGGCAGGGCTGTCAACGAGCCGCCGCCCTTCACCAGAGGATTGCCATCCTTATCTTTGGCGTTTTTAAGCGAATCGGGCAAGTCGTTCATACTGCGGGCGATATCGTCGTTGCCAATGATTTTGGCCGCGCGCTCCAGCAAGCGGGAGTGCAGGTAGAATACGTCACCCGGATAAGCTTCGCGGCCCGGTGGGCGGCGCAGCAGCAGCGAAACCTCGCGGTAAGCTACGGCTTGCTTGGAAAGGTCATCGTAAATAATCAGCGCCGGGCGGCCGGTATCGCGGAAATATTCGCCGATAGAAGCACCGGCAAAGGGAGCGTAGAACTGCAGCGGGGCCGGATCAGAAGCCGAAGCAGACACGATGATGGTATAGTCCATCGCGCCGTTGTCTTCCAGCGTCTTAGCCACGTTGGCCACCGTAGAAGACTTCTGGCCAGAAGCTACATAGATGCAGTAAACTGGCTCACCCCTTTCGTAAAATTCGCGCTGGTTGATGATGGTGTCGATAGCGATAGCCGACTTGCCAGTCTGGCGGTCGCCGATGATTAATTCGCGCTGGCCACGGCCGATGGGGATCATGGCGTCAATCGCTTTGATGCCCGTCTGCAGCGGCTCGTTTACCGGCTGGCGGAAGATTACGCCGGGGGCTTTGCGCTCCAGGGGCATCTCGTAAAGATCGCCCTTGATTTCGCCCTTGCCGTCGATAGGCGTACCCAGAGGGTTGACTACTCGCCCGACGAAGCCTTCGCCAACTTTGATAGAGGCGATGCGGCCGGTACGGTGCACGCGCGAACCTTCCCGGATGCCATCGCCAGCGCCCATGAGCACTACGCCCACGTTATCTTCTTCGAGGTTTAACACGATAGCCTGTACGCCCGTCTCGAACTCGACCAATTCGCCGGCCTGGGCGTTGTTTAGGCCATACACGCGAGCGATGCCGTCGCCCACTTGCAGTACGGTGCCATACTCCTCCAACTCGGTAGCCGAGCTGAAACCAGAGAGTTGCTGCCTAAGTATTGCTGATATCTCATCAGGTTTTACATCAACCATAGTTATTAAATTTTATCGCTGCCCGGGGCAGCCGTTTTATTGTAACTTTCGGATTTACCTTGCTAAAATCTGTGAAATATAAAGGTTGTCGCGGAATTCCCGCTTCAAGGATTCCAACTTATTGGAAATACTGGTATCGTAGATGCGGTCTTCAAACTCGATGATGAAACCACCAATCAGCTCAGGGTCAATCACCGTGACCAATTCGATATTATCATCTGTAACGCCGCTATCCTTTAGCTTTTTAAGGATTTGCGCTATTGCCGCTTCGCTCAATTCCACTGCAGTAGTCAGTTTGACGCTAGAGATGTGTTTGATGCGCTTGTACTGCTCGATGAAGGACTCAGAAATTTCCGGCAAATAGGATTCCCGGCCCTTGCGCACGAGTATCTCCAGGAAAGCCATCATCATGGGGTCGAGCTTGCCCTTAAAGACCGCGTCGAAAATCTGCAGCTTCTTGTCCCCTTTGATAATCGGGCTTTTCAGCAGCAAATACAGATCCCGGTTGGCTACCATGCTCCGGAACAATTCTATATCCTTGACCAGGAGCTCCAGCTTGCCTTGCTCGACGGCCAGGCCGATGAGCGATTTGGCGTAACGGGAAGCTATTCTTTGTACAGACATATTGGTTAGATTTAAGATTCCGGAGTCGAGGCTTTAGAGTGGGGAGGGCTTTTTGGCCGTCCTTACCCAACTAGGCTCGATGCCCGGTATCCCGCTATCAGTTCAATTCAATTTCGTCAACCAGAGTGTTGACAAACTTTTCCTGGCCGTTCTTGTCGTCCAATTGTTTGCGTAGCACCTTCTCTGCGATCTCGATCGAGAGCCTGCCGATCTGGTTCTTCAAATCGACGATGGCAGCCATGCGCTGGTTTTCAATTTCAGCTTTGGCATTGGCCACGATTTTTTGCGCCTCCTCCCGAGCTTTCTCGCGGGCTTCGGTGATAATCGAGTCTTTCGCTTCCTTGGCTTCGCGCAGGATTTTAGCGCGCTCTTCCTGAGCCTGCTTGAGCAGCTCTTCGTTCTCGGCCTTGAGGTTGGCCATCTCCTGGCGGGCCTTGAGGGCTTCGTCCAGGGCGCTTTGGATATCCGTCTCGCGTTGCTTCAGGGCATTCTGAATAGGGCGGAATGCCAAACGGCCCAGGAAGCCCCAGACGAGGATAAAAATCAGGGCAGTCCAGAAAATCAGGCCCGGGTCGGGCTTGATGACGGAGAAGTCGGCCAGAAATAATACTTCAGTCATAGTTGAAATATCTTTAGAGTCAATTTTTTTCTTGAAATGGGGCGGGCTGAAAGCCAACCGCTACAGCCCGCGCCCGTTTTTCAATACGTTCGATTTGGCGCGGAAGATTAACCGGCCAACAGGCCAACAACGATTGCGAACAGCGCAGCGCCTTCTACGAGGGCTGCGGTCAGAATCATGTTGTTGCGAATGTCACCTACTGCTTCCGGTTGGCGAGCGATAGATTCCATTGCTTTGCTGCCGATCAGGCCGATGCCCAAACCTGCGCCTAATGCTGCGATACCAGCTCCAATTGCTCCCATTGTATGAGATATTTATAAATGAAAAAATAAAGTTGCTTTTTCGCTCCTTGCCGCTCCTTTGATGCGGCAAGCTGAATTAATGCGCCCCTTCGTGCGCCTCATCGTGATGGTGGTGCTCTTCTACTGCCGCGCCGATGTAGGAAGCGGTCAGGATGGCAAAAATGAAAGCTTGCAGGAAAGCCACCAACAATTCAATCAGGTTCATAAAGGCGGTAAACAAACCGCCGATGACCGCTCCGCCAGCGGCACCGCCCACGCTTTGCCCATTATTGCCAAACAGGAAAACCAGGCCGATGAGGCTCAATATAATAATGTGCCCGGCAGAGATATTGGCAAACAAACGTATCATCAGCGAGAACGGCTTGATGAACAAGGCCATGATTTCCACCGGCGTCAAGATGATTTTAACCCAAGCAGGTATGCCAGGCATCCAGAAGACGTGCTCCCAATAGTCGCGCTTGCCGTTGAGATTGACCACCAGAAAAGCGAACACCGCCAGCGTCAGTGTCACGGCCAGGTTGCCCGTCACGTTGGCGCTGCCGGGAAAGAAAGGCACCAGCCCCAAAAGATTGCAAAACAGGATGAAGAAAAACAAGGTCATGATGAAAGGCTGGAAGCGCTCGTAGTGCTTCTCGCCGATCATAGGTTTGGTGACTTCATCGCGGATGAAAACGAAGAAGACCTCTATGAAAGACTGAATCCCGCTGGGGGCCTTGCCGACGTTTTTAGCATAGCCGCGCGCTACGGCAGTGAACAGCCAAATCAACAGGATGGCCGCCAGGATCATGGTGAAGACGTTCTTCGTGATGGAAAAGTCGTAAAACGAGGTGATGCCACCACCAAGGAACCCGCCGTCAACGGTACTCGGCGCATCGAGCTTGTACTCCTGGCCCTCGTAGAGGGCGTAGTAAACTTCCTTTTCCTTGCCGTTAATTTCCTCGGTTTTATGGGTAATCCCTTCGATGTGGACTTCACCCATGGGGAAGCCGGGGTCGGCGATGCGGTTTACCCTGCCATGGTTGAGCACGTAGCCGTCAACGGCGGTATGGCCATGCTCAAATATGCTGGAAAGGCCCGTGGTCCATCCATGCTGCGGCGCATAAAGGATGACGGGCAGAGGGATGTGCACACCCTTCCACACATGAAATTCGTTGGCATCAGCAATGTGATGCATCACCGTGGAAACGGCATCGTATTCTCCTTCCTGCTCCGAACCTGCCAGGGCTGGCACGGTTAGTGCCAGGGCAAAAAACAGGGTGTATAACTTCTTGAATTTCACTTTCACAACTCCTTGCTTTAGAGGTCTTCTAAAAATCGGTGCAAAAGTAGGTACTTTGTGTCGATTAAAGAAGCCTGTTTCATCTTTTTTTACCAAGCTCTGAAGTATTTTGAAAGCTTGATTCACAAAGAGTTGTGTTGTTCAAGCCACGCCTGGCAACAGCCCGCCCGCCCTTTTGCTTCTGGCGCAGGCAATTATTTCACAAAACAAGCGCCCTGCAAAATATAAGCGCAGGCCGAGACTAGTAAAAAGAATGGTTGCGGCATCCCAACCAGCACAAGCTAGCGGCAAAAGCAAGCTAATTTACCCGGCAAAATTTCATCTTTTGTCCCTCGCTACTCAGCGTAGGCACAAATCACCTGACCGGTCTGCTGCTCCTGATAATCCCGCAAATTGACGGCGATGACGAGCTCAAAGGCATATTCGCCTCCGGGGAACTGGGAAGGATCGCAGGTTGGAGGGTTGGTTACTTCATTTTGGCCGGCATAGCGCATCAGGTAAAGGCGGCCTTGTTTGAGCAGGGCATGATTGTAAGTGCCGCTATAAACCTTACGGCCGCTTTGGATATCCCAGAGTTGGAGGGTGCGATTATCAGCATTGCTACCCTGATCAACGAGGAGGTGCCGCTTGCCGTCGTAGCCGACAAAAAAGGTAAACTCCTCGGCAGGCAGGATCTGCCACTCCTTAGATTTTTTGAGGCGGTAGCTAATTTGTTCCCGATACATAGCTTCATCGGGAAAAGCCTGCACTTCGACCTCCCCATAGTCAAAGTAGCGGCCGCCTTGAAAAGAAACTGCCACCGGGAGTTGAGTGCCATTAAACGTTCCGTATTCCGTCTCTGGCAGGAGGTCCTGATTCTTATCGATGACGGCAAATTCGGCCGGCGGCTCTTCATCGGCATCACTTGGGCCGCCATTGCCACAGGCGGCGGCGGCAAGCAGGGTGCAAAACAGGAGGGTTGGTTTAAAGAAGCCGAGCCGCGCGATGCGGCACAAAAGCATTGATGGGTATATCATGGTAGTCATGCATTGGTGTCAAGTAAAATGTTTGAGCATAATCACCTCTTTTTCAGAAAGGTGCCGCCAAAAGCCACGCGGCAAGTCCTTTTTGGTCAGGCCGGCATAATAGAGGCGGTCCAGGCGCTTGACATCATAGCCCAGGTGTTCAAAAATGCGGCGCACGATGCGGTTGCGCCCAAGGTGGATTTCAATGCCGATTTCGTTCTTGCTACCGCCTTGCACGTAATCCACCCCGTCCACCTTTACCGGGCCATCTTCCAGTTCCAGCCCTTTGCGGATGAGGTCCAAGTCAGCTGCCGCCAGCGGCTTGTCCAGGGTAGCCTGATAAACTTTTTTGACTTTATGGCTGGGGTGAGAGAGTTTCTTCGCCAGCTCGCCATCATTGGTTAGCACCAGGAGGCCGGTAGTGGCCCGGTCGAGCCGCCCTACAGGGAAGACGCGCTCTTTAACCTTGCCCTTGAGCAGATCCATTACCGTATCCCTGCCGCGCTCATCGCTGAGGGTGGTAATGTAGCCCTTGGGTTTATTCATCAGGATGTAAACCTTCCGGCCTTCGGGCTTGACCTCTTTGCCTTTAAAATGCACGGAATCGCCCTTTTGCACCAGGTAGCCGGGTTCTGACACGACCTGGCCGTTTACGCTCACCAAGCCATCTTTGACGTATTCTGCCGCCTGCCGGCGCGAGCATATCCCGCAATGGGCGATGTATTTATTGAGCCTCATCCCCTCGCCATCCTCCTCGTTTTGAGCTTGCGCCTCCGGCCGCAGCTTTGAGCCTTTGACCGATTTGGGGCGCCCCCCCTGGAAAGCTCCAGGGCGCGGCGCGGCGGGGCGAGGCGCTCTGCTGCGGTCTTTCTTATGCGGTATTTTTGCCATGAGCAGTCCGTTCATTATTCGTTGTACGCTGCCCCCCAACGGAGCCACTTTAACCTTTAACCTTTATCCTTTAACCTTTTGTTCAAAACGGTATATCCTCATCATCATTCATCTTAGATGGCCGGGTGATAATATTTGATGCTGGCACTTCGAAAGTACCGGCTGGCAAGCTGCCAAAATCCGGGTCGTCCAAGTCGCTAAAGCGGGCAAACTCGTCGATAAAGCGCAGCCTGACGGTCTTCAAAGCGCCGTGGCGGTGTTTGGCGACAATGACCTCGGCAGTACCCTTCAAGGATTGCCCTTCTTCATCTTCATCAATGCCGTAGTACTCTGGCCGATAGATGAATGCCACGATATCAGCATCCTGTTCAATGGAGCCAGATTCGCGCAAATCGGACAATTGCGGGCGTTTGGAACCGCCGCGCACCTCCACTGCCCGGCTCAACTGCGACAGGGCGATGATGGGCACGCTCAGCTCTTTGGCCAGGCCCTTTAGGGCACGGGAGATGGCGCTGACCTCCTGCTCGCGGTTGCCGCGCTGGTTGTCACCCCCACCGCTCATCAGCTGGAGGTAGTCAATAATGATGATTTGGATATCGTGCTGCATCTTTAGGCGGCGGGCTTTGGCGCGCAACTCAAAGATGTTGATACCCGGCGTATCGTCGATGTAGATGGGGATTTCACTGACGCGCTCCAGGGCGGCGTTGAGCTGCTCCCACTCGTAATCCTCCAGTTGGCCGTTGCGCATTTTGCTGCCAGAGATTTCAGCTTCCATGGCTATAACCCGCTGGGCTAACTGTAGGGCCGACATCTCCAGGGAGAACATCGCTACTGGCTTACCAAATTCAGCGGCAGCGTTGCGGGCCAGGGAGAGCACCAGCGCGGTTTTGCCCATACCCGGCCGGGCCGCCAGGATGATGAGGTCGGAAGGCTGGAAACCAGAAGTCAGGCGGTCCAATTCGGTAAAACCGGTTGGCACACCAGTCAGCCCGTCCTCTTTTTTGCGCAGCTCTTCGATTTGCTTCTGAGCCTTAGCCGCCAGAGAGGACATGCTCTCGAAGCCCCGGCTCATATTTTGCTGGGCGATGGCAAACAAGCCTTGCTCGGCATCATCCAGCAGGTTGAACACATCAGTAGTATCCTCGTAAGCGTCGCGGATTATTTTGGTGGAAACGCTGATGAGCTCCCGCTGTACGTACTTCTGGGCGATAATCCGGGCGTGGTACTCGATATTGGCGGCCGAGGCTACCTTGTTGGTCAGCTCTACCAGGTAATAGGGCCCGCCGACAGCCTCCAGGTCGCCTCCCTTTTTAAGCGATTCGGTGACGGTGAGCAAATCGATGGGTTGGGACTTCTCAAAAAGCCGGAGCATGGCTTTATAGATGAGTTGGTGGGCTTCCAGGTAGAAGCTCTCGGCCCGCAGGATGTCCAATACGATAGGCAGGGCTTCTTTGTCCAACATCAGGGCGCCCAGCACGGCTTCCTCCAGGGGGGTAGCCTGGGGCTGCACCTTGCCGAAGACATAGCTCGACAAGTCTTCCGAGCGCTTGGCAGCACCGCTGCGGCTGCGCAGGCCGGAGAGCTTATTCTCGGTATCCTTCTGGTCTGCCATAATAAATGAATTGAAAAGCGTTTTCCTGCTTGATGGTGTAAAGGTAAGCAAAAAGAAAAAAAGCCGCTGCACTTTTGCAGCGGCTTAAGTTTTAAGGGCGCAATATATCCCGAAATGCATACCCTTTTTCCCTTTTTTGTTCAGGGACTATAACAAAAAGAACTCATCCATCCGGCCCGCAAGCACAGCTGGCGAAGGCAGTGCGCGGAAATACACTGCTATCCGATCCCATGAACATAATACGATATATCTTTTTGAGCTTACATCCTGCTCAGATGCTGCAGCACCGCGTCGACGGCATTCTGCTGCTGGCTGATTTGCTGAAGTATGGCCTCTTGTTCTCGCTCGTTTTGGGCGATGTAGGCCTCGGCTTTGCGGATGGCTTCCTTGGCCCGCTCGATTTCTTTCTGCGAGCGTTCATTAGCAGCCTTCAGGCTCCCGAGGTCTTTTTGCAGGCGGCGCAGGTTGTCTTCTTCGGCATTGAGCTCCTGCCGCACTTTTTCGCGGCCCACTTCGCGCTGAAATTCCAGCAACAGGCTCTCGGCTGCCGGGTAGCGGTCGGGGTGCATCTGCGCTGAGAGGTAGCTGCCACCCAGATCGAACCAGACACTGAACAGCAAGTTGCTGCCGCGCGGCTCAGCTACGGCATACACATCCACCGTGTTGCCCAGGCCGATGCCCGGGATGTTGACGTCGTCAGCAAAGTATTCTTTGGAGCGGCGATCCCATTTCAGCTTGCTGCGATAGCGGTCTTTCATCAAATTCTTCCAGACCTCATCGGCCAACTTCTCGTCGGCTTGGGGAATCTCGACTGAAAGGGCGTTCTGAGCGCCTTGGCTCATGCCTTTGAGCTGCTCGGTGACTTGTGCGGTAAGTTTGTTGCTCCAGAAAAGGAGCAAGCAAAATGCAAGGAATGGTGTTAAGGGCTTCATATCTCAATCAGGGTTATTTGTTAAAACTACCCTTTTGACGGTAGTTTGTCGGCAAAGTAACACCTGAACGGCCGTAATCGTGGCTATAGTTAGGCCAAAACTTGAACTTCAATCGTTGGGGAGCGACCATCACGGCAAATACATTGGTCATGTCTTGTCTGTGGAAAACCTAAATAGTGTCTGTCCATTTAGTCAAGTGTCTGAGCTTTAGAGTTCGAGAGCAAGGCTTGCGAAGGCCTAAAAACCGGAGTTTACTCCACGAAGCGTGGGGTAAGGGGCCCCCACGCTGAAGTCAAGGATTTTTAGGCCGAGCGTAACGCAGCTATCGGACTATAAAGACAGACGCTAAATAAACACATTATGGAGTACGCGGATGCCTGGCTGAGCACCAAGCATCCACATCTGCTGGGCAAGTGAGGGGCTGACTTTCAGTTCAGCCCCTCACTATCTTCAGCCCGGAGCGAGCTTGGCAGTCATATTCCGCGAAGGACAAAGTATTGCCTCTATTCATCCACGCCCGCATCGCCCAGCGTCGCTCTAGTTGACCCAAGCCCCATTTCCGCCACTATGCGATAGCCTCCGAGCGCTTAATAAGCTTTCGCAAAAAGCACCCGCCGCGCCGAGGGCTTACCCGTCAGCACGCACTGCCCTGGTTCCGCTTCGCCATCCAGAGGGATACAGCGGATAGTGGCTTTGGTAAGCTCCTTGATTTTCAGTTCTGTCTCGGTAGTGCCATCCCAGTGGGCCGAGATGAAGCCGCCGCCCCAGGATTCAGAAAACTCCGGCCGGGGCGCCTCTACCAGGCTTTTGAAATCATCGAAGTTATCCACCCGCGTAGTGTGGTCTTCGCGGAATTGGCTAGCGCGGTTGAAGAGGTTTTGCTGGATATCTTCCAGTAGTTGGGCGACGTAGTCGGCTACGCCATCCAGAGGCACAGATTTTTTCTCTTTGGTGTCGCGCCGGGCCACTTCAACCTGCCCGTTCTCAAGGTCGCGCATACCAATGCCCAGGCGCACGGGGATACCTTTCATTTCGTGCTCGGCGAACTTAAATCCCGGGCGGTTTTTATCGTCCCGGTCGTATTTGCTGGAGATGCCTTTGGCTTTTAAGGCCTTCATGATCTTGTCCGCGGCTTCACCAATTTCGGGGGAAGGCTTGGGGATGGGCACGATGACGACTTGGGTGGGGGCCAAACGGGGTGGCAATACCAGACCATCATCATCGGAATGAGTCATGATCAGGCCGCCGATGAGGCGGGTAGAGACCCCCCAGGAAGTCGCCCAGACGTATTCCTCCACATTGCTTTCACTGAGGAATTTGACGTCGAAGGCCTTGGCGAAGTTTTGCCCCAGGAAGTGAGATGTGCCGGCCTGCAGGGCTTTGCCATCCTGCATGAGAGCTTCGATGCAGTAGGTTTCTTCAGCTCCAGCAAAGCGCTCATTAGCTGTTTTGACACCTTTAATAACTGGCATGGCCATGTACTCTTGGGCAAAGTGGGAATAAATATCCAGGATGCGCAGCGTTTCCTCTTCCGCTTCGGCTTTAGTGGCGTGGGCGGTATGGCCTTCCTGCCAGAGGAATTCGGCGGTGCGCAGGAACAAACGCGTGCGCATCTCCCACCTCACCACATTGGCCCATTGGTTGATCAGCAAGGGCAGGTCCCGATAAGATTGTATCCAGCCCCGGTAGGTATCCCAGATGATGGTTTCCGACGTGGGGCGCACAATGAGCTCTTCTTCCAGCTTGGCGTCGGGGTCTACGATGATCCCGCTGCCATTGGGGTCATTCATGAGGCGGTGGTGGGTCACTACGGCGCATTCCTTGGCGAAGCCTTCAACGTGCTGGGCTTCACGGCTGAGGAAGCTCTTGGGGATAAAGAGCGGAAAATAGGCATTGACATGCCCCGTCTCCTTGAACATGCGGTCGAGCTGGTCGCGCATGTTTTCCCACAGGGCGAATCCGTTTGGCTTGATGACCATACAGCCGCGCACCGCAGAATTGTCTGCCAGATCGGCTTTCTTAACAATATCTGAATACCACTGGGAATAGTTCTCGGTGCGGTTCGTTATTTCTTTTGCCATGAAAAGTTATTTATTTTTTTTACCTTTGGAACATCAATTGCAAAAAAGGCACCTTAACACTTTGTTAATGAGCCACAATGCACTGTTCATAAGCCTTGGGGGCGCTATTTAACCAAGCATGAAAGCTTGTTGAGCCTGAGCCCCCGGGACTTTAACAAGGCACCTTTGCCACTTTAAAGAGGCATTAACAGATAATTCGGCACAAAAGTAATAAATTACGTGTTGTAAAGAACAGAGAGTTCCGGTAATTACATTAAAACCACTTTTTATGAAAAATTATAGAATAACCGTTTTGCTCATTGCATTCTTCGTCTCGGCCTGGGGCACCGCTGCCTTGGGGCAGTATGATGACCTCTACTACAACCCGGACCGAGATGGCGCCTACTACAATTCCTCCAGCGATCGCAACGACCGCAGTAGCAGTAATCGTGGCAATGATTACGTCACCAACAGCAACTACTCCTATGATGATGAGCAGTATGCCCACTATGATGACAGCTACGATTATCAGTATTCTTCTCGTATCCGCCGTTTCCACCGGCCTTATCAGGGGTTTAGCTTCTTTGACCCGGTCTATGTAGATATGTTCTACTACGACCCCTTCTTCAGCCCCGGCTTTACTACGGTGCTTATTTATGACAATTTCTACTCCTTTAATAGCTGGAACCGCTGGAATCGGTGGAACCGTTGGAGCCCGTTCTATGGCGGCTTCGGTGTAGCATACAGCCCATATAGCCCCTGGAATGCCTGGAACCCGTGGAACCCCTGGGGGCCGCGTGCTGGCTTTGGCTTCAACAACTTTGGCGGTGGCTTCTACGGCAATAACTTCTACGGTGGCGGCGGCTTCTACGGTGGCGGCGGCTTTTATGCCTCCAACGTCTATTGCCCACCATCCTGGGGTGGTGGCTACGCCTACAACACGGTGAACAACGTGAATAACACCTTTAATAATAATAACAATAATAGCGGCGGCAGCGGCACCTACTTTGGCCCGCGCACCAGCGGCACAAGGCCCGATCCCGGCACTACGCAACGCGTACAGGGCATCCAGCGCGATGAAGGCCCCAAAGATGTGACCAATAACCAGGTCGCTTCAGGCCGTGTTTATGACAATAACACCCGTACTACTACTACGGATGCGAGGAACAGCCAAGACCTCAACCGCACCCCGGTAGCGACTAGAGACGCCGCTACTCCGGCTCCGAGCCGCAGCCGTACTTATGATACTGCTGGCAGCAGCAGGCAAAGCAGCCCAGCGGGTTCGACTTATGGCCGTGGCAATGCGGATACCCGCTCGCCAGGCTACACCCCGCCGAGCCAGCCGCGCCGCGATTATACGCCGCCTTCTTCCGGACGTAATACTACGCCTGCACCGCGTACCTACGACCGGCAAAGGACTCAGCCCAGCAGCCCGGCACCGCGCAGCTATGACAACAACCGCCGCTCAACACCGAGCACGGCGCCGCGCACCGCACCAAGTGCTGCACCGCGCAGCGCGCCAAGTACCAGCCCAAGTCGTTCGGGCGGTTTCAATAGCAGCAGCCCGAGCCGCTCTTCGGGCAGTTTTAATAGCAGCCCGAGCCGCTCCTCGAGTGGCTTCAATAGCAGCAGCCCGAGCCGCTCTTCCAGCAGTGGGTTTAGCAGCGGCGGCTCCAGCCGCTCCTCTGCCCCCAGCAGCGGCGGTTCCAGCCGTTCTGCTGCCCCTAGCAGCAGCAGAGGAGGGCGTGGCAACTAATAGCGCAAAGCATTAGTGGCTTTACATATAAAAGTGGGAAAATGGGTGGAGATGGCACTATTTCCACCCATTTTTTATTACCTTTTTGCCCCATTATTGTTGTTAACGATAAAGAAACTGTCACATGGCTAATCGAATGCTCTCCCTTATGGCGTTCCTGGTGTTGATAGCCGCCGCGCTAAACGCCCAAACCTTTAACGATGCACTGCGCTTCTCTTCTTTTGAAGCCGGCGGCACCGCCCGCTCAATCGGCGTTGGTGGCGCGCTCGGCGCGCTGGGTGCTGATTTCTCCGTGATGAGTACCAACCCGGCAGGCTTAGGCTGGTACCGCAGCTCGGAATTCCTGCTTTCGCCTTCTTTTTTTACCGCCAAAACTGAATCGTTGTTGACAAATGACGAGGAAGGATTCCCCCGCAAAGACAGCCGTACGAATTTCAACTTCAACTCCGTAGGCGTCGTGGTCGCTTCCCGTCCACGCTCAGCCAACTGGTCGGCCTTCAACTTTGGCATCGGCCTGAACCGCCTGGCAAATTTCAACCAAGAGTTTTTTTACCGCGGCCTGTCACAAGGCTCCATCGTCGATCGCTTCCTGGAACAAGCCAATAGCGGGCAATTCAGCGATTTCGAGTCAAACCTGGCGATTAATTCGGAAGCCATTTATGACCTGCCCCCTGCCAATGGGATTTACGAATCCGATTTTGAATTGAGCCCCAACGCCAATATCCGACGGCAACAAAATGTCACGACCAAAGGCTCCATCAGCGAGCTGGCTTTTGCTTTTGCGGGCAACTACAAAGAGCGCTTGCTGCTGGGCGCCACCATTGGGGTGCCCTTCCTAAGCTACAATGAAAGCAAAGACTATGAGGAAAACGACGACGACGCGGAAGTCCCTTTCTTCCGCAACCTCACCTATACGGAGCGCCTCAATATTACCGGCGCAGGTATCAACCTCAAACTGGGCATGATTTACCGGGCCAGCCAGGCCTTCCGCCTGGGTTTTGCGGTGCACACCCCAACGGCTTTCTCCCTTTCGGAAAGCTACCGCACCGAAATGGGCTACAGCTACAACACCCAACCAGACGACACCGGCGAAATTGTTGACAACCGCTCCCAATCGCCAGACGGGCTGTTTGAATATAAGCTCAACACCCCCTGGCGGGTCACTGGCAGCTTGGGCTATGTCTACGGAAAAAATGGCTTCCTCGGCGCCGAGCTGGAATGGGTCAACTATGGCAATAACCAATTCCGCTTCAGCGGTTTCCCAGATGACGAGCGCGAAGCCAATGGCATTATCGCTAATCAACTGAGTGCGGCCTGGAACCTGAGGCTTGGGGGCGAACTCGCCTATGAAGCCTTCCGCTTTCGCGCTGGCTTGGGCTTCCAGCAATCTCCCCTGGCCGACGATAATTCCATCGCCACTACCCTTGGCACGGGGCTGGGCATACGCGGGAAGAGTACCTTCCTGGATTTGGCTTACCAATACCGCCGTGCTGAAGATGAATACCGGCCTTACCTGACCAGCGGCGTGCTGCCCGAGCAGGTTGTTGAAAACAAACTGGGCCGCAACCAATTTGTAATCACCTTCGGCTTCCGGTTTTAGCACTACTATGTTGACAAGCTGGGCTGGTTAGCTGCCAGGTGGAGCGAACCTCCTGCCCCCTGGGGTGTTTCTCTTCTATTTATACGAAGGTGAAAGCTCGCAAAATGAACACTCCATGGATTCCCTGACGCAAATCACGCTGGGCGCAGCGGTGGGCGAAGCGGTTTTAGGCCGCAAAGTTGGCAACCGGGCTATGCTCTGGGGGGCTATCGCCGGCACCATCCCTGACTTAGATGTCTTGTCCAATCTGGCTGGGGATGAGCTCAGCTCGCTGGCTTTTCACCGCGCGATTACCCATTCCCTTACTTTTGCTGTCGTAGCGCCCCTGCTTCTAGGGTTTCTCGTGCAGCGCTTGTACGATAAACATCACTACTGGCATGCTTTTCTAAGGGTCTGGCTCGGCATGGTGATCCTCATTGGGATGGGAGCAGCTTTCATGCCTATCCCACCCTGGGAACTGGCAAAAATCACCTTGACGGTGAGTGCCGGGATAATGTTATTCCCGACAATAATCTGGGTGCGCCAGCGCTTCAGGCGCAAGCCTAGCTCCAACGGCAATGCATCCTGGAAACAATGGGCCTGGCTCTTTTTCTGGTCAATCGTCACCCATCCTTTATTGGATTGCTGCACGACCTATGGCACGCAGCTATTCCAACCCTTCCTGGATTACCGGGCAGCTTTCAATAATATTTCGGTGGTCGACCCGCTTTATACCCTGCCCTTCCTCTTGTTCCTGCTCTTGGCTTTCTTTGCCGGGCGGCGCAGCCGCTGGCGACCAATAATGAACTACATCGGCATTAGCATCAGCTCTGCCTATATGCTCTTCACCATATATAATAAGGTGCAGGTTGACCGCATCTTCGAGGCTTCGCTTCAAGAGCAAGGTATACCTTATCAACGCTACATGACTTCGCCCACTATCCTCAACAATATTCTGTGGCAGGGGATTGCCGAAGGGGATACAGCCTACTACCACGGCATGTATTCCATACTTGACCAGAAAGACAAAGTGCTCTCCTTCGTGGTCATACCCAAGAACCACCATTTGGTAGAAGGGCATGAAGCGAGCCGCCCACTGCGTATCCTGAGCTGGTTTTCAGATGGCTACTTCAGTATCCTGAAACGGGATGATGGACAATTGCAGTTTAACGACCTGCGCTTTGGCTCCCTCAATAATTCCTTTGACAAGCCCAGCGACTTTGTCTTCCACTTCATCCTGAAAGTGCAGGATAGCGAGCTGACTGCCCGCCAAAGCCGGGAACCGCCGCCCGACACCAATGAAGCCCTGGCTAGCTTGTGGGAGAGGATTAAGGGGATATAGGAATTCTATGATGACATGAGCAAGAATGCCAAGCCGCATTTGGGTCGGCTTACCTATAGCTTGGTTTCGGCCCACTTATCAAGTGGACTCAGCATTAGTTCGAGAGCAAAGCTTGCGAACGCTAAAGCCCAGACACTCGATTAAATAGACGATACTACTTCACTCCACGCATCCGATGCAAGCGCATAAAATCAGCCAGTGCCTGGTTATCCACTACGCCAATCAGTACCCCTTGCTCATACACGGGCAGGAGCGGGTAGCCTTGGCCGTGAATTTTGGCGAAAATAACCTTAAGCGGGTCGCTAGCTAACATCGCTTCGTAGCGCCGACTGACCAATTCACCTACGGGTTGCAGGTAGGGCGCCTCCCCTTTAACTGCCTCTGCCAAAGCCTTTTCAGGTAAAACCCCAACCAGGTTCTGCCATTCGTCAAAAACCAGGAAGCTGTCCTCTACGCCCTGCTGATAGTGCGATAAAGCCTTGGGCAGGGAGTCGTTGGTGTACAGGCGCGTGAATTGGCGACGCACGACCTCACTAATCGTGTGGTTGTCCATTAGCGATTCCATACGGGCCGAACGATACTCGCTCGCCGCCATCATAAAGATGAAAACAGCAATCAAACCAGTAATCGGGCTGAGGCTCCAGACGGCATAGGCCAGCAATAACAGCGCGAAGCCCTGTCCCACGTAGGTGGCGATACGAGTGGCCCGCAGCCGGCCCAGACGGATAGACAATAGCGCCCGCAAAACCCGCCCACCATCCATAGGAAAAGCCGGCAGCATATTGAAGATAGCCAGGACGAGATTGAGGATAATTAGCACAAAAAAGAAAGCGTAAACCGGGGACACCTCGCCAGAAAAGACATTGCTATCGGGGTAGAGCAAGTCATAAAAAAAACTGCGGAACTGTTGGTAACCTGATTCAGGGCCCAGCAAAAATACGGCTACCAACAGCAGCACGATAGCGATATTCACCAGCGGCCCAGCGATGGCGACCATAAACTCCTGCCACGGCTTGTCGGGCAGGCGATCCAGCCGGGCTACACCGCCTATCGGGGAGAGGATGATGTCGTGCGTATGTACGCCATAGCGCCGGGCAGTCAGGGCATGGCCAAACTCATGCAGCACCACGCATACAAACAAGGCCAGTACTATTAAGAAATCCCAGCCAGTGGTGTGCCAATCCCAACTCCCATTGGACGAGCCCGCGAAAAAGACCCAAACGAAAACCAGCAGGAACGACCAATGGACCTGTACTGGGATGCCAAAAACCCTGGCAAGCTGGAATAATCCTCCTCTCATGGACAGCAAACTTTCCTAACAAACACAGAAAGCCGGCCAGAGGTTGGGGCTTAGCCCAATTATCCGGCCGGTTGTTCCAGCGAGCTGTTAAAAATGGGCAGATACAACTGCCCCTGCAAGATACTACGTGAAATGACGATGCGCTGTATCTCCGAAGTGCCTTCGTAGATTTGAGTAATCTTCGCATCTCGCATCAGGCGCTCCACATGGTATTCCTTGACAAAACCGTAACCGCCATGGATCTGCACGGCTTCAACGGTATGCCGCATCGCTACTTCCGCCGCGTATAGCTTGGCCATTGCGCTGGCTGTGTCGTAGTCCATTTTTTGGTCTTTCATCCAGGCGGCGCGATAGACCATCAGCTTGGCCGCTTCGATTTCCGTAGCCATATCCGCCAGTTTGAAAGCGATAGCCTGGTGCTTGCTGATGGGTTTACCAAAAGCTTCGCGCTGCTTGGAATAGTCCAGGGCTAGCTCGTAAGCGCCTCCGGCGATGCCCAGCGCCTGGGATGCGATCCCGATGCGGCCGCCCGATAAGGTCATCATAGCGAATTTGAAGCCAAAGCCATCTTCGCCGATGCGGTTCTCCTTGGGCACTTTTACATCGCTATACATGATGGTGTGCGTATCCGAAGAGCGGATGCCCAATTTGTCTTCCTTGGCGCCGATAGCCACGCCATCCCAGGAGGTTTCTACTATAAATACATTTATACCGCGGTGGCCAGCTTCCAGATTGGACTGGGCAATGACCAAGTGCACGTTGGAGCTGCCCCCGTTGGTAATCCAGTTTTTGGTGCCGTTTAGCAGGTAGTGGTCGCCCATGTCTATGGCGGTGGTGCGTTGGCTGGTGGCATCGCTGCCTGCTTCGGGCTCAGAAAGGCAGAAGGCGCCAATCCATTCGCCCGCAGCCAGCCTAGGCAAGTACTTAGCCTTTTGCGCTTCGGTACCGTAGGCCTCCAGGCCCCAGCATACCAGAGAATTATTGACCGACATGATGACCGAGCAGGAATTGTCCACCTTCGAGATTTCTTCCATGGCCAGCACGTAGGATAGGGTATCCATCCCGCCGCCGCCATATTCCGGTGAAACCATCATCCCCATGAAGCCGAGCTCGGCCATCTGCCGTACCTGCTCGGCCGGGTATAACATTTTGGAATCGCGCTCGATCACGCCAGGCTTGAGTTCTTTTTGAGCAAATTCCCGTGCCGCTTCTTTTACGGCCAGTTGCTCTTCGGTGAGTTCGAAAAACATTGGTCTTTATTTTAGTTATGGCTAATCAACCTAATTGCATCAATACAGCAGCGAATTTACGCTAATTTTTGGAAATAGGGCAAAGCGGGTTTTCAGCTATGCTGAAAACATTGCATAAGTTAAAAATATCGATATGTCGGCATTTTTACATGTGATAGTTTGGTTTTTTCTGATAAAAGCCTTATATTTTGCCGAAATATGCCAAAATGAAAAACCTAAGCGCTCTGATTCGACCAATTTCGCTATTTTATGTGCTACTAACCTCCTCAGCTGTGGCTTTGCCTCAGCTAAAACCAGCCGCTGAAAAAACAGCCAAAAGCGCAGCTTGCTGTACGCTCGACTGCCTTCAGCAGCTGGCTAGCCAGCCAGATTTACCAGTTGACCACCTGTATGCCGCAGCAGAATGCTTGCTCGGTCAGGAAGAATATCAAACCGTAGCGGCGGTGCTTGAAGCCCTGGAAAACCAAGTACCCCAAGGTTGCGACCTGCGCTTCAGCCTCTATCGGCTGCTGGGCAAGGCGCACCGGAAATTAGAGAACCTGAACCAATCCATCGCTTATCTCAAAAAGGCAGTCCACTGCGCTGAAACGCTGCCCGCCCAGCATCAGCCCGCCAGACGCCTGGAGGTTTACCAGCTAGCCGGGCTCAATTTATACGACAAAGAGGATTATCTGCTCGCCATTGAATACTTTGGCATGGGCCTGGAAATCATCAAGCGGCACAAGCTCAACCAGGAGGCTGAAGCAATCGCCCTGCGCCAAAGCCTGGGCAATTGCTACGGCTTCCTGGGCAAGTATCCACAGGCCCGCAAAAATTTTGAGCTGGCATTGGGGCTGGCTCATGATTACCAAGATTATTCGGCTCATCAAACGGCGAGGCTCCAGATTTATCGCGATATGGGCTTGATGTACCAGCGCCTGGAGCAATACGACACCGCTCGCCACATGCTGTACAAAAGCATCCGGCTGAGTACTCCGCTTTATGGTAAAAATGGGTTGGAAACGGTTAAGGGGCTGGAAATATTGAGCCATACTTATTATCAGGAAGGCCAATACGCCAAGGCGCTGAAATACGCCAGGCTGGCATTCCAGGGCTTCTCGGGAAGCTATGGAAAAAACAGCCCTCAGGCTGCCCGCCAGCTGGCCCAGATCGGCGCCTGCCTGACTGGCTTAGGGCAATTTGAGCAAGCCGGCCGCTATCTTGATCAGGCTTTGTCGATTATGAGGTATGACCCCGACCATAGCCACCGCTTTGAAGGCTATGAAGCCACGCGGCGCCAGCTGGCCGCCATGCTTTACTTCAAGGCGCTGAATCATCAAAAGGCTTTTGAAGCCGGGCAGGGCCAAGCCCACTTGCACCAGGCAGGTACCCTTTTCAGCTTGGCTACCCGCCTGGTTGAAATCATCAAAAATAGCCTGGAAGACTCTAGCGTCAAACCCTATTTGCTCAATGATTTTTATTACATCTTTGAAGCCGCTATCAACAACTGCTATACGCGCTACCAGCAATCTAAGAACCTAAAAGACCTGGAAGAGGCTTTCGCTTATGCGGAGCTCAGCAAAGCGATCCTGCTCAAAGAGGCCGTGCAAAAAGCCGGGGCTGAAATCCGGCAGGACCTCCCCAATGACCTGTTGGCACACTACCGGCAATTGAAGCAGGAAGTCATCCGGCTGGAAAATCAGCGTTATGAATATTACCAGAGGGGGGAGGAAGACTTGGCGCAGGAGCTAAACAGCCAGGTTTTTCAGGCCAAGCGGGCGTACTATCTACTAGAGGATAGCCTCGTACGCAGCTTCCCAGAGTATTACCGGCTAAAACAAGGCCCGCCGCCCCTTACCCTGGCGGAAATACAAATTGGATTGCTGGCACCGGGCCAAGCCCTCATCCAGTACTTTGCGGGGAAAGAGCGTATTTTCATCTTTGCCATCACCCCAGAACAAGCTTTCCTTACCAGCATAGCGAATGATGGCCTGGACAGCACTGTTTTAGGGCTGCGGGAAAGCATCTATGGCTGGGTAGCCGCACAAACGGAAGAGCAGCTCGGGCACTACCAAGCACATGCCCATCACTTATACCTACAACTCATTGCACCAGTGGAACCGCTGTTGCCTAAACGCCTTATCATCATCCCGGATGGCGTGTTGGAGTACCTGCCGTTTGAGGCTTTGTTATTTGCTATGCCCGCCCCGGCAACCTCTATGCCGGCTTATCCCTATCTCCTGCATCGCCACCAGATCAGCCACGCGCATTCTGCGCGCCTGCTGATGGAGATGAAAGCCCAGAGCCCGCCCACACCCCACCAGCGCAAAGCGCTGGCATTCGCGCCATCCTTCGCTTCTTCCGCTATCGGGAAAGAGACACTGGACCAAAGGCGCATCAGCCTAAGTAGGCTCTACAGCAACGAGGAAGAAGTGATGCATGTTAAAAACATCCTCAATGCTCAAGTGCGGAAAGGCAAAAGCGCCACCCGCGAGCGTTTCCTGCAAGAGGCCCACTTGTACAGCATCCTCCACCTGGCCACGCACGCCAAAGCCAACGATGCCGAAGGTGATTATTCATTCCTCGCCTTCACCCCGACGCCCGGCGCAAAAGACAAACCGCTGCTCTATGCCAAGGATTTGTACGGGCTGCGGCTACCCGCCGAAATGGCCGTGCTGAGCGCCTGTGAAACCGGCATCGGCGAGCTGCGCCGGGGCGAAGGCGCCATTAGCCTGGCGCGCGGCTTTGCCTATGCCGGCACCCGCAGCCTGGTGTCCACCCTCTGGCGGGTGAGCGATCAAGAGACCGCTGCCTTCATGCGCCTTTTCTACCAAAACCTACAGCAGCAACTGCCCAAAGACGAGGCCATGCACCAGGCCAAACTGGCTTATCTGGCGGAGGCTCCCCCCCAAAAAGCCCATCCGTTTTTCTGGGCGGCATTTACCCTGAGCGGCGACATGTCGCCCATCATTACGCCAGCGGCCAGCCCGCGCTGGCCGTTTTATCTTTTGGCCGCCGCCGGCTTGCTGGCAGCCACCGGCCTTTGGCGGCGCTTTGGGGCACGCAGCCTTGCTGTTTCCTGACCGGCCCAATGCTTCGCGGAGCGGCAAAAGCGCATTTTTTGGCCACCAAAGCGAGGGAATCAGGCCAAGCATATTATCTTTAGCCCAAAAGAAGATGGAACACCCTTACGGATTCCTATCGCTGCTGCCGCCCGTCATCGCCATATTGCTGGCCATCCGCACCAAGCAGGTGCATATTTCCCTGCTTTTTGGCGTGTGGCTGGGCTGGTTCATCATCGAGCGCTATGCGCCGGTCCAGGCCAGTTTCAGTACCATCGAGGCGCTGGTTGATGTGTTTAAGGACCCGGGCAATACGCGCACCATTATGTTTTGTGCCCTGGTTGGCGCGCTCATTATCTTCATCCAGCGCTCAGGGGGGGTGGAAGGCTTCATCCGGCAGGTCAACCGGCTACTGGAGCGCTATGAAAAGCGGCAAGCAGGCAGCAACCGCATCGTGGTGCAGTTCCTTGCCTGGCTGACCGGCCTGCTCATCTTCGTAGAATCCAGTATTTCCGTACTGACGGTAGGGGCGCTCTACCGCCCCATCTTCGACAAGCTGGGCATTTCACGGGAAAAGCTGGCCTACATCGCCGATTCCAGCTCTGCCCCTTCCAGCATCATCATCCCCTTCAACGGCTGGGGGGCATTCATTATGTCGCTGCTCGTCGCGGAGGGCTTTAGCGATCCTTTTGCGACTATGTTCCGGGCTTTGGCCTACAATTTTTACCCTTTTCTGGCACTAGGGCTGGTATTGCTGATTATCTTCTTCAAAAAGGACTATGGCCCCATGGCGCGGGCCGAGCGCCGGGTGCGTGAAGAAGGCAAGCTGCTGGCCGATGGCGCGCAACCCATGCTGGCCGAAGAGCTCACCGATGTCAAACCAGTGGAAGGCGTGATCCCCCGGGCTTACAACATGGTCATCCCCATAGTAATTATGGTACTGCTTATGCCGGTCATGCTGGCTTATACGGGCTGGCCTTCAGCGATGGAAAAAATGCCCGAGGCGGCCTTGCTGCGCCGCTTGCTCTTTGCCGTCGGGCAAGGCTCTGGCTCCACGGCAGTGCTGACGGCAGTGCTGACCTCTATCGTAGCAGCCATGCTGCTCTACCGCAGCCAGCGCATCATGCGCACCCGCGAAATGATCGAGCTTACGCTCAAAGGCATTTCCGGCATGATGCCGCTGGCTTTGCTGATGATGCTGGCCTTCGCCATCGGAGCGGTATGCAAACAACTGGAAACGGGCCAGTACGTAGCCGATGTGGCCCGCGCCTGGATATCGCCTCAGATGGCCCCGCTGGTGGTCTTCATAGTCAGCAGCTTCATCGCTTTTTCTACTGGCACCTCCTGGGGTACTTTTGCAATCATGATCGCCATCGCCGTACCAATGGCCAGGGAGATGGGGGCCGATATGTATATGACCATCGCCGCGGTACTAGGCGGGGGCGTTTTTGGCGACCACTGCTCCCCGATCTCCGATACCACCATCCTCTCTTCGATGGCTTCGGCCACCGACCACATCGACCATGTGCGCACTCAGCTGCCTTATGCCCTGGCGGCGGGCGGCGCAACAGCGCTGCTCTATCTGGCCGCCGGCTTGCTGGGGTAATTTAGCGTGAGATTTGTGGCCGAGCTTAAGGCCTGAAGCTAAAGATTACCATTCAACACCCGAAGGTAGTGGAAAGGGAAGGGGTGAAGGAGTGAGGGTTGGGGAGTGAATTTGCAGGGTCATACCACGGCTTCGTCTTCTATGGCAACTTTCGCCCCGACTGCAAACTCAGCCCAAATCTAGTTTAAGCCGTTACATAACAACAAGTTATCGGCAAATTCCACATGGATTTAGGGTAACGAACTGCTGGCATTAGCTCGTCAACTAATTTCCCGCATAAAGGCCACTGTTTTTTCCATATCATCGTGCAAAACGCGGTCTTCTACGAGGGGGGGGACGATGCTGCGATAAATTTTGAGCATGCTTTCCAGCAAGGGCGAAGTTGTAGCGGGGCGGCGAAACTCCATGGCCTGAGCGGCAGTCATCCACTCGATGGCCAGCAGGCGCTCCAGGTTTTGCACCACCCGGTAAGCCTTGGTAGCGGCGTTGGCGGCCATACTGACGTGGTCTTCCTGGCCGTTGCTGCTTACGATGCTATCCACCGAAGCAGGGGTACACAGTTGTTTGTTTTGGCTGGCGATGGAGGCCGCAGTGTATTGCGGGATCATCAGCCCGGAGTTGAGCCCGGCATTGGCGATGAGGAAGCTCGGCAAGCCCCGGTTGCCGGAGATGAGCTGATAGACGCGGCGCTCCGAGATGCTGCCCAACTCTGCCAGGGCGATGGCGAGGTAATCCAAGGCGAGGGCCAAAGGCTGGCCATGGAAATTGCCGCCAGAGAGGATGGCATCGGAATCGGGGAAGATATTGGGGTTGTCCGTCACGGCATTGGCCTCGGTGAGCCACACCTGCTTAATGTGTTCCAGGGCCCCCCAACTAGCCCCGTGCACCTGCGGGATGCAGCGAAAGGCGTACGGGTCTTGCACCTGCTTTTTTTCACCCGTTGCCATAGCGCTGCCCGTCAAGATATGGCGGATGGCCGCTGCGGTCCGCACCTGCCCCTCGTGCGGGCGGATAGCGTGCAGGCGTTCGTCAAAGGGCGAGAGCTGGCAGTCAAAAGCGTCGAGAGAGAGGGCAGCACAAAGGTTGGCCAATACCGCAAGCCGCTGTCCTTGCCAAAGGCACCAGCCCAGATAAGCACAAGAGAACTGGGTGCCGTTTAGCAAGGCCAGCCCTTCTTTAGCCCGGAGCTCTAAAGGTGCTAGCCCTAAGGATGCCAGTGCCTCCCGGGCAGGCTGCCGCCGGCCCTGAAAATAGGCCTCCCCCAGCCCAATCAACGGCAGGCTGAGGTGAGCCAGCGGGGATAAATCTCCGGAAGCGCCCAGTGAGCCTTGCTCGTAAATGACGGGCAGGACGCCGTTGTTATAAAATGCAACCAAGCGCTCCACCAACTCCAGGCGTACGCCAGAGTAGCCGTAAGACAAGCTTTTGATTTTCAGCAGCAGCATCAGGCGGATGATGTCCTGCGGTACAGCATCGCCCATGCCACAGGCATGAGACTGCACCAGCTTGTGCTGTAATGCCTGCGTCTGCTCCTTTGAGATATGGATGTTGCACAGAGAGCCAAAGCCAGTATTGATGCCGTAGAATAAATCGTCAGAATCCCGCAGCTTGCGCTCCAGGTAATCACTGCAGTGCTGGATGGCCTGGCGGCTTTCAGCAGAAAGCACAATATGGCAGCCCGCTTTTAAGATGCTGCCGATGTCCTCCAGCTCCAACTGGCCGGCATCGATTTGGTAGGTTTTATTCATTGGTTAAGGCTTTTCGCCAAGGCTTAAGATGCTAAAACACGGCTGGTTTCAATTTCGTATGCCGCTGCGCTTCATCTGGAAATCTTGCGGGCGATTGTTGATTGCCTCCACGCTTGGCCTCGTTCAGACGGGGCGCCATTTTAGGTGGCCGCTTAGCCCAGTGCCTAGCGCGGCAGGCATTCCTCATTGATACCCAACACATACTTTTGCACTACGCCGATACGTACAGCTACTTCGGCGCCTTTGAAGCCCTCGATCATCTCGTTTTTCAATTGCTCCCGGGCGAGCTGGGCAAGCGGGCGGGACAGCGGCAAGTATGACCAATGCCATTTTTCCTCGTTGTAGCCATCCGGGCGCTGATCCCCTTTGGGGGTATAAGGCTGGCAAAAACCATAAGCCGGAGCATTTTGCACCAGCCACTGGTAGAGCCTTTGCCCATAGCCCGTCTCGAAATATTCGTTGTTCAGGGCATTGAGGTCCATATCTGTCCCCCAGTGATGGCGGGAGGTGCCGGGCATGGAGCTATATTCCAGTATCTTCAGGGCGCGCAGCTCGGGGTCGGGGTAGGCTTTAGCAGCGTCTTTGCCATTCTCCACGGCGCGTGCGCCAGTCCACTTTGCTTCCCAAATCCCTTTCTGGTAGTCAAAATTGCGTGCCGCGGAAAGGATGCGCAGCTCCAAGCCTTCTTTTTTAGCCGCCGCGTGCATGCGCAAAAAGGCATCATAAGCCTCGCGGTGAAGGTACATCCCCTCCCGGCTGGCGTATTGAGC